>NZ_LIPN01000078.1 GCF_001418325.1 Streptomyces atriruber | reverse complement strand
CGACCACACGGGGGTCGCACGGGGGTTACGGGGGGACGGAGAAAGCGTCGGTGCGGTGCTGCCTGGGAACAGGAGGCACCGCACCGGCGCCTTCGTCGTGTCGGAGAAGGCGCCGGTGCGTTCTTGAGGAACCGCGTGCGTTCCGGAGGAACCGGGAAGACGGGGCTACGCGCGCGTGCCGCTGACCCGGCCCTGCAGCAGCCGTGACAGCGCCGCGTGCACGTCGTCGAGCGAGCGCTCCGGCTGGAAGGCCTGCCAGTCCAGCGCGGCGACCAGCACCATGCCGACGAGCGCGGCGNNCGTCCTCGACCACCGCGACGGCCTGCTGCCTCACCACGAGCAGGGTGGACTGCCAGGCGCGGTTGGTCCGCCACAGCTCGGCGACGTAGAGCTGGGTGAAGGCGGGGTAGCGGTTGATGAAGACCAGGCCCGCCCGGATCATCGCGTCGAGGGCGTCGACCTTGCTGCCGCCGCTCCTGCCCGCCTCCTCGGATGCCTCCTTCAGGGAGGCGGTGAGCAGGCCGACGCCGTGCCGCAGCAGCTCTTCGAAGAGGACCGATTTGCTCGCGAAGTTGTAGTAGACGGTGCCCTTCGCGACTCCGGCCCGTTCGGCGATCTCGTCGACCGTCGTGGCCGAGAAGCCCTGTTCCGCGATGAGGGTGACGGCGGCTTCGTAGAGCCTCTGCCGGGTCGCCTCGCGGCGGGTGCTGCCTGCACTGCTGTCCATGGGCCTGATTCTCACAGGTTCCGCAGGCCGTCCCCGCTCCGCCGTGCTCACAGGCTCAGCTCCGGGTGCAGCCGGTCGAGGGTCCACACCTGCTTGCGGTGCGCGGAGAGCGCGGTGAGCGCGAGGGCGCCCAGGGTGAAGGCCGTCAGGACCGCGCAGCCCTGCCAGACAGGACCGAGGCCGCCGCCCGTGATCAGTCTCCGGAGGGCCTCGACGACGTAGCTCATCGGCAGGAAGGGGTGGATCGCGCTGAAGAAGCCGGGGCTGGTCTGCACGGGGTACGTGCCGCCCGCCGACGTCAGCTGCAGCATCAGCACGGCGAGGACGAGGATCCGTCCCGCCGCTCCGAAGCGGGCGTTGAGCCACTGCACGATCGCCGCGAAGCACGCCGTCACCAGGCAGAGGAAGCCCACGGTCCCGGCCGCCCGCGCCATCTGCAGGCCGAGGCCCCAGTGCAGGACGGAGAGCAGGGCGGCGGTCTGGAGCACGCCCAGGGCGGCCACCGGGAGCCAGCCCGCCAGCGCGATGCGCCACGCGGAGGCGCCCGCGGCGAGCGCGCGCCGGTTGAGCGGCTGGATCAGCATGTACGCCACCATCGCGCCGACCCACAGGGAGAGCGGGATGAAGTACGGCGCGAATCCCGTGCCGTAGTTGGGCGCCTTGTGCATCGACTGGGAGGCGAGCTGCACGGGGTCGGCCATGACGCCGGTGCGCTCATCGCGGTCCTTCTTGTCGTAGTCCGGGATCTTCTTGACGCCGTCGTGCAGCCCGCCGGACAGCTTCGAGGAGCCGTCGGCCAGCTTGAACATGCCGCCCTTGAGGTCGCCGGCGCCCGTCTCCAGCTTGCCGATGCCCTCGTCGAGGTCGCCGGCACCGGTCTTGGCGGTGCCGAGACCCGTATGGATCTTCGTGGCGCCCTTGGCGACCTTGCCCGCGCCCTTGTTGAGGTCGTTGATCTGCGTGACCGCGGCGTTCAGGTCCTCGTCGAGGTGCGGGGCGCGGTCGGCGAGCGCCTGCGACTTCTTCTGCAGCGTGGCCAGGTGCTTGTCGAGCTGCTTGACGTCGTTGTTCTGGTCCTTGACCACGGTGTTCATGTCGTCCGCGATGGTCGACACGTTCTCCGCGGACTCCTTGGCGTCCTTGAACTTCGCGCAGTGGGGGTCGGGGATCGGGGCCTTCTCGCACTGCTGGGTGTAGAACTCGCCGATGATCCGGGAGGCGTCCTTGGCGCCCTCGGCCGCCCCGGGGGCCAGCTTCACCCAGGTGGACAGGTGGTGGCGCATCGCCTTGGAGGAGTCGGCGACGAGCTGGGCCGTGTCCCCGATCGTCTTGCCGTTGTCCTTCAGGAAGGGCCGCACCTGGTCCGCCGTGCCGTTGACCTTGTCGGCCAGCTTCTGCGTACCGTCCGCGACCTTCTTCGAGCCGACCTCCAGGTCGCCCGCGCCCTTGTGGAGCTTCTTGATGCCCCCGGCCAGGTCGCCGCTGCCGTCCTTGGCGTCCCCCAGGCCGTTGGCGAGGTCCTTGGAGCCCTTCTTGGCCTTGTCGATGCCGCTGTCCAACTGTTCGGCGCCGTCGGCGGCCTTCTGCGTCGCCCCGTGGATGTCGGAGAACGAGATGAAGATCTTGTCGAGGAAGGAGCGCGACGCCTTCGTGGACGCGGCGGAGCGCACCTCGGAGAAGACCGTCCGCGAGATCTGCCCGACGATGTAGTTGTTGGCGTCGTTCGTACGGACCTTCAGGGCGCCCGTCTCCGGGGAGTCCCCCGAACTCGACGCGATGCGCCTGCTGAAGTCCGTGGGCATCGTCAGGGACAGGTAGTACGTGCCGTCCTCGACGCCCTTGCGCGCCTCGGCGTCACTCACCTCGTGCCACTCGAAGGTGTTGCTGTCGCGGAGCCCCTCGACGATGTTGTCGCCCGCCGCGAGCTTCTTGCCCTGCGCGGTGGCTCCCTTGTCGTCGTTGACGAGCGCCACGGGGATGCGGTCGAGGCGGCCGTAGGGGTCCCAGAAGGACCACAGGTACAGGGCGCCGTACAGCAGGGGCAGCAGCAGGAGCGCGACGAGCGCGGCACGCGGCAGCTTCCCCCTGCCGAAGCGCTTCAGCTCAAGCGCGGCGAGCTTCGGCGAGCGCATCCGCCGTCTCCTTGTCGTCGTCGGTGCGTTCGTCGTCGTGGGTGCCTGTGCCGGGGCGTGCGTCGGGGCGGGAGCCGGTGCGGACCACGACCGCGCCCTCGGGCGCCTCGCTGCACACCGCCACGACGGTCGTCCCGCCGTCCGTGAGGGACTTCAACATTCCCCAGGCCTCGGTCCGTTCGGCGTCGGAGAGCTTCAGGTCGGTGTCGTCGACGCCGAGCACGCGCGGCCTGCCGATCAGGGCCAGCGCCACGGAGAGCCGCAGCACCTCCAGCCGCTCCAGGTCGCGCACGGCGGTCCGGCGCCCCTTGGGCAGCGACTCCATGTCGAGCCCGGCGGCGGCCAGCGCGGTGTCGATGCGCAGCCGCGTCTCGTTCACCCGCTCGCTGCGGGGCCGCAGGAGCCCGCGCAGCGAACCGCCGAACCGCCGCTCCAGGAGCGCCCGTTCGCGCAGATGCTCGGCGACGGTCAGGGCCGGGTCGAGATCGGTGACGCCGGGCACCGGCCCGAGTCCGCTGATCCTGCGCACCGCGGCCAGCTGCTTGGGCAGGCGAAAGCGGCCAACGCAGGCGTGGCCCTCGGTGGCACGCATGCGTCCCGTGAGCGCGAGCAGCAGACAGGTGCGGCCCGAACCCGAGGGGCCCTCCAGCGCGATCAGCGACCCGGGCTCCGCCTGGATCTTGATGCCGCGGAACGCCCAGCCCCGTGGCCCCTTGAGCCCGAAGTCCTCGGCGGTGACGGCGGCTCCACGCACACCTTCGGTCGGACCGTTCACAGTCCCCCCTGCCCCTCCTTTTGAACTGACTGGTCAGTTCAAAAGTAAGCCCGAACCCCCAATCGAAGCAAAACCCCAGGTCAGAGCCGATTGTCAGTGGCGTACTCCACGATGTGTACATACGGCCACTGCGCCGTCACACGACGACAGGAGGTTCGTCATGGCCAGCACTTCCGCAGCAGCCGCCCACCGGCACCGCGCCGTCGGCCCTGCTCCCTCACTGACCGGCCCGGCGAGCGATGTCCACCCCGTCCTGCGCCGCGCGACCGCCCCGCCCGCCGCTCTCGAACTGCTCGCCCAGGCCCGCGCCGGAATCGACGAGGCCGCCCGTCTGGAAGCACCGCACGAGCGCTATGCCACCGCCCATCTCGCCGCGCTGCGCACCGCGGCCGCCGTCCTGGCCGCGCGCGGCCGCCCGGAGGCGACCCCGCGCCGCAGGCAGCGCATCCGCAGCGCCTGGGAAGTCCTGCCCGAAATAGCCCCCGAACTGACCGAGTGGAGCGCCCTGTTCGCCTCCGGTGCCGCCCGCCGGGCCCGTGCCGAGGCGGGCATAGCGGCGGCCGCCACCGCCCGTGACGCCGACGACCTGCTCCGTGACGTGGCGATGTTCCTGCGCATCGTCGAGCGGATGCTCGTGCTCCAGCCCGTGCTGCCCCAGCCCCGGCAGGAGTCCCAGGACGCGGGCAGGGAGCCGCCGGACGCAGGCTGACCGGCGCGTCCGTACGGTGGGACACGTGGCCTGGGCACCACGGCGCAGGCAATAGGGTGGAGGCATCCGCACCCCCGCGCCGAGGAGTCAACTGCCGTGTCGGACCCGATGCGCCCCCGCGCTTCTCTTCGTACCGCCGTGGTCTGGGACGTCCTGAAAGACGCCCTCGACCGCCGGGTCAAGGTCACCGGCCGGGAGTCGCGCACCGAACTCGACGTGCTCGACACCGGCGGCGGCAGTGGCAACTTCGCGGTGCCGGTCGCCCGGCTCGGCCACCGCGTCACGGTCGTCGACCCCAGTCCGAACGCGCTGTTCGCGCTGGAGCGCCGGGCCGCCGAGGCCGGCGTCGCCGACCGGGTGCGCGGCGTCCAGGGCGACGTGCTCGGCCTCTTCGACGTCGTCGAGCGCGGCGGCTTCGACGCGGTCCTTTGCCACGGCGTCCTGGAGTACGTGGACGACCCGGCCGAGGGCGTGCGCCTCGCCGTCGACGCGCTGCGCCCCGCCGGTGTCCTCAGCCTGCTCGGGGCGGGTCTCGGCGGCGCCGTGCTCGCCAGGGCCCTCGCCGGGCACTTCAAGGAGGCGCAGGCCGCGCTCACCGACCCGGCGGGCCGCTGGGGCGACGGCGACCCCGTGCCGCGGCGCTTCACCGCCGACCAGCTCACCGAGCTGGTCGAGGCCGCGGGCGTGCGCGTGGACGCGGTGCACGGCGTCCGGGTCTTCGCCGACCTGGTCCCCGGCGTCCTCGTGGACACCGAGCCGGGCGCCCTGGAGGCCCTCCTCCAGCTGGAGGCCGCCGCGGCCGAGCTGCCCGCTTTCCATGCCGTGGCCACCCAGCTGCACGTGCTCGGTGAGGCGCGGGAGGCCTCCGAGGCCTGAGGTGCTCCCGTGGGTTCACCGGCTGATCAGGGACGCAGTCGCACATGGAGTACGCCACAGGCCCCCCGAACGGGCTACGGGCGCCGTATGATCGAGGGACACCGTTCTGCATGACGGTTCGGCCGCTGGGGAATGCACGCTTCAGCGAGCCGGAGCGGAGTGCAGGTCCGGTTTGGCGAAGTTGGCGCAGAGGGGCGGGTTTCACGGGGGCGATTCCCTGCCTATCCTGAAGGGGACCCCCGGTCGCCCCGGCGACTGCACGATGAGGAGGACTCCGTGCCGCTCTCGGAGCACGAGCAGCGCATGCTCGAGCAGATGGAGCGAGCGCTGTACGCCGAAGATCCCAAGTTCGCGACAGCGCTTGAGGGAAGCGGGCTGCGCACGTACACCCGGAAGCGGGTCTACCAAGCGGTCGTGGGCTTCCTTGTGGGCATCGCCCTTCTCATGGCCGGAATGGTCGCCCAGCAGATCTGGATCAGCGTGGTGGGATTCCTCGTCATGCTGGGCTGCGCGGTGCTCGCCGTCACCGGTTGGCGCAAGGCGCCGAAGCCGGGCGAACAGCCTTCGGGCGCGGCCGCCGCACCAGGCGGGCAGGCGGCGCCACGGCAGGCGAGGCAGCGCCGCTCCGTCATGAACCGCATCGAGCAGCGGTGGCAGCGTCGCCGCGACGAACAGCAGGGCGGTCAGTGACCCGACCGGTCCGCCGCTGACCCGAACAGACGTATGCATGTGTGAGGGGTGGCCACCCGATGGGGCGGCCACCCCTCACATCTGTATGTGCCCTCACACCTGTATGTGCGGGGCCGTGGGGGCCGCGGGCCGGAGCCCGCGGCCCTCTCAGCTCCCCTGACCGGCGCCCTGACCGGCCCGCCGCGGCAGCTTCCGCGCGAGCACCGACCACCGCTTCGCGGCCCGCTCGCGCCAGCGCGCTCCGAGCGCCGTCCACCGGTCCGAGACCGCCCACACCACCCGGGCGGCCGAACGCGGCGCAAGCATCACACGCAGTCGTGTCACCCGGCCCACCGGGGCGTTCAGCCCGGCCTGCACGCGCCGGACGTCCTCGGCCAGCCCTGCCGTGGGCTGCGGGTGCGGTGCGTAGAGCACCTGCTCCACCGCGGCCGCCACCCGGTGGACGGCCTCCGCGGGACCGGTGGTCAGCTGCCCCACGCGGACGATCCGGGCGGCGGCCTTCCGCGGGGTCTGTGACTCGTCCGGAGCAATGCCGTGGTCCCAGGCCGTATCGGTCACTTCCAGCCAGGCGGCCAGCGTCCGCGCCGCTGCGTCCGCCGGGGCGCGGCCTCCTGACCCCAGGCGCACGGCCCGGACCCGGCTCCGCCACAGGAAGGGCAGCAACGGCACGACGAGGGCGAGCAGCACCGCAAGTCCGATGCCCACGATCATCCCGACGGGCGGACCGTCGCCGCCCGATCCGGCCGCCACCGCGGGAGCGGCGCTCGCGCAGCCGCCCTGCTTCTTCATGTCGGGCGGGCAGGTGTCCGACGCGGAGGGCGCCGTGGAGGGCTCGGCGGAGGTGGACGGCTCCGGGGTGTCCGGGTCGTCCGTGTCACCGGACGGGACGTCCGAGCGGGTGTAGTCCGGCACCGTGCCGCGGCTCGGCGTCGGCTCGAAACGGGTCCAGCCCACGCCCTCGAAGTACAGCTCGGGCCAGGCGTGCGCGTCGCGCAGCCCGACCGACATCGAACCGTCCCCCTGGGCGGTGCCCGGCGTGAAGCCCACCGCGACCCGGGCCGGGATCCCCAGCGTCCGCGCCATGGAGGCCATTGCGAAGGAGAAGTGGACGCAGAACCCTTCCTTCTGCTTCAGGAACCGCTCGATCGCGGAGGGACCACTGCCCGCCCGCACCTGGGTGTTGTAGGTGAACCCGCCGTCCGAGGCGAAGTAGTCCTGGAGCTTGACCGCCTGCTCATACGGATTCGCGGCGCCCCTGGTGACCTGGCGGGCCCGGTCCGCGACCATCTCCGGCAGCGAGTCGGGCACCTTGGTGAACTCGCGCCGCAGATCGTCGGGCGGCGCGGGCGCGGCCGCGAGCTGCTCGGCGGTGGGCTCCACGACCAGGCTCTTGACCTGGTACCGCGCGCCCCGCGTGGTCTGGCCCCGGTCGCCGACGAGGGCACGGCCCACCGGCTCGTACCGCCAGCGGCCGTCGATCTCCACTCCGCTGGCGGGGAACGGCATCGGCAGCCAGTTCTGCGCGTAGCTGTCGGCGGCCGCGAGGTTCGTCTGGATCTCGGTCCTGCGGACGTCGGGGCGCAGGCCCTGGGGGTCCGGCAGCGGTGACGGCACGTCCTCGATGCGCCGGACGGTGGTCTTCCACGTGGTGCCGTCGAACTGGTCGAGCGAGACGATCCGCAGATAGAGCTCGTCGGTCGCGTCCGCGTTCGTGCGGTACGAGAGGACCTCGCGGTCCTCCGGCTGGTTCAGGCTGTCCTGGAGCGCCACCAGCGGATTCACGGCCGAGATCGTCCCGCCGCCGCCCGAGCCGTCGCCGCCGGGACCGCCGGAGCCGTCCAGCAGGCCGCCGTCCAGGGCGGGCAGCGCGAGCGGCACCACCAGGGCGATGCCCAGGGCGACGGCCCCGATGCGCCGTCCCGTGCGGACCGGGGCGAGCGCCCCGCTGTCGCTCTCCAGGCCCCCGGTGACCCGTCCGGGAGCGCGCGGCGCGCCACCGAAGACCCGGCCCCACTGCGAGAGCCGGTCCCGGCCCTCGGCCAGGAGCAGCAGCAGATATCCGGCGGCGGCCAGCAGGAACCACAGCCATCCTGCGCCGCCGTCGGAGAGCCCCGCCGCGACCGAGTACAGGGCGAGCAGCGGAAGGCCCGCGGGGGCCGCCGTGCGGAAGGTCACCGCGAGCGCGTCCACCGCGAGGCCGATCACCAGCACGCCGCCGACCAGCATCAGCCGGATGCCGTCGCTGAGCGGCGCGGGAATCATGTACTGACTGACGTCGTTGCCGCCCGCCTCCAGGAGCACGCCGAACCGGTGGAACACGTCCGGCCCCGGCACGATCCCCGCGAGGGCCTGTTCACGGGCGAACACCAGCGTGAGCAGGAACAGCGACACCAGCGCCTGCACCACGACGGTGAGCGGCCTGGCCAGCGGCACCCGCCGGGCCAGCGCGCCCACCCCGCTCTGCAGCACGAGCAGGACGATCGCCTGCAGGAACCACGTCGCCGGATCGACGAGCGGCAGCAGCGAGCCCGATGCCATCAGCGTGGCCGCCGTGGCGCACACCGCGAGCCGCGCGCGTCCGCTCATGAATGTCCCCCCACGTTCGTACGGACCCGGTCGTTCATGCCCATCCCCCGGTCGTCGTGCCTGCCGCGGGCGCCGGGCCCGCGCTCGTGCGGGCGTGGTCCGCCTGCCGCCACAGATCCGCGAAGCCCGCCCCCGGCGGCACCGCCAGAGCCGTCCAGCCCGCCTCGCGGAGCATCCGCACGCGCGCGTCACCGGCTCCGGACGGCAGCCCGCCGGGGCCCTGCGCCCAGGCCGTGCTGTCCAGCACGAAGGCGACGGCGGAGCCGCTGCGCCGGCGCATCTTGGCGACCACCGCGGCCTGCTCCTCCGCCAGGTCGCCGAGGAAGGCGACGAGCAGGCCCTCGTTCCCGCCGCGCAGCACGTCGTACGCCCGGGAGAGCCCGGCTCCGTCCGAGTGGTCGACCACCGCGAGCGTGTCCATCATCAGCCCGGCCGCGTCCGCCGACTCCTGGCTCGCGCCCGCGAAGCCGTCCGAGCCCTCGCCCGGCACCGAGGCGCCCGTGTCGGTCAGGAGACGCACCGAGAAGCCCCGTTCGAGCATGTGCACCAGGGTGGACGCCGTGCCCGACACCGCCCACTCGAAGGCCGAATCCGGGCCCGTGCCCCGGAAGCCGGCGGCACGGGTGTCCAGGAGCACCGTGCAGCGGGCGCGCTGCGGCTGCTCCTCGCGGCGCACCATCAGCTCGCCGTAGCGCGCGGTGGAGCGCCAGTGCACCCGGCGCAGGTCGTCTCCGTGGCGGTAGCCGCGCGGGATGACGTCGTCCTCGCCGGCCAGGGCCAGCGAGCGGTTCCGCCCGTCGCCGTACCCCTTCGCCTCGCCCGTCAGCCGCACCGCGGGCAGCGCCTCCACGCGCGGGATGACCGTCAGGGTGTCGTACGTCGAGAAGGAGCGCGTCAGCTCGCACATCCCGAACGGGTCGGTCAGGCGCAACTGCAGCGGTCCCAGCGGATAGCGGCCGCGCAGGTCGGAGCGGACGCGGTAGGACACCTCGCGGCGCCCGCCCGCCTCCACGCGGTCCAGCACGAACCGCGGCCGCGGACCGAGCACGTACGGCACCCGGTCCTGGAGCATCAGCAGCCCGGTGGGCAGCCGCGAGACGTTGTCCATCCGCAGGTGGACGCGGGCCTCCGAACCGGCGGGCACGCGCGCGGGGGAGAGCCTGCGGCTGCCCGCGACGCGGTAGCGGGTGCGGAACAGGACGGTGGCGCACACCAGGGGCAGCACGGCGAGCAGCAGCCCGACGCGCAGCAGGTCGCTCTGGCCGAGGACATAGGCGCAGATGGCGGCGGCGACGCCGGCCGCTAGGAAGGAGCGGCCGCGGGTGGTCAGGCCCGCGAGAGCCGTGCGCACCCCGCCCTTCTCAGTGTCGGCAGGGTCCGCCGGCCTCCCCCCGGCCGTCATCAAAGCCTCCGGGCGCCGGGCGGCTGCTGGTTGAAGAAGGCACCGGGGCCCGGCTGCACGGCGGCGGGCACCGGGGTGTGCTGCAGGATCTCCAGGACGACGGATTCGGCCGTGCGCCGGTTCAACTGGGCCTGTGCCGTGGGCAGCAGGCGGTGCGCGAGGACCGCGACGGCCAGGGCCTGCACGTCGTCCGGGAGGGCGAACTCACGGCCGCTGAGCGCGGCGGAGGCCTTGGCGGCGCGCAGCAGGTGCAGCGTCGCGCGCGGGGAGGCCCCGAGTCTGAGGTCCGGGTGGTTGCGGGTCGCGGCGACCAGGTCCACCGCGTACCTCCGCACGGGCTCGGCCACGTGGACCGTGCGCACGGCGTCGATGAGCTTCACGATCTCGTGCGCGTGCGCCACCGGCTGGAGGTCGTCCAGGGGCGAGACGCCGCCGTGGACGTCGAGCATCTGGAGCTCGGCCTCCGGTCCCGGATAGCCGATCGAGACGCGCGCCATGAAGCGGTCGCGCTGCGCCTCGGGCAGGGGATAGGTCCCCTCCATCTCGACGGGGTTCTGCGTGGCCACCACCATGAAGGGACTCGGCAGTTCGTACGTCTGCCCGTCTATGGTGACCTGGCGCTCCTCCATCGACTCCAGCAGCGCGGACTGCGTCTTCGGAGACGCGCGGTTGATCTCGTCGCCGATCACGATCTGGGCGAAGATCGCGCCCGGCTTGAACTCGAAGTCCCTGCGCTGCTGATCGAAGATGGACACCCCGGTGATGTCCGACGGCAGCAGATCCGGTGTGAACTGGATCCGCCGCACGGAGCAGTCGATGGACCGCGCGAGTGCCTTGGCGAGCATGGTCTTGCCCACGCCCGGCACATCCTCGATGAGCAGGTGCCCCTCGGCCAGGAGCACGGTCAGCGAAAGCCGTACGACCTCTGGCTTGCCCTCGATCACACCCTCCACCGACCTGCGGACACGCTCCGCGGTCGTGGTCAGATCTGTGAGGCTCGCTCGATCGTCATAGGTCGTCACCCGGCCCTCCTCGGCCCTTCCCCGCGCTCTCGAGGAGCAGGGGATACCCCATGTCCGGGCCGACGCTCACGCGCAGACCCGGTCCACCCAGAATTCACCGGCACCACGCATGAAAGGTTCTGCGTGATGCCACCCCCGCATTGTTGTTGGGCATACCGGGTCGTGTCACTCGCCTGTGGATAACTGGCGGCGATTTGTGGCGCCTTGCCGCCCTTTGTCCGTCACGCAGGGTCGATCTCCCGCAGCAGACCCGTCTTCACGTCGAACACGAAGCCGCGGATGTCGTCGGTGTGCAGCAGGAACGGCGAGGTCCGCACGCGCTCCATCGACTGGCGTACGTCCTGGTCGACGTCCCGGAAGGCCTCCACCGCCCAGGAGGGGCGCTGGCCGACCTCCATCTCCAGGTCGTGCCGGAACTCCTCGGTGAGGGACTCCAGACCGCAGGTGGTGTGGTGGATCAGGACGACGCTGCGGGTGCCCAGCGCGCGCTGGCTGATGGTCAGGGAGCGGATGACGTCGTCGGTGACCACGCCGCCCGCGTTGCGGATGGTGTGGCAGTCGCCCAGCTCGAGGCCGAGCGCGCCGTGCAGGTCGAGGCGGGCGTCCATGCACGCGACCACGGCGACCTGCAGGACGGGGCGGGCGTCCATCCCGGGGTCGGTGAACCGGGAGGCGTACTTCCCGTTGGCTTCGACGAGGCGGTCGGTGACCGCTCCGGCGGATATGGCGCCGGTCGTCTCAGGGGTGCGGTCCGAGGGGGCTGCGGAAGTCGACATGGCTACGACGTTAGTGCTCACTGATCGTCCGGGCCCGCTGTGGAGAGGGACAAAGAACGTCAAAGGCTCTTGTTGTGAGCTAACCCACAGGGGCGCCGGAGATGCCGCTGAACGGGTGACTTCGCCGGTTGCGCGCCCCCCTCGGGGACCCTGCCGCGACGCGCAGGCCGGTTGATTGACCGGGAGACACGGTGGACTAAAGTGACGCGAAGCGGGAGACGCGACCTGCTCCCTGCTGGACCGCACATCCCGGGGATTCCCTGAATCCCCCCACGTGCGCGGCGCCTACGTACGGCTCGGCCTCCTCCCGCTCCCGGTCGGCTGACGCCACTTCCCCGGCGCCAGCAGTCCATTCCCCTTCACGGAGCGGGCGGGGACCCGGCGGTGCGTACGCACGCCGCGCCGGACCTGAGAGGGCCCCTTGAGCGACAACAGCCGACACGTCCCGGTGATGCTCCAGCGGTGCCTGGACATGCTGGCCCCCGCGCTCGCCGAGCCGGGCGCCGTCGTCGTCGACTGCACCCTGGGCCTCGGCGGCCACAGCGAGGCACTCCTCGCCACCTTCCCCGCAGCCCGCCTCGTCGCCCTGGACCGCGACAAGGAAGCGCTGCGCCTGTCCGGCGAGCGGCTCGCCCCCTACGGCGACCGGGCCACCCTGGTGCACGCCGTCTACGACGAACTCCCCGACGTGCTCGACCGCCTCGGCATCCCGCGCGTCCAGGGCGTCCTCTTCGACCTCGGCGTCTCCTCCATGCAGCTCGACGAGGCGGACCGCGGCTTCGCGTACGCCCAGGACGCGCCCCTCGACATGCGCATGGACCAGACGACCGGCGTCAGCGCGGCCGAGGTCCTCAACACCTACGCCCCGGGCGAACTGGTGCGGATCCTGCGGCAGTACGGCGAGGAGAAGCAGGCCAAGCGCATCGTCGGCGCCGTCGTGCGCGAGCGCGAGAAGGAGCCGTTCAGCAACAGCGCCCGGCTCGTCGAGCTGATCCGTGACTCCCTGCCGCAGGCCGCCAAGCGCACCGGCGGCAACCCCGCCAAGCGCACCTTCCAGGCCCTGCGCATCGAGGTGAACGGCGAGCTGAGCGTCCTGGAGCAGGCCGTTCCGGCAGCCGTGCAGGCGCTCGCCGTCGGCGGCAGGATCGCCGTCCTGTCCTACCACTCGCTGGAGGACCGCCTCGTCAAGCAGGTGTTCGCGGCCGGCGCCGCGACGACCGCGCCGCCCGGCCTGCCCGTCGTACCCGAGCGCTACCAGCCGCGGCTCAAGCTTCTGACCCGAGGTGCCGAACTCCCCACCGAGGAAGAGGTCGCCGAGAACCGCAGGGCGGCACCGGCCCGGCTGCGGGGCGCGCAGCGCATCCGCGAGGACGTCGGATAGTTGTTGCCCGACCCGGAGCACCGCCTGCCGAGCGGCATCGCCCGACCAAGCAGGACCCGCTGAGCAGAACACGCTGATCAGAGTCCGCGAGGAGGCTCCATGAGCAAGAAGCCCGAGCTGCGGGGGAGGGCCGCCCGCCTCGCGCGGCTCCTGCCACAGGGCCCCAGCCAGGCCGCGCGCACCCCCTTCGTGCTCCTGGTCGTGCTGCTCCTCGGCGGCGGCCTGATCACGCTGCTCATCCTGAACTCCTCCCTCAACGAGGGCTCCTTCCAGCTCAGCGAGCTGAAGAAGCAGACCAAGGACCTCACCGAGGAGGAGCAGGAGCTCCAGCGCGAGGTCGACGGCTATGCCGCCCCCGACGCCCTGCAGCGCCGCGCCGGGGAGCTCGGCATGGTGCCCGGCGGCGACCCGGCCTTCCTCGATCCCGACGGGACCGTGCGCGGCGTCCCCGGCACCGCGGCCCGCCCCTCGTCGCTGTCCTACCCCGCGCCCCGCCCGCAG
>NZ_LIPN01000077.1 GCF_001418325.1 Streptomyces atriruber | reverse complement strand
GGGCGGGAGGGCGCAGGTCCTGAGCCCGGAGCGGGCGACCGCAGGGATGCAAACAAAGTGTTCACAACGAACCGTTGACTCTCTGGGGTGTGCCGCCCCACGCTGGACGCATGCCGAACCCCGAAGAGCAGCCCCAGGCCGCCGACCCCTTCACGCCCCCGCACCCGGACGAGGCCCGCGCCCGGCGCGCCTATGCCTCCCTGATGCGCATCGCCGAGCGGCACGCCGCCGACGACGCGCAGCGCAACCGGCAGGTCCACCCCGCCGTCCTCGGCCCGCACGAAGCGGTCCGGATCGTGTCGTTCCTGCTCAGCGGGGCCGCGAAGGCCGTCGATGGCGAACCGGAGGTGGACCGCGCCGACATCACCGCGGCGCTCACCCTCCTGCCGATGGCCCGCGGCGAAATGGACGAGCTGGAGACCGGGCTCCTGCAGATGGCGCGCGGCCGCGGCATGACCTGGCCGGACATCGCCTTCGGCCTCGGCCTCGGCACCCCGCAGGCGGCCCGGCAGCGGTACGAGCGGCTGGTGTCGCGCACGGCGGCGGAGGGGGAGTAGCGCGGGACCGCCGTGCGCGCCCGGCTCAGGACGCGGCTCGGACCAGCGCGGCCATGACGCGCGTGTCCTCGCCCATCTCCGGATGCCACTGCACGCCGAGCGCCCAGGCGGGCCGGGGGAGTTCGACCGCTTCGATCGTGCCGTCCTCCGCGTACGCCGACACCACCAGGCCCCTGCCGAGGCGGTCCACCGCCTGGTGGTGGTAGGTCGGCACGTCCGTGGACGCCTCCGGCACGACCGACTCGTACAGCGTGCCGGGGACGGGCTTCACCGCGTGCGTGCCGAACACGCCGATGCGCTCCACGTGCCCTTCCATGTGCTGGACCAGCGTCCCGCCGAGCGCCACGTTCATGAGCTGCATGCCCCGGCAGATGCCGAGCAGCGGAGTCCCGGATGCCAACGCGGCCTCGATCAGCGCGAGTTCCCACGCGTCCCGCTCCCGCGCGGGCGGCCCGGTGCGCTCCTCGCGCGCCGCGCCGTACCGCTCGGGCTCCACATCGGGCCCGCCCGCGACGACCACGCCGTCCAGCCGGGCGACGACCTCGGCGGCGTACGAGGGGTCGTCCGGCGGCAGCATCGCGGTGAGGCCGCCCGCCGCCCGCACCAGGCGCGGATATCCCGCGGGCAGCACGGCCGCGGGCAGCTCCCACACGCCCCAGCCCACCTTGGACTCCAGATAGGTGCTGACCCCGATCAGCGGCCTGCCGCCCACTGCGTTCTCCCTCACCGTTCTCCTTCAGCCGTGCTGATCAGTTGCGTTCCAACTCTGCCTCGGCGGCGGCGAGCGCCGCGAACTCCTCCTCCGGCGCGCGTGCCACCAGGTGCTTGCGGCTGTACACCCCGAAGTACGCGAGGGCGACCACGTACACCCCGAGCGCGATGAGCGCCGCCGTCACGTCCACCAGGAACGTCGCCACCAGCGCCGCACAGGCGAGGACCAGCGCCACGGACGAGGTGAGGATGCCGCCGGGGGTGCGGTAGGGGCGCTCCAGGCCGGGCTCGCGGCGGCGCAGCACGATGTGCGAGAGCGACATCAGCGCGTACGAGATGGTCGCGCCGAACACCGCGACGTTCAGCATCCGGGCGCCGTCACCGGTCGCGGCGGCCAGACCGAATCCGATCGCGCCCGGCACGAGCAGGCCCAGGTAGGGGGCCTTGCGGCTGCTGGTGAGCGAGAGGAAGCGGGGGAGGTAGCCCGCCCTGGAGAGCGCGAAGAGCTGGCGCGACCCGGCGTAGATGAGCGAGAAGAAGGAGGCCACCAGGCCGGCGAGGCCCGCGTAGTTGACGATGCGGCTGAGCGCTGTCGCCTCGCCGTCCGGCTGCAACGCCTCGACCAGCGGATTGCCCGCGTCCTGGATCGCGTTCGCGCCCCGCGCGCCGGACGAGGCGAAGAAGGTGAGGAGCGCGAGCACGACGAGGATGGCCATCGACCAGCGGATCGCGCGGGGCAGGGTGCGCGCCGGGTCCTTGGTCTCCTCGGCGGCCAGCGGTACGCCCTCCACGCCGAGGAAGAACCACATGCCGAACGGGAACGCCGCCCAGATGCCCAACAGGCCCATCGGGAGCCAGGAGTTGGCGCCGAAGGCGTCCGCCTCGACGGGGATGTCGTTCAGCTTCGAGGCGTCGAAGTCCATGAACGCGCCGACCGCGAAGATCAGCAGCGCGGCCACCGCGATGCCGGTGACGACGAAGCTGAAGCGCAGCGCCTCGCCGACGCCCCACAGGTGGATGCCGATGAAGATCACGAAGCAGGCCAGATAGACGGGCCAGCCGGAGCTGAGGCCGAACAGGCCGAGCGACTCGACGTAGTCACCGATGAAGATGGAGATCGCGGCAGGCGCCAGGATGTACTCGATGAGGATCGCCGTGCCGGTCAGGAAGCCGCCCCACGGGCCGAGCGCCCGCCGCGCGAAGCCGTAGCCGCCGCCCGCCGTCGGCAGGACGGACGAGAGCTCGGCGAGCGAGAAGACCATGCACGCGTACATCACGCCCATGAGCGCCATGGCGATGCCGAGGCCGCCGAAGCCGCCCTCCGCGAGGCCGAAGTTCCACCCCGAGTAATCGCCGGAGACGACGTAGGCGACGCCGAGGCCGGTCAGCAGCAGCCAGCCCGCGCTGCCCCGGCGCAGCGTCCTGCGTTCCAGATAGTCGTCCGCCGGCTCGGCTGGTTTCGGCGGGACGGAATCCATGGTCATGGCACGGCTCCTATGCGGCGGCACTGAGGCTTGGCGGCTGGGTGACTCAATGGAACGGATGCATACCTTTGCAGGGTGCATACCTTTGCCGTGCCGGGCGCGAGAAAGCAAGCCCCTTGCGTTACCCGGTGGTTAACAGCGCCTCACGTCACCCCGCGGCGCCTCACGTCAGGAAGCCCCGCAGCAGCGCCGCCGTCCCCGCGCAGTGCTCCCGCATCATTTCCCGCGCGCCGTCCGCGTCCCCGTCGAGCACGGCCTCGACGAGCGCCGTGTGCTGGCGCTGCGAGTGCTCCAGGTTCCGTACGAGCAGCGGGATGCAGTCCAGGAGGTCGTTGACGGTCGCGCGGACCCCCGCGTACTGCGCGGTGAGCGTCGGCGACCCGCACAGCTCGGCGAGCGTGAGGTGCAGCAGGGTGTCCAGCCTGCGGTACTCCGTGAGGGGGGCGTCGTGGGTCCTCGCGAGCGCCGTGCGCAGCCGTTGCGCCTGCTCGTCGGTGAGTCCGTGCGCCGCGCACAGCCCGGCCGCGCCGACCTCCAGGACCTCGCGGAAGCGCAGCGCGTCCTCGACGTCGACGTCCTTGATGCGGCGGCGCAGCTCGTCCTCGCCCGGCGCCTGGGGGCGCGGCCGCACGAACGTGCCGCCGTACCGCCCGCGCCGCGACTCGACCAGGCCCTGGTCCTGCAGCACCTTGAGGACCTCGCGCAGCGTGACCCGGCTGATGCCGAGCCGGTCGGCCAGCTCCCGCTCCGACGGCAGGCGTTCGCCGCCGGGCACCAGGCCGAGGCGGACCACCTGGAGGATCTGCTCCAGGGCCTCCTCGAAGCCGTTGCCCGCCCGCACCGGGCGCAGCACCGCCGTCAGGCGCTCGTCGTCCGGTGCGGACGCCGCCGTGCCCTCTTCCGTGTGCGACATGTCCGTACCCCCTTCCCAAGCAATGGTTCTCGGCAATACCTTATGGCTCCCGGCTGACCCAAGGAGGCTTTTCCCGTGGCAGACCGCACACCCCCGCTGGCCGTCGAGGAGCTCGAAGCCCTCGTCGCGAGCGGCGAGATCGACACTGTCGTCCTGGCCTTCCCCGATATGCAGGGGCGGCTCCAGGGCAAGCGGTTCGCCGCCCGTTTCTTCCTCGACGAGGTCCTCGAACACGGCACGGAGGGCTGCAACTACCTCCTGGCCGTCGACGCGGACATGAACACCGTCGACGGTTACGCGATGTCCTCCTGGGACCGCGGCTACGGCGACTTCGCCATGCACGCCGACGTCTCCACCCTGCGCCGGGTCCCCTGGAACGAGGGCACCGCGATGCTCGTCGCGGACCTCGCCTGGAACGACTCCTCGCCCGTCGTGGCCGCCCCCCGGCAGATCCTCCGTCGCCAGCTGGACCGGCTCGCGGAGCTCGGCTACACCGCGCACGTCGGCACGGAGCTCGAATTCATCGTCTTCAAGGACACCTACGAACAGGCCTGGGACGCCGGGTACAAGGACCTCACCCCCGCCAACCAGTACAACATCGACTACTCGGTCCTCGGCACCGGCCGCATCGAGCCCCTCCTGCGCCGCATCCGCAACGACATGGCGGCCGCCGGACTCGTCGTCGAGTCGGCCAAGGGCGAGTGCAACCCGGGCCAGCACGAGATCGTGTTCAAGTACGACGAGGCCCTCGTCACCTGCGACCAGCACGCCATCTACAAGACCGGCGCCAAGGAGATCGCGGCCCAGGAAGGTGTCTCCCTCACCTTCATGGCCAAGTTCAACGAGCGCGAGGGCAACTCCTGTCACATCCACCTCTCGCTGCAGGACGCCGACGGCGTCAACGTCATGGCCGGCTCCGCGGACGACCCCGGCGGCATGTCGCCCGTCATGCGGCACTTCCTCGCGGGCCAGCTCGCGGCGCTGCGCGACTTCTCCCTCCTCTACGCGCCCAACATCAACTCCTACAAGCGGTTCCAGCCCGGCACGTTCGCGCCGACCGCCGCCGCCTGGGGCTACGACAACCGCACCTGCGCGCTCCGCGTCGTCGGCCACGGCCGCTCGATGCGCTTCGAGAACCGGCTGCCGGGCGGTGACGTCAACCCGCACCTCGCGGTCGCCGGGCTCGTGGCCGCGGGCCTGTACGGCATCGAGCAGAAGCTCGAACTGCCCGAGGAGTGCACCGGCAACGCCTACACCGGCGAGTACGAGCACGTCCCCACCACCCTGCGCGAGGCCGCCGAGCTCTGGGAGAACAGCCCCATCGCCAAGGCCGCCTTCGGCGACGAGGTGGTCGCGCACTACCGCAACATGGCGCGGGTCGAACTGCAGGCCTTCGACTCCGTGGTGACCGACTGGGAGCTCCGCCGCTCCTTCGAACGCATGTGAGGCACCCTTGCTTGAGGTACTGAACCCGGCGACGGAAGAGGTCGTCGCGACCGTCCCCGCCGCCACCCCGCAGGACGTCGACGCCGCCGTCGCCCGTGCCGCGCGGGCCCAGGAACAGTGGGCCGCGGCCGCCCCCGCCGACCGGGCCAGGCTCCTGCGCCGCTTCGCCGCCCAGGTGGACGAAAACCTGGAGGAACTCGCCCGGTTGGAGGTGCGCGAGGCCGGTCACGTCATCGGCAACGCGCGCTGGGAGGCGGGCAACGTCCGTGACCTCCTCGACTTCTCGGCCGGGGGAGCGGAGCGCCTGAACGGCCGCCAGATTCCGGTCCCCGGCGGCCTGAACGTCACCGTCCTGGAGCCCCTCGGGGTCGTGGGCGTCATCGCCCCGTGGAACTTCCCGATGCCGATCGCCGCGTGGGGCACGGCCCCCGCACTCGCGGCGGGCAACGCGGTGATCCTCAAGCCCGCCGAGACGACGCCGCTCACCGCGCTCCGCCTCGCCGAACTCGCCCTGGCGGCAGGCCTGCCCGAAGGCCTCTTCCAGGTCCTGCCCGGCGAGGGCGGCGTCGCGGGCAACGCACTGGTCGAGCACCCCGGCGTAGCCAAGATCGTGTTCACCGGCTCCACCCGCGTCGGCAAGCAGATCATGGCCACGTGCGCCGACCGCGTGAAGCGCCTGACCCTCGAACTCGGCGGCAAGAGTCCGAACATCGTCTTCGCCGACGCCGACGTGGAGGCAGCCGCGCTGGCCACCCCCATGTCGTATCTCGACAACTCGGGACAGGACTGCTGCGCCCGCACCCGTGTCCTCGTCCAGCGCTCGGTGTACGACCGCTTCCTGGAGGTCGTGGCGCCCGCGATCGAGTCCGTCGTCGTGGGCGACCCCTCGGACGAGAAGACGCAGATGGGCCCGTTGATCTCCAGGACCCAGCTGGACCGCGTCCGCTCCTACGTAACCCCCGGCGACGGCATCCACGGGACGGCGCCCGAGGGCCCCGGCTTCTGGTTCCCGCCGACGCTGCTCACCGACGTCGACCCGGACGCCCCGGTGGCCTCGGAGGAGGTCTTCGGCCCCGTCGCCGTCGTCATCCCCTTCGAGGACGAGGCCGACGCGATCCGGCTCGCCAACGCCACCGACTACGGCCTCTCCGGCTCCATCTGGACGCGTGACGTCGGCCGGGCCCTGCGCGTGTCCGGGGCAGTCCGGGCAGGCAACCTCTCGGTCAACTCGCACTCCAGCGTGCGCTATTGGACCCCGTTCGGGGGTTACCAGCAGTCCGGACTCGGCCGTGAGCTCGGCCCGGACGCGCTCGCCGCTTTCACGGAAACCAAGAACGTCTTCATCAGCACGGAGGCCTGAACCCATGTCAGAAAACATCTGCCGCCGACTCGTGGGCCGTACCGCCGTCATCACGGGCGCGGGCAGCGGCATCGGCCTCGCCACCGCGCGGCGCCTCGCCTCCGAGGGCGCCAACATCGTGTGCGGCGACATCGACGAGAGCGCGGGCAAGGCCGCGGCCGAGGAGGTCGGCGGTACCTTCGTGAAGGTCGACGTCACCGACGCCGAGCAGGTCGAGGCGCTCTTCAAGACCGCCTTCGACACCTACGGATCCGTCGACATCGCCTTCAACAACGCGGGCATCTCGCCGCCCGACGACGACTCCATTCTGGACACCGGCCTGGAGGCCTGGAAGCGCGTCCAGGACGTCAACCTCACCTCCGTCTACCTGTGCTGCAAGGCCGCCATCCCCTACATGCGGCGCCAGGGCAAGGGCTCCATCATCAACACCGCCTCCTTCGTGGCGCGGATGGGCGCGGCGACGTCGCAGATCTCCTACACCGCGTCCAAGGGCGGCGTCCTCGCCATGTCCCGCGAGCTCGGCGTGCAGTTCGCCCGCGAGGGCATCCGCGTCAACGCGCTCTGCCCGGGTCCCGTCAACACCCCGCTCCTCCAGGAGCTGTTCGCCAAGGACCCCGAGCGTGCCGCGCGCCGCCTCGTGCACATCCCCGTGGGCCGCTTCGCGGAGGCCGAGGAGATGGCGTCCGCGGTGGCGTTCCTCGCCAGCGACGACTCCTCGTTCGTGAACGCCACGGACTTCCTCGTCGACGGCGGCCTCACCGGGGCGTACGTCACCCCGCTCTAGGGCCTGTCCGGCGGATCATGGCGCGGGTCGCGGGGTCTGGCACGCCCATCTGCCGCGTTGTCGTCGGTTGTCAACTCCCCCCTGCTCGAGACTTCGCTCGAGCAGGGGGACCCCCATCGCGTTGCCGCCCTCCTCCGCCTTGCAGCTGGACGCACCAGACCCCGCTCGCCTGCACCGCAAGGGTGGACGCCACACTTCCGCGCCCTGATCCGCCGGACAGGACCTAGGCCCCACCGGCAGTTCACCCCACAGCCATCCACCCGTCAGCCGGGCGTCGCACGACGCCCGGCTGACCTGCGTAAACACTGGAGTGTGTTCGTGAACTTCAAGCGCCGCGCCGCCGCGGCCACCGCCGTACTCGCCGTCGCCGGAGCCGGTCTCGTCACCGTCCAGGCCACCGCGGAAGCCACCCAGCCCGCCGCCCACGCGCGGCCGAAGGCCTGCCCCGACCTCACCGTCTCGAAGGGCTGGTACGGCGACAACAAGGCGCGGCTCCAGCGCATGATCGACGCGTACGGCCACTGCGGGCCCCAGCGGCACAAGGGCGGCGCCAAGCCCGTCGCCACCTTCGACTGGGACAACACCGTCATCAAGAACGACATCGGCGACGCCACCATGTTCTGGCTGCTGCGCAACGGCAAGATCCGCACGCCCGAGCGCGGCGACTGGCGCACCACCAGCCGCTATCTGACCGGCACCGCGGCCAAGGCCCTCGCGAAGGCCTGCCCGGCCACCGGCGCCACCCTGCCCACCCGCCGCGACACCGCCTGCGCCGACGAGATCCTCTCCGTCTACAGCGAGGGCGCCACCACCTCGGGCAAGGCGGCCTTCGACGGCTTCGACCACCGCCGCATGGAGCCGCAGTACGCCTGGCTCGCCCAGCTCACCCGCGGCTGGTCCACGCGCCAGGTGAAGCAGTTCGCGGCCGCCGCCCGCAAGGAGAACCTCGCCGCGCCCATCGGCACGGAACAGCGCGTCGGCACCGGGCAGGTCACCGGCTGGGTCCGCTACTACGACCAGCAGCGCGACCTGATCCGCACCCTCAAGAAGGCCGGATTCGACGTCTACGTCGTCTCCGCCTCGCCCGAGCCGATCGCCGAGGTCTGGGGGAAGGGCGTGGGCGTCGACGCCCGGCACACCATCGGGATCCGCAACGTCACCGCGCACGGGAAGCACACCGCGCACCTCAAGGGCTGCGGCACCGTCAGGGACGGCGACGACTCGATGATCACGTACATCGACGGCAAGCGCTGCTGGATCAACAAGGAGATCTTCGGCGTGCGCGGCGCGGCGGCCGAGAAGGTCCAACCGGCCGCGAAGCGCCAGGTGTTCGCGGCGGGCGACTCCGACACGGACATCTCCTTCCTGCGCGATGCCACCGGACTCAGGCTCGCCCTGAACCGCAACAAGAGCGAACTGATGTGCCGGGCCTACGAGAACGGCGACGGGCGCTGGCTGGTGAACCCCATGTTCATCGAGCCCAAGGGCAGGCAGGCCGCCCCCTACCCCTGCGCCTCCACCGGCTACACCGAACGGGACGGCGCGAAGGGCCCGGTGCGCCGTGCGGACGGCTCCGTGATCCCCGATCAGAGGGACACGGTGTACGGGGCGTCGGCGGCATCGTCAGCCTCGTAGGACTGATGTACGGTCCACTCGCATGCGTAACAGAAACATTTTGGCGCTGACCCTGGCCGCGGCCGCCACCCTGGCGGCCGTGCCCGCAGCACTCCCCGCGGCCGCCGCCACGGCCGTGAACTCCCGTACCAACGCCACGCAGTGCCCACAGCTGTCGAAGAAGCTGGAGTGGTACGGAAACAACCGTGCCAAGCTCCAGCGGACCATCGACGAGCGCGGCACCTGCGCGAACCCGGACCTCGGGCACGGCAGGAGCAAGCGCCCGGTCGCCGCGTTCGACTGGGACAACACCATCACCAAGAACGACGTGACCGACGCGACCATCGCCTGGTCGCTGCGGCACGACAAGATCCTGCGCCCCAAGAGCTGGAAGTCCACCAGCAAGTGGATGACCGACGACGCGGACCGCGCGCTCACCAAGGCGTGCGGCACGAAGGTGCCCGTCGGCAAGCCGCTGCCCACCTCCAGGAACGCCGCCTGCGCCGACGAGATCTTCGAGGTCCGCGAGGACGGCAGGACGATGAGTGGCGCCGCCGCGTTCGCGGGGGAGTGGGACCACCGCCACACCGTCCCGCAGTACGCCTGGGTGCCGCAGCTCTTCGCCGGGCACACCGTCCCCGAACTGGAGTCGTACGCCGCGAAGGCCCGCAAGGAGGCGCTCGCCGCCCCCATCGGCGCCACGCAGACCGTCGGCACCCACGAGATCCCGGGCTACGTCCGCTACTACGACCAGCAGCGCGACCTGATCCGTACGCTCAAGAAGGCCGGATTCGACGTCTACATCGTCTCGGCGGGCTCCGAGCCGGTCACCGAGGTCTGGTCGAAGGGCGTGGGCATCGACCGCAAGCACACCGTCGCCATCCGCTCCGTCCTCGACCGCAAGGGCCGCATCACCACCTGGAACCAGGGCTGCGGCGACGTCCCCGTCAACAAGGGCGAGGCCATCCCGTACATCGACGGCAAGCGCTGCTGGATCAACCAGGAGATCTACGGGATCAAGGGCGAGGCGGCCTGGGACAAGCAGGACTTCCGGCACCGCATCGCCCTCGGCGGCGGCGACGCCGACACGGACGTGACGTTCGTCGGCGACGCCACGGGTTCGCACCTCGTCCTGAACCGCAACAAGAGCGAGTTCATGTGCCGGGCGTACGACAACGAGGACGGCCGCTGGGTCGTGAACCCCATGTTCATCGAGCCGCTGCCGCAGAAGGACGGCACGTACCCGTGCTCGACCGCCGCGTACAACGAGCACGACGGGAGCAAGGGCCCCGTCCTGCGCGCGGACGGCTCAGTGGTTCCCGACCAGCGGGACTCGGTGTACTGATCTTCCTGGCACGTCCTAGAGTGCCGGGATGAGCATGTCGCCGCCGCCCGGCTGGTACCCGGACCCCCACCAGCCCTCCGTCGAGCGCTGGTGGGACGGATCCGCCTGGACCGAGCACCGGCGGACGCCCGAGCACACCCAAGTCGCCCCGGCGCAGCAGGGGTTCGGGCCGCCGCAGGCCACGACGTCGGTCATGCCGGTGACGCCCCCCGGCGGCGGCCGCGCGAAGGTCGTCGCGCTGGGCGTCGCCGGGGTCGTCCTGGCCGGTGCCATCGTGGCGGGCGTCGTCACCCTCGGCGGGGGTGACGACGACCCGCAGGGCGGGGGGCCCGCGCCGAGCGCGCCCGCCGAGGGCACCCCGACACCGGCCGTGTCGGAGAAGGAATCGAAGTCCCCGACCGCCGACCCCGACCCGGGCACCCTCGTCGACGACCTCAACGGCATCACGATCCCCGTGCCCAAGGGCTGGGAGAAGGACGACGACTCCTTCGGCGGCGGCGCGACCATCCAGACCCCGGACCTCGTCGACTGCCCGGGCGACTCCGGGCTCTGCCGCGAGGGCACCGTCACCTCGACCACCGCGACGGGCACGGACGAGACGGACCCCAAGGCCCTCGCCCTGGGCGACATCGAGGACGCGGCGGACGACGCCTACGACAAGGACAAGCTCGACAACCAGCCCTACGGCGGCATCACGCGCCACGAGAAGCTCAAGGAAGGCCAGGTGGCGGTCGCGGGCCGCAGCGGCTACTTCGTGCGCTGGCGCGTCCACACGGAGAAGGGCGACGGCGGCTACGTCCAGTCGCTCGCCTTCGCGTCGAGCGTCGGCTCGGAGTCGATGGTCATCGTCCGCTTCGCCGTCGGCGCGGGCGACGACGCGCCGCCCGTCTCCGTCCTCGACGAGATCACCGAAGGGATCCGTTCGGTCGACGACAGCGCCACGGGCGGCGGCGTGGGCAACGACGTGGGCGCGACGCCCTAAGGCCTGTCCGGCCTGCGGGGTCAGAGGAACGTACGGCCCTCGCCCCGGTACGTCGGGACGCTCCCCGTCACCCGGTCGCCCTCGACCAGGTGCAGGGTCTCGAACCGCTCGCACAGCTCTCCGGCCTTGGCGTGCCGGAACCACACCTTGTCGCCGATCAGCAGGTCGTCGGCCGGGGGACCGTGCAACGGAGTCTGCACCTCGCCCGCGCCCTCCTGCGGGTCGTACCGCAGCCCCTCGGGGAGGTACGGCTCCGGCGAGCGGTCCGTGCCCGCGACCCCCGACGCCGGATAGCCGCCGCCGAGCACCGTCACGGTCCCCGCACCGGGCCGCCGCACCACGGGCTGCGCGAACAGCGCGGCCGGACGCCCGCTGAACGACGTGTAGTTGTCGAAGAGCCTTGGCACGAACAGCCCCGAACCCGCGGCGATCTCCGTGACCGCACGCTCGGCCGCGGTGTGCTGGACGCTGCCGGTGCCGCCGCCGTTCACGAACTCCAGGCCCGGCGCGACCGTCCGTACGGCGCCGATCGTCTGCGCGCGGCGCGCGGCGAGTTCCTTGCGGGCCGCGGTCTGCATCATGCGGACCGCCCGCGACCGCGCCGGGTGCCCCTCGACCGCGTCGCCCACGCCCGCGACATGACCTTCGTACGCCATGACGCCGACGAGCCGGAAGCCGGGACGCCGCTCGATGGCCCGGGCCAGCGCGGCGACCTGCACCGGCGAGTGCAGCGGTGAACGGAGCGCGCCGATGCGCACCCGGCCGCCCAGCGTCCTGAAGGAGGTGTCCAGTTCCAGGCAGACCCGCACCTCCTCGGTTCCGCCGTTCCTCGCGTCGTCGATGAGCCGGAGCTGGGCCGGGTCATCGACCAGCACGGTCACCGAGGCCGCGAGCTTCGGGTCGGCGGCCAGCTCCGCGAACCCGGCGCGGTCCACCGAGGGGTAGGCGAGCAGCACGTCGTCGAAGCCGGAGCGGGCCAGCCACAGCGACTCCGCGAGCGTGAACGACATGATCCCGGCGAAGCCGTCGCGGGCCAGCACCCGTTCGAGCAGGGCGCGGCAGCGCACGGACTTGCTCGCGACCCGGATCGGCTTGCCGGCGGCCCTGCGGACGAGATCGTCGGCGTTGGCGTCGAAGGCGTCCAGGTCGACGATCGCGACGGGGGCGTCGAGGTGTGCGGTGGCCCTGTCGTAACGGGCCCGGTCGGCGGCGCGGTCTGCGGCACGGGCAGTCATGGGCGAAGCCTGCCAGACGCGATTACCCGAGGGTAGGGGGATGATCCGGGCAGATCGCCCCGGGGTGCGGACCGCGTTCCCGTACGCCCCGCGTCTGCCCGTAGAGTGACGCGCACGGAGCCTGGCCGAGCGGTGTGCACGGAGCCTCGCCCACCGAGCGCTCCGGCCGGCCGAGCGCGAGGAAACGGGGGGAGCATGAGCACGGAGGCGCCTGGCAGCCCCGTACCGCCGCGTCCCGCCGCGCCGCCCCGCCCTTCGGCCCCGCCGACCTCGTCGGCCTCCTCCGTGTCGGCATCCTCCGCGGACCGGTCCGACGAAGCGGCCGAGCCGCCGCCCGCGCCGTCCGCCCGCTTTCCCGACGTCCGGCCGCCCGTCGACCAGGACTGGGTGCTCGGCAGCCCCCGGCCCGCGCCTTCCCGTCGCGACGCGGAGCCCAGCCGGGCGGCCCGCATACACGACCTGCTGGCCCCCTTCGAGC
>NZ_LIPN01000076.1 GCF_001418325.1 Streptomyces atriruber | reverse complement strand
CCGCGCTCGCCGACGCCGTGGCCGCCGACCTGGGGGAGCCCCTGACGAGCCTGCGCGTCGACGGCGGACTGACCCGCTCGGCCCTGCTCATGCAGACCCAGGCGGACCTCCTCCAACTGCCCGTCGAGGTCTCGGCGTTGCCCGACGTCACCGCGCTCGGCGCGGCCGCCGTCGCCCGCATCGGCCTCGACCCCGCCCTCACGATCGCCGAAGCCGTCCCGAAGTGGCGGCCCGCCGCCGTCTACGAACCACGCATCGGCGCGGACCTCGCGGCCGAACGCCTCGCCCGCTTCCGCTCGGCGGTGGCGGCACTCCTGGAACGTACGCCCTGATGGCGGTGGTCAGGCGTGGCGCGCCGCCGGA
The DNA here is from genome assembly GCF_001418325.1 of Streptomyces atriruber. Classification (GTDB taxonomy): domain Bacteria; phylum Actinomycetota; class Actinomycetes; order Streptomycetales; family Streptomycetaceae; genus Streptomyces; species Streptomyces atriruber. Next base: position 10,942 of record NZ_LIPN01000076.1, on the reverse strand, counting down.
CGTGACGTACGACGTGACCGTCATCGGCGCGGGCGTCGTCGGCTCGGCCGTCGCGCGCGAACTCGCCCGCCACCCCGGGCTTCGCGTCGCCCTCGTCGAGGCCGCCGACGATGTCGGCGCAGGCACCTCGAAGGCGAACACGGCGATCCTGCACACCGGATTCGACGCCGTACCCGGCTCCCTGGAGGCCCGGCTGGTCCGCGAGGGGCAGCGCCTGCTCGCCGCGTACGCCGCCGAGTCCGGGATCCCCGTCGAGCCGGTCGGCGCGCTCCTCGTCGCCTGGGACGCCGAGCAACTGGACGCACTGCCGGGCCTGTTGGCGAAGGCGGAGCGCAACGGCTACGACGCGGCGCGCATCATCGGCCCCGCCGAGGTCCGGGCGCGCGAGCCGCACCTCGGTCCCGGCGCCCTCGGCGCGCTCGACGTCCCCGGCGAGAGCATCATCTGCCCCTGGACCACCACCCTCGCGTACGCCACCCAGGCAGTGCGCGCAGGGGTGGACCTCCTTCTCAACTGCCGTGTGGAGAAGGTCGATCCGACGGGTGACCCGCACCTGCTGACGACGAGCCGCGGCCCCCTGCGGACCCGCCACCTCGTCAACGCCGCCGGTCTGCACGCCGACAGCGTCGACCGGCTGCTCGGCCACGACGACTTCACCGTGACCCCGCGCCGGGGCCAGCTCATCGTCTACGACAAGCTCGCCCGCGACCTGGTGCGGCACATCCTGCTGCCCGTCCCCACGGCGCTCGGCAAGGGCGTCCTGGTGGCCCCGACCGTGTACGGGAACGTCCTCCTCGGGCCCACCGCCGAGGAGTTGGACGACAAGACGGCCACCGGGTCGACGGCCGAGGGCATCGCCGCGCTGCGCGAGAAGGGCCACCGGATCCTCCCCGAGCTGCTCGACGAGGAGGTCACCGCGGTCTACGCGGGACTGCGCGCCGCCACCGAGCACGACGACTACCGCATCAGCGCCCACAAGGAACAGCGCTACGTCACCGTCGGCGGCATCCGCTCCACCGGCCTCACCGCTTCCCTGGCCATCGCCGCCCACGTCACGGAGCTCCTCGCAGGCAACGGCCTGGAGCTCGCAGGACCTCGCGAGCTGGCGGCGGTCGCCATGCCGAACCTCGGCGAGGCCTTCCCGCGCCCCTACCAGCGGGCCGATCTCATCGCGGCAGACCCGGCTTACGGTGCCGTCGTCTGCCACTGCGAGCGCGTGACGCGCGGCGAGATCCGCGATGCCCTCGCGGCCACGATCCCGCCCGGCTCCCCGGACGGCCTGCGGCGCCGCACCCGGGCGCGGAGCGGACGCTGCCAGGGCTTCTACTGCGGTGCCGAGGTGCGGGAACTCTACGAACGGGGTGTGGAAATGGGTACCGGATGAGGCGGGAGCGCATCGTCGACGTGCTGGTCGTCGGCGCGGGGCCCGCGGGCCTCGCCACGGCGGCCGGGCTCGCCGCGTCGGGCGTCGGCGAGGTCGAGGTGGTGGACCGGGAGCGGCAGGCGGGCGGCATTCCGCGGCACTGTCTGCACGGCGGCTTCGGGCGCCTCGGGATGACGGGGCCGCAGTACGCGGAGCGCTGCGTGGCCGCGGCCGTCGGCACCGGCGCAGTGCTGCGGACCGGCGTCAGCGTGACCGCGTGGTCGGCGCCGCTCACCGTGGACACCACGAGCCCGCGCGGCCTGGAGCGCATCACCGCCCGCGCCGTCGTCCTCGCCACCGGGGCCCGCGAACGGCCGCGCGCCGCCCGCCTGGTGCCCGGCACCCGGCCCGCGGGGGTGTACACCACGGGCGAGCTCCAGCAGGCCGCCGACCTGTACCGGCAGCGGATCGGGACGCGCGCCGTCGTGGTCGGCGCGGAACCGGTGAGCTTCACCGCCCTGGACACCCTGCGGCGCGCCGGGGTCGCCGTCGCCGCGCTGGTCACCGAGCACCCGCGGCACCAGGCGCGGCCGGCCCGTGCCCTCGACGCGCGGCTGCGGCACGGCGTACCCCTGCTCACCGACGCCACCGTGGTCGAACTCCGCGGCCGCGGTCGGCTGTCCGGCGTCGGGCTCCGGCACCGGGACGGCAGGACGGCCCACGTCGCCTGCGACACCGTCGTCTTCACCGGGGACTTCGTCCCCGACCACGAACTGGCCCGGCGCGCGGGGCTGTTGCTGGACCCCGGCACGCGCGGTCCCGCGGTCGACGGCGCCTTCCGCACGGACGGGCGCGGCGTCTTCGCGGTGGGCAACGTGCTGCACGCGGCCGAACCGGCACGCGCGGTGGCGCGCGAGGGAGGGATGGCGGCGGAGGCGGTGCGGCGCTACCTCTCCGACGGCGACTGGCCGTCGGCGGCGGTGCGGCTGCGGGTCGCGGCCCCGCTCGCCTGGATCGCCCCGAACCGTCTGACGCCGGACGAGCCCGCGGCGGGATTCACCCTCCGCACGACCGAGTTCGTCGCGCGTCCCGCGCTGGTGATCACGCAGGACGGCCGCACCCTGCACCGCACCCGCCCGCGCCGCCCGGCTGTCCCGAACCGGCCGTTCCGGGTCTCCGCGGAGTGGACGGCGCGGGTGGACGCCAGGGGCGGCGCGGTGCGGATCGCCCTCGGCTGACGTCGTTCGGCGAAGGGCGCTCGGACGGGGTGCTCAGAGGGAGGCGCCGACCAGCCGGGCGAGGTCGATGAGGCGGTTGGAGTAGCCCCACTCGTTGTCGTACCAGCCGACGACCTTGACCTGGGGTCCGGTGACGCGGGTGAGCCCGGCGTCGAAGACGCACGACGCGGGGTCGGTGACGATGTCGGTGCTGACGATGGGGGCCTCGGTGTAGGACAGCAGGCCCTTGTACGGCCCCGCGGCCGCCGCGGCGTACGCTTCCTTGATCTCCTCGACGGTCGTGGGCCGCCGGGTGGTGACGGTGAGGTCGGTGACCGAGCCGGTGGGGACGGGGACCCGCAGCGCGTACGCGTCGAGGCGGCCGGCCAGTTCGGGCAGGACCAGGCCGATGGCCTTGGCGGCGCCGCTGGAGGTCGGAACGATGTTGAGGCCCGCGGCCCGGGCGCGGCGCAGGTCCTTGTGCGGGGCGTCCTGGAGGTTCTGGTCCTGGGTGTAGGCGTGGACGGTGGTCATCATCCCGGAGTCGATGCCCACGGCGTCGTGCAGCACCTTCGCCAGGACGCCCAGGCAGTTGGTGGTGCAGGAGGCGTTGGAGATGATCGTGTGGCGCTCGGGGTCGTAGGCGTCGTCGTTGGCGCCGAGCACGATCGTGATGTCCTCGCCGCTGGCCGGGGCCGCGATGACGACCTTCTTCGCGCCGCCCTCGACGTGCGCGCGGGCGCGGGCGGCGTCGGTGAAGACGCCCGTCGCCTCGATGACCACGTCCACGCCGAGCTCGCCCCAAGGCAGGCCCGCGGGGTCGTGCTCGGCGAACACCTCGATCCGCCGGTCGTCGACGCGGATCGCCCCCGGTTCGGCGGTGACCCGGCCGGGGAAGCGGCCGAGGACCGAGTCGTAGGCCAGCAGGTGCGCCATGGTCGCCACGTCACCCAGGTCGTTGACGGCGACGATCTCCAGATCGATGTCCCGGGCGAGTGCCGCGCGGAAGACGTTGCGGCCTATTCGGCCGAACCCGTTGATGCCGATACGAACGGTCATGGAACTCTCTCCTAGCGCCGACGAGGCGTGAGTGAGAACAATATAAGCAGCTTACATAAGTACGCGAAGTAAGTTTCGGAGTGGCTGACTGACATGCACGACGACGACCGCGACGACGCCCTCGACGTGGGCGCGCTCACCAGGGCGATCGAAGATTTCAACCGCTTCTACATCCGGCTGCCCGTGCTGGAGAAGCGGCCGTTCACGACCCTGTCGGTGCTGGACACCCTCGCGTTCGGCGGCAGCCCCAGGCGGCTCACCGAGCTGGCGCGGACCGAGCAGGTCAGCCAGCCCGGCATCACCCAGCTGATCACCCGCCTGGAGCGGGACGGCCTGGTGGAGCGCCGCCCGGACCCGTCCGACGGGCGCGCGGTCCTCGTCCACATCACCGAGGAGGGCCGCCGGATCGGCCGTTCCCGTCACGAGGACCGGGCCCGGCACCTGGCCCCGCTCCTCGACCGGCTGACCCCGGGGCAGCGCGAGGCCCTGTCGGCCGCCCTGCCCGTGCTGTCCCGGCTGGCGGAGCTGGGGCGGGGGGAGTCGTAAGGGCGCGAAGGTCCCCCTTCCCTTGGCCCCCGCCTCCCGCATAGACTCCAAAACTAGCAGCGCTAATTTACGTGCTGAGCCACGCAGCGAGACCCGCAGAACCGAAGCACCGTGACCCGCAGAACGATCCGGAGCCGTATCGTGCGCACCGTCCACTTCGCCGCCGCCCGCCGCACCCCCATCGGCAGACTCCGCGGCGCCCTCTCTTCCGTCCGGCCCGACGACCTCGCAGCGGGCGTCGTGAAGGGACTTCTCGCCGACATCCCCCAGCTGGACCCCGCCAGGATCGACGACATCTACTGGGGCGCCGCCAACCAGGCGGGGGAGGACAACCGCAACGTCGCGAGGATGGCCGCCCTCCTCGCGGGGCTCCCCGAGTCCGTGCCCGGCGCCACCGTGAACCGGCTCTGCGCCTCCGGCCTGGAAGCCGTCACGACCGCCGCGCGCACCGTCGCCGCCGGGGAGGCGGACATCGTCCTCGCGGGCGGCTCCGAATCGATGAGCCGCGCCCCCTTCGTGCTGCCCCGCCCCGACGAGGCGCTGCCGCACCGCATGGAGACCGCCGACACCCGCCTCGGCTGGCGCCTCACCAACCCCGGGATGAAGGACCTGCACGGCGTCCTCGCGATGGGCGAGACCGCCGAGGAGGTCGCCGAGCGGCACGGCGTCTCTCGCGAACGCCAGGACACCTTCGCCCTCCGCAGCCACCAGCGCGCGGCCGCCGCCCGCAAGGACGGCCACTTCGACGACGAACTCCTGCCCGTCACGCGGCCGGACGGCGTCGTCGTCGACACCGACGAGTGCGTGCGCGAGGACACCTCGTACGAGAAGCTCAGCGGACTGCGGCCCGTCTTCCGCAAGGACGGCACCGTCACCGCGGGCAACGCGTCACCGATGAACGACGGCGCGGCGGGACTGCTGCTCGTCAGCGAGGAGGCCCTGAACGAGCTCGGCCTCGAATCCCTCGGGCGGTACGCGGCCGGGGCCTCGGCGGGCGTCCACCCCGACGTCATGGGCATCGGCCCCGTCCCCGCCACGCACAAGGTGCTCGCCCGCGTCGGCTGGCACATCGACGACCTCCAGGAGGCCGAGTTCAACGAGGCGTTCGCGGCCCAGGCGCTCGCCTGCGTCGACGCCCTCGGCATCGACCCGGAACTGGTCAACCCGTCCGGCGGGGCCATCGCGCTCGGCCATCCGCTCGGCTGCTCCGGCGCCCGCATCCTCACCACCCTGCTGCACCGGATGCGCCGCACGGGCGCCACGCGCGGCCTCGCCACCATGTGCGTGGGCGTCGGGCAGGGCAGCGCACTCCTGGTCGAGCGAGACTGACGGCGGGCGCCGCGACCGGGGGAAGCGGGTGCGTGCCGCATCCCCTCGCAAGCAGCCGAACCGGCGACGACCCGCCGCCCTCTAGATAGGGGGCGGGCGTCGCGCGCCACCGTAGAGAACAGCCCGATCCACCAAATGTCGCATGTCGAACGCCACATGCCGCCAAGCCGCAAGCCCCTCGGAAACGGAGCCTCCTCCCTCATGGCCACGCTCTCCCTTGCCGCGATCCTCGCCGAGCCCGCCCGCCGCCACCCGGACCGCACCGCCCTCGTCGAGGGAGAACTGCGCCTCACGTTCAAGGAGTTGTGGAGCGAGGCGCGTGCCCAGGGCGCGGCCCTCGCGAAGCTCGGCGTGCGACCGGGGGACCGCGTGGCCCTGATGGCGCCCAACACCGCCGAGTTCCCGAAGGCCTACTACGCCGTCCTCGCCGCGGGCGGCGTCGTCGTCCCCGTCCACCTGCTGCTCTCCGCGGAGGAGGTCGAGCACGTCCTGCGGGACAGCGGCGCCACCCTGCTCCTCTGCCACCCCGCCCAGGCGGCGACGGGCGCGGCGGCCGCCGAGGCGACCGACGTGCGCATGGTGAGGCTCGGCGCCGAGGGCGAGCTGGAGGCCCTGGCGGGCGCCACCGAGCCCCTCACCACGTACGTCACGCGCGACGCCGACGACCCGGCCGTCGTCTTCTACACCAGCGGCACCACGGGCGTCCCCAAGGGCGCCGTGCTCACCCACTTCAACCTGGTGATGAACGCGACCGTCAACGCCTTCGACGCCAACGACATCCGCCCCGACGACACCGCCCTCGGCGCGCTGCCGCTCTTCCACGCCTTCGGCCAGACCGTCTCCATGAACTCGACCTGGCGGGCGGGCGCCACCCTCGTCCTGCTGCCGCGCTTCGACGCCGCGCGGGCCATCGAGCTGATGGTCGAGGAGAACGTCAACACCTTCCACGGCGTCCCCACCATGTACGTGGGCCTGGTGGCCGCGGCCGAGGCCGCCGAGCGGCTGCCCAAGCTGCGGATCTGCATCTCCGGCGGCGCCTCGCTGCCCGTCGCCGTGCTCGAACGCTTCGAGGAGGCCTTCGGCACGCCCGTGTACGAGGGGTACGGGCTCTCCGAGACCTCCCCGACCGCCTCCGTGAACCAGCCCGACTTCGGGACCAAGGCGGGGAGCATCGGCCACCCGCTCTGGGGCGTCGACGTGGAGATCGCCCGCGCCGATGTCGACGACCGCGTCGAACTGCTGCCCACCGGCGAGCTCGGCGAGGTCGTGATCCGCGGCCACAACGTCTTCTCCGGCTACCTCGGGCGCCCCGAGGCGACCGCCGAGGCCCTGGTCGACGGCTGGTTCCGCAGCGGCGACCTCGGGACCAAGGACGCCGACGGCTTCCTCGCCATCGTCGACCGCAAGAAGGACGTCATCATCCGCGGCGGGTTCAACGTCTACCCGCGCGAGGTCGAGGAGGTCCTGATGCGCCACCCGTCCGTCGCCCAGACCGCCGTGATCGGCCTGCCCGACCCGGTGCACGGCGAGGAGATCTGCGCGGTCGTCGTCGCGGCCGCCGACGCCACCCCCGAACTGGCAAAGGCGATCATCGAGTGGTCCAAGGAGCACCTGGGCCGCCACAAGTACCCGCGTCTGGTGGAATTCACCGACGAACTCCCGCTCGGCCCGAGCATGAAGGTGCTCAAGCGGGAACTGCGCGCCCACTACAGCGCGTAACAGCGCCCCCGTCGGACGGGGGCACGGAATGGAGCGGCGTGGGCTGGGACCTCTCGACGGCACAGTTCGCCGCGCTGGCGGTGGCGGCGTTGCTGGTCGGCTTCTCGAAGACGGCCGTCAGCGGGGCCAACACCATCAGCCTCGCGGTGTTCGCGGCCGTGCTGCCCGCCCGCGCGTCCACCGGAGTCCTGCTCCCCATCCTGATCGCGGGCGACGTCCTCGCCGTGCTCACCTACCGCAGACACGCCCACTGGCCCACCCTCTGGCGGCTGTTCCCCGCCGTCGCCGGGGGAGTGGTCGCCGGAACGGTCTTCCTGATGTGGGCCGACGACGCGGTGATGCGTACGTCGATCGGAGCGATCCTCCTGCTCATGGCGGGCGTCACCATCGCGCGCCGCCGCAGGGCGGATGACGCGGAAGGTGCAGGAGGCGCACGGGGAGGGCGCCTCAAAGCGCCGTCCTACGGCGTCCTGGGCGGCTTCACCACGATGGTCGCCAACGCGGGCGGCCCGGTCATGTCGATGTACCTGCTCTCGGCGGGCTTCCGCAAGCTGGGCTTCCTGGGCACGTCAGCGTGGTTCTTCCTCATCGTCAACACGTCCAAGGTGCCGTTCAGCGTGAGCCTCGGACTGATCGACGCCCGTTCGCTGCTCCTGGACGCGGCCCTGGTGCTCTTCGTGGTGCCGGGCGCGATCCTCGGCAAGTACACGGTGAACCGCATCAACCAACGGCTCTTCGAGCAGCTGGTGATCGGCGCGACCGTGCTCGGCGGCCTGCAACTGCTGCTGCGCTGAGCAACGGGCCGCGTACGGACGCCCCTTCAGCGCCCGGAAACCCTGGCACCCGCCGTCTCCGGAGAGAGCCCCTGCTCCAGATCCTCCGCGAGGAGCCGCTTGGCGATGACGTCGACCGCCGCGGCGAGCTCCTTGTCCGCCGGCCGCCCGAGGTCCTTCTGCACTTCCTCGCCCAGCCAGGAGGCCCACGCCCTGGAGATCACCTCCGCCTCGCGCTCCCCGGCGGGCGTGTGCGAGAAGTACGTGCCCGTACGCGTCAGATAGCCCTCCTCGACCATGCGGTCGAAGACGGGCACCAGGACCTCGGGCGGGATCCTGCGCCGGGCGGCGATCAGACCCAGGCTCGCGTGCCCGACCATTCGGGTGAACAGCGAGACCTGCATGACCGCCCAGGCGCCCGCGATGTCCAGCCGGGTGTCGGAATCGCGGATGATCCCGCGCGCGGTGGACATGCCGACGTTGCGAATGATGGCGGCGACGCCCCGCTCCAGCACGTGCCCGGAGTCGCCGCTGGTCGGCTGCGCGAAGCCCTCGCCCATGTCCGGGGCACCCATGCGCGCACTGTCGCGCAGCTCCACCTGCTTGAGGAAGAGCGCCACCAGGAACCCGAGCAGCGCCACCGGAACCGTCCAGAGGAAGACGGTGTGCAGGCTGTCCGCGTAGGCCTTGACGAGGGGCGCGGCCGTGGCGGCCGGCAGCTCGTGCAGCCCTCCGGGGCTCTGTGCCGCCTTGCCGATGGCGGCCGGATCACCGCCGCCCGCCCGCGCGGCCGCGGCGACCCCGTCCTTGAGGTTCGGCGTCAGCGTGTTGGCGTAGATCGTGCCGAACACCGCCGTGCCGAACGAGCTGCCCAGCGTACGGAAGAAGGTGACGCCCGACGTCGCCGTCCCCAGATCCGCGTACGCGACGGTGTTCTGCACGGCGATCGTCAGGACCTGCATGCACAGGCCGATGCCGGTGCCGAGCACGAACATGTACAGCGACTCCAGCCACGTGCTCGTGGCGCTCCCCATCAGCGAGAGCAGATACAGCCCGAGCGCCATGACCAGCGCACCCACGATCGGGAACACCTTGTACGTACCGGTCTTGCTGACGACGTTGCCGCTGAAGACGGACGCGATGAGCAGCCCGACCACCATGGGCAGCGTCCGCACACCGGAGATCGTGGCGGAGTCCCCGTCGACGTACTGCAGATACGTCGGCAGGAACGTCATCGCGCCGAGCATCGCGAAGCCCACGATGAAGCTGAGGATCGAGCAGACCGTGAAGACCGGGTTGCCGAACAGCCGCATCGGCAGCATCGGTTCGGCGGCCCTCGTCTCGACGACGCAGAACAGCGCCAGCGCGACCAGACCGCCGACGAAGAGGCCGATGATCGTCGGCGATCCCCATGCGTACTGGTTGCCGCCCCAACTCGTCGCGAGGATCAGCGCGCTCGCGCCCACCGCGACGAGCGCGATGCCGAGATAGTCGATGACGGGCCGCACCGCCGACTTCACGACGGGAATGGTCCGGGCGGCGGCGAGGACCACGACGATCGCGATGGGCACGTTGACGTAGAACGCCCAGCGCCAGCTGAGGTGATCCGTGAAGAGCCCGCCGAGCAGCGGCCCGATCACGGTGGACACGCCGAAGACGGCGCCGATGGCGCCCTGGTACTTGCCGCGCTCGCGCAGCGGGATCACATCGGCGATCAGCGCCATGGACGTGACCATCAGGCCGCCCGCCCCGATGCCCTGCATCGCCCGCCAGGCGATGAGCAGCGTCATGTTCGTCGACAGGCCGCACAGGAAGGAGCCGGTGATGAAGATGATCGCCGAGACCTGGAAGACGACCTTTCGCCCGAACAGGTCACCGAACTTGCCGACGAGGACCGTGGCGACGGTCTCCGCGAGCAGATACGAGGTGACGACCCACGACATGTGCTCCGCCCCGCCCAGATCCGACACGATCGTCGGCAGTGCGGTGCCGACGATGGTCTGGTCGAGGGCGGCGAGCAGCATGCCCAGCATGATCGTCACGAAGACGACGTTGCGTCGCCGCCGGTCGAGAACGGGCGGCGCCTGGGCCTCGGCGGGCGCGGGCACGGCCGCGGCCGACTGATCGGTGGTGGTCACACGGCCACCCTCACACCGGGGCGGGGGCTGTGCATGTGGGGTGAGGCCGGTTCGGTGACGGCGGGGCAGGCGGCGGGCTGCGTGCCCACCGACCGCCTCCGCCAGGCGCCCCTACCCTCTCCCCACCTACTCCCCTTGCTCGCGCACCCCGCCCCGCAGCCGCGGGGCATGAGCTGCCGCGTCCACCGCGCTCCCCTCACGCTCAAGGACCTCCGCCAATGCCTCCGCCCAAGAGACCAGTTCGGCGACCCCCATCCCGTAGGGCCGATCCTGCCCGGCCCGCGTGCTCCAGCCGGCTACGGCCCCGGCCCCGCGCAACAGCAGCCGCGCCCCGCCCTTGGTGTTGCCGCGGGCCGAGTGCGTGAGGCCGACGGCAAGCTGAGCCAGCCCCTGCCACAGCTCCCGCTCCACCTCGGGCCCCGACTTCCACGCATCCTCGAAGACCTCGTGCGCGTGGAAGGGATGCCCCGCGTCCAGCAGCGCCTGCGCCTCGCTCACGGACTCCTCGGGCGTGCGCACGACACCCTCCGGCTGCCGGGGCACCCCGTCGGAGCCATAGGGCAACGGCCGCCCGAGCCCGTCACGGGGCCGCTGGTTGCGGGCCCGTCCTTCCTCGTCACGGTCCCGCTGACGGCCACTGTCGTACGGTCCAGGTGCAGAGCTCATACGACGATTGTCGCGCCTCCCTGACGGCGGTCACCGCAGGACGGAGCACCCATCCACGTGGGGTAGAGTTCTACCTGTGATCACGCGGAACACACACCGCACAGAGCACACCGGGACGTGGCGCAGCTTGGT
>NZ_LIPN01000075.1 GCF_001418325.1 Streptomyces atriruber | reverse complement strand
CGCCCGCGCAGGAATCGAACTCGACGATCCGCCAGGCGTCCGGCGCGGCGGCGAGGATCTCCGGAACGGGCATGGTGCCGCCGCCGACCGCGACGTTCGGGTCCTCCTTCGTGCCGGGCCCGTCCTTGAGGTGCAGGGCCCGCACGCGGTCGCCGAGGCGGCGCAGGAGCTCGGGGACCGCGGCGCCGCCGACCGCCGCCCAGTAGGTGTCGATCTCCAGGAACACGGCGGGGGCGAGCAGTTCGGCGAGCACGTCGACGGCGTGCGGGAGCCCTGCTGCTCCGTCGTGTCCGTCTGCTCCGTCGTGTCCGTCGGTTCCGACGTGGAAGCGGGGCTCGATCTCCCACCAGTGGTTGTGGTAGCCGATGCGTATGCCGTGTCCGTGGGCCACGTCGGCCAGGGAGTTGAGGCGGTCGGCGGTCCGTGCGAGGCCGTCGCGCGAGGTGAACTCCTCGGGCGGGATGCCCGCGGGGACGATCGCCAGGTCGGTGCCGAGCGTCGCCACCGCGTCGAGGACGGGGCCCGGCTCCGGGCCGAGCAGTTGCACGGCGTGCGTGCCGGACACGGTGAGCCCGAGGTCGTCGACGATCCGCCGCAGCCCCTTCGGGTCGCCGAGCACGTCGTACGGCTCCACAGCGCCGTACCCCAGACCGGCTAGGCGGCGCAGCGTCCCCTCCCGGTCGTCGACGAGCTGATCGCGGACAGTGTAGAGCTGAACGCTGAGCGGTCGTGGCATGAACGCGCCCTCCCTGTCGGCTGGGAGGACGGTAAGTCGGTTCGGTGGGGTGGGCAAGGGTGCCTCGGCATGCGACTGCCGCCCTTCCTCGGTGGTGACGGAGGGGCGGCAGTCGGTGCTGCCGTGCCGGTCGTGGTCCCGATCAGGTACGTCCGGCGGCTCCGCGACGGCGCAGGTACCAGACGCCGCCGACCGCTGCCGCGGCCACCAGGGTCCCGCCGCCGACGAGCGTGAGCGTGCCCCGGTCCTCGGAACCGCCCCCGAGCCCTCCGCGGACGCCGCGCGCGGGCGCGGTCGTCGAGGAGGTCGTCGGCGCGCTGCCGACCGTGACGGTCTGAGGTCCGACCGACGTGCCGTCCTTGCAGGAGACGAGCACGGTGTAGGAACCGGCGCCGACGTTCTGCCAAGTGGCGCTGCCGTTCACCAGCTCCGCCTGCTGGCCTCCGGCGAAGCTGGCATTGGCGGCGCCCATCAGCGACGCCGTGCCGCCGTCGGTGCACGCGGCCGTGGTGGCCCGCACGGTGGAACCGGTGGCGGTGACGGTGAGGTCGCCGCCCGCGAACGCCGAAGGAGCGGCCAGCAGAAGCGGCAGCGCGGTGGCGGTGGCGATCAGGCCGGTACGGACGCATATCTGATTGGTACGCATGAGTCTGCCCTCCGGTGACACGGGAGGCGGTACAACCCATGCGCCGCCGGAATCGGGGAACGGCCCGTGCTACCTGACGAAGAGCCAACGTGCCGCGAGCGGGGACCGCATGCGGACGGCCGCCGGGCAGGTGACGGAATCCATCGTCCGGCGCAGACGTGTCATGGCGGAGGTGTCACGGGGGAGCGTCAGTGCGGTGCGGGGACCAGGCCGTCCGCGACGAGTCCCTCGTACACCGCCTGACCGAGCGTCTGGACCGCGGACTGCGGGCGCACCATCACGGTGAACTCCTTGATCCGCCCTTCCTCGTCGAAGTGCAGCAGGTCGATGCCGTGGATCTCCTTGCCGTTCACGGTGGTGCGGAAGAGCAGCACGTCCGACTCGGCCTCGCTGCCGTCGGCGCTGGTCTGCGCCTCGCCCGCGTACGCACCCACGTACCGGAAGTCCTTGAACGTGCGCAGCAGCACGCCGAAGAGCCCGAGCACCATGGGGCGCCCTTCGAAGGGCGTGAACTTCACCGGGCTGTAGAAGCGGACGTCCGGGGTGAACAGCTCCTCCAGGGCGTCGAGATCGCCCTGCTCCACGATGGTGCGGAAGCGAGCGGCGGTGGGATGCGTCATGCGATCTCCATAGTCAAGAATCTGAGTAGTCACATTGATGACTATGATGAGGGTGCTGAACGGCGAAAGGGAAGGGGTTCCGGGAGATGGCTCTGCGGCACGCGGTGCTCGCGGCACTGCTGGACGGCGAGTACAGCGGATACCAGCTGGCCAAGGGCTTCGACATCGGCGTGGCCAACTTCTGGCACGCGCTGCCCCAGCAGCTCTACGCCGAGCTGGCCAAGCTGGAGACGGAGGGCCTGGTCGCCGGGCGGGAGGTCGTCCAGGAGGGGCGGCCCAACAAGCGGCTGTTCCACGTCACCGACGAGGGCCTCGCCGAGATGGAGCGGTTCGCCGCCCGGGCCGCGAAGCCGTCCTTCATCCGGGACGACCTGCTGGTCAAGGTGCAGGCCGTCGACGGCGTGGCCGCCGAGCCCGTCATCGAGCAGCTCACGGAGCGGGCGGCGGTCGCCGACGCGAAGATCGAGGTCCTGGAGAAGCTCCTTGTACGGCTGCGCGGCGACACCGACGAGGACGACTTCCTGCGCACCGGCGAGCGCGTCGGCCCCTATCTGACCTGTCTGCGCGGCCTCGCCTTCGAGCGGGAGTCCCGCGACTGGTGCCGACGCGCGGCGGCGCTGCTCGGCGAGCGGGCCGCCGCCGCGCACGGGCAGCCGTGATGCTCGCGTCGGGCGCGGTCCGCGTCAGCCGGTGGTGACGGTCCGCTCGGCGGAGTAGCCGCCCCAGGTCCCGTCCGGCAGCTTGGGGCGGATGCGCACCCGGTGCCGCTCCCCGTCCTTCTTACCGATGTAGAAGCTGTGCTCGGCCTTGTCCCGCGGAACCGTCCCGCCGAAGACGAGCGAGGTGGCGGTGCGGCCGTCCAGCTGGATCTGATACTCCGCCACGGCGCCGCCGGTGCGCGGCGGCGTCCACGACAGGTCGATGTAGTACGCCCCGTCGGCGCGGTGCGTGCCCGCCCGGAACCCGGTCGGCGCGGTGCCGCGCCCCGAGTCCTTGCCCGCCGCGGTGGTGACGCGGACCTCGCGGCTCGCGGGCGAGAAGTTGTCCGCGGCGTCCCGCGCCTTGACCGTGAAGGTGTAGTCCGTGCCGGGCCGCAGTCCCGTGACGAGCGTCGCGGTCTGGTTCCCGCCCACGCTGTGGATCTTCGAGCCGCCCTGGAAGACCTCGTACGAGGCCACCTTCTTGTCGTCCGACGACTTGCCCCAGGCGAGCATCGCCGCCCTGCTCCCCTCGGCCTCGCCCGTCAGGTCCGCGGGGCGGGTGGGGGGCTTGCGGTCGGCGGCGGCCGCGGCGGGCATCGTGACCGACAGCTTCTTGCTGTCCTCGCTGACGTTGCCCTCGGCGTCACGGGCCCGGACGGTGAAGCTGTAGGTGGCGGACGGCTTCAGGCCGACGACGTCCACCATCGTCTCCTGTCCCGACACCTCCTTCACCCTCTTGGCGCCGCGGTACACCTCGTACGCGGTGACCTTCGTGTCGTCGGTGGCCTGGTTCCACATGACGTGGGCGGTGGTGGCGCTGCCGGCCTGCACGGTGAGGCCGCGGGGTGCCGCCGGGGGGTTGGTGTCCCCGGCGTCGTCGCCGCCCCAGGCGCAGCCGCCCAGTGCGGCCGCGGTCGCGGCCATGACGGTCAGCAGGGCCAGCGGGGCCTGATGGGCGGACGGGCGGGGGATCCGTCGCACGGTGCTGCCTTCCACTCGACGGCATTGGTACGGACCTATTTGACACAGGTGACGAGAGCACATCAAGGGGTGCGGCGTCCGCCGTACGGACCGTGATCGGCGGAAGGGGCATACGACGGCGCACAAATTGGGATATCTGGCCTTCGAGCCGTCAGTTGTCCCCAACGAAAGGCCCCTTCTCGTGCGCAACAGAACGACGGCCCTGGTCGTCGCGGCCGGAGTCGCCCTGCTCGCCCCCGCCTGGTACTCAGCCGCGGCACAGCAGTCGCCGTCCGAACCGGACACCAAGTCACCACGCGGTACGCCGGGTTCAGTGGCCGCCGCCCGCGAGGGGGCGGTCCGCGAAGGCACGGTGCGCGCCGCCGACCTGCTGGCCGCGACCCGGAGCTGCAAGCAGATCTCGCACGGCAAGTACCGCACCGACGACGGCGCCCGCGCGGACGTCCCCGTCTGCGCCTCCCGCGGCGCTGTCCACTGGAAGGCCGACATGGACATCGACTGCGACGGCCGACGGACCAGGGCGTGCAACCGTCGCACCGACCCGCTGTTCCAGCCCACCACGGCCTTCCAGCAGTCCGACGGCCGCCACCTGAACGCGGCCCGCCTGCCCTACGTCGTCGTGCCCGGCGCGAGCCACCGCTGGAAACACGCCGAGCACGGCGTCACGGGCGGCACCGTCGCCGCCGTCGTCCACCGCGACCGGGTCCAGTACGCCGTCGTCGGCGACACCGGCCCCGCCGACCTCATCGGCGAGGCGTCGTACGCGACGGCCCGGGCCCTCGGCATCGGCCCCGACCCGCGCACGGGCGGCACGGGCGACGACGTCACGTACATCCTCTTCAAGGGCCACAAGGCACAGCCGATCGAGAGCCACCGGGCCGCGGTCGCGCGGGGCGACGCGTTGGCGCGGGAGTTCGTGCGGCGGAACTGACGGGGCCGGACCGAGTGCGCCTCCCGGCTCACACCTTCCGATAGGTGTACGCCTCCGCTGCCGCCGCCTCGACCGCGGTGAGGTCGGCGCCGGTCGACGCGGTCACCACCGCCGCCACCGCGCCCTCCACGAACGGGGCGTCCACCAGGCGTGTGCCGTCCGGGAGTTCGTCGCCCTCGGCGATCAGGGCCTTCACGGTGAGGACCGCGCTGCCGAGGTCGGTGAGGACGGCGACTCCCGCGCCGCGGTCCACCCGTGAGGCCGCCGCCGAGATCAGCTCCGCGCTGGTGCCGAGCCCGCCGTCCGCCGTCCCGCCGGCGGCGGCCACGGGCGCCGTGGTGCCGCCTCCCGCGAGCCCGGTGGCGAGCGCGGCGACCGCCTCGGCGACGGGCCCGCTGTGCGACACGAGGACGACGCCGACCAGCCGGTCATCAGCCATGGTCGCCCTCTCGCGTGCCGGTCCCCTCCGCGGCCCCAGCGGTCACTGCGAGGGCCGCGAAGAGCAGCGCCGACGACGTGGCGCCCGGATCCTGGTGCCCGATGCTGCGCTCGCCCAGGTAGCTCGCGCGGCCCTTGCGCGCCTGCAGCGGCGTGGTCGACAGGGCGCCCTGGAGCGCGGCCTCGCGGGCCGCGCCGAAGGAGTCCTCCAGCGCGTCGATGCCCGGCACGAGCGCGTCCAGCATCGTCTTGTCACCGGGCGCGGCACCGCCGAGCGCGGCCACCGCGTCGACCCCGGTGCGCAGCGCCTCGGCGAACCGCGCCTCGTCGACCTCGTGGGCGTCGCCGAGCGCCTTGCCGGTGCGGCGCAGCAGCGTGCCGTAGAGCGGCCCCGACGCGCCGCCGACCGTCGAGATCAACTGCCGTCCCGCCAGGACGAGGACGGCGCCCGGAGTGTCCGGGACCTCCTTCTCCAGGACGGCGGCGACGGCCGTGAAGCCGCGCTTCAGGTTGCTGCCGTGGTCGGCGTCGCCGATGGGCGAGTCCAGTTGCGTGAGTCGTTCCGCCTCACGGTCGACGGCCGCGGCGGTGACCGTCAGCCAGCGGCGGAAGAAGTCGGCGTCGAGCACAGGGTCTCCTTGCGTTGTGGAGGCGAAAGGAACGGCGGGCGAACGGACCCGGAGCGGGTCAGCACCCCCAACGCAGCCCGGGTGTGCGCACGGGCGCGTCCCACAACCGCAGCAGTTCCTCATCGACCTGACACAGGGTCACCGAGGCTCCCGCCATGTCCAGGGAGGTGACGTAGTTGCCGACGAGCGTGCGCGCCACGGGGACGCCCCGCTCGACCAGCACGCGCTGGACCTCGGCGTTGAAGCCGTAGAGCTCCAACAGGGGAGTGGCTCCCATGCCGTTGACGAGCAGGAGCACCGGGTTGTGCGGTTCGAGGTCCTCCAGTACGGCGTTCACGGCGAAGTCGGCGATCTCGCGGGACGTCATCATCGCGCGCCGCTCGCGCCCCGGCTCGCCGTGGATCCCCACCCCCAACTCCAGCTCACCGGGCGGCAGATCGAAGGTGGGGCTGCCCTTGGCGGGCGTACTGCACGCACTGAGCGCGACGCCGAAGCTGCGCGTGTTCTCGTTGACCTGCCGGGCGATCGCCTCGACCCGCTCCAACGGCATGCCCGCGTCGGCGGCGGCCCCCGCCAGCTTCTCCACGAAGAGCGTGGCGCCGGTGCCGCGCCGCCCGGCGGTGTAGAGGCTGTCGGTGACCGCGACGTCGTCGTTGACGAGCACCTTCGCCACCTGGATGCCCTCGTCCTCGGCGAGCTCCGCGGCCATGTCGAAGTTGAGGACGTCGCCCGTGTAGTTCTTCACGACGAACAGCACGCCCGCGCCGCTGTCCACGGCGGCCGCGGCCCGCACCATCTGGTCCGGCACGGGCGAGGTGAACACCTCTCCCGGACAGGCCGCCGACAGCATCCCCGGCCCCACGAACCCGCCGTGCAACGGCTCGTGCCCCGAGCCGCCGCCCGAGACGAGGGCGACCTTCCCCTCGACGGGAGCGTCCCTGCGGACGATCACGCGGTTCTCGACGTCGATGGTCAGCTCGGGATGAGCGGCGGCCATCCCGCGCAGCGCGTCGGCGACCACGGTCTCCGCGACGTTGATCAGCATTCTCATGGGGGTCTCCTAGGAAGGGGAGCAGGCAGGTCCCTCGCCTGTGTTTTTGCTGGTCGGAGTAGGTTCGGCCAGTGTGTGATCTTGGCGGTGCGTAGCGATCCGAAGCGGCTTCCGGCGGTGCTGTTGCTGACCTGTTGTCGGCTTTGGTGACGATCCGTCAGGCACCTCTCCTGCTCGAGCGAGTCGCGCCTGGAGTACTGCTCTCGGCAGTATCGGCCTTGCGGCGGTGAAGGTCACGTGCGAGGACTGCAGGAACGCGCCGAGCCCTGAGGCCGCAGCCATTTCGTGCGGCAGGATGCCGGTCCTTGCCTGCGTCGCGCCTTGCCGGCATGGAGTGCGCGGGGAGGGATTGCGGCTGATCCAGTGGGGGCGGTGGTCGCGAACATGGTTGCGGTCGATGTAGTGCCACCGGTGGCGTTCGAGTTCGGTGAGCAGGCGGTCCGCCACGGTGTCGACGACCGTGAGGTCGTCGGTCAGGACGTACGCTCCGCCGTCGAAGAGGACGTGGCAGTTCGGACAGAGGTACAGAAGGTTCTCCGTGAGGTCGGGACCGCCGTGCTCCCTGGCCCGGATATGAGCCGCTTCGCTGTAGCGATGGCGGGGCGAGGGCAGGACCAGGGGGGTGGCACAGATCTGGCAGGAGTCGCGTTACCACCGCCTGAGCTTGCGGACGGCGTTCTCGCTGTTCTGCGAACGGCTCCCATGGGTGTCTTCGTGGCGGGACCGCCGTTCGGGGTTGTCCGAAGGGGCGGGAGAGGCTTTGTCTTCTGACGTCGACATGCCGCGAAAGGTGTCGTCCACGTCCTTGATGACCTGATCCACCGTGTCGCGGTCCATGGCGACAAGACAGCAGGTGTCGCGAACGGTGCGGCGGGCGAGGGACCATGCCGCCTCGATGCGGGCGCTGTTGATGGCGGCGCGTTCGGCAGCGGCGCGTGTCGTGCACGGCGAGCCGGTCGGGAGAAACGCTGAGGTGCCCGTACCGACGTTTTCCCTACGGCGGGTGGCATGAACTGCCGCGCTGTACATCTTGTCGTTGGTGGCGTTGTGGTGGGTCGTCAGTGGAGCAGGCTCTCCGAGGCGGCGGCGTAGGACATCGACGATCCGGGACTGGTCTGGCGCCTCGTCGTGCACGCGGGACATCCAGACTGTCAGCGGGGCACTCGGCCAGGAGACGATCGAGACCGCGGGGGAGACGGCTGTGGACCATCAGCTGGCAGCCCCCGCATAGAGGTCTGTCGGGTTCAACCCTGCCTAGGCTGCTTCGGCTGCCGCCATCTGCCCGAGGGGTCCTCGCAGAATGACGTCGTCCAAGGCGCTTCCTCGTCGTCGTGCGGCGTTGTCAGGAGGGCTGACCCTGCCCCATGCCTCTGACAACGGCCGAAGGAGGAGGCGATGCGACGAAGCACAGCCGCCCACGGAGAGCCACTGGGCCATCAGCGCCTGTGCGAGGGGGCAAGGTGCCGTGACGGTCGACCTGTTCTCGATGACCCATCATGTCGAGTGCGTGGCAATCCTCGAGTCCGTCGAAAAGAGCCGCTGACCCGTCGTTTCGCCCGGTGCCCATGATGTGCGCCGGGGCGTTGCTGACGCCTGAGGGCGGTTCCTGGGGGCGGGCGCCCCGGTTGACCTATGGGGCGAGCGCCCGCTCCGGGGAGAGGTCTGGCCGGGAGGGGCCCTCGGGGGTGTCGGCGGTGGTCATCAGGCGCAGGGCCTCGGGCGTGGCGGTGCGGGGTGGGATGACCAGCAGGTCCCACCTGCCTTTGCCGGGTGCGACGAGGCAGATCGTGTTCGGCGTGTGCCGGGTGGTGAAGCGGTGCAGCTGGTTGACGTGGTTGACGATGAGGATCCGGCAGGGGAAGGCGGACCACATGGTGTCGTTCATGGTCACGTGGGCCATCTGGGAGCAGTTGTACGGCAATACGCGGATCAGGAGCGGAAGTTCGGCGGTCAGGTCGTCGGAGCGGGGCCACCAGACGCCGTCGATGGGCTGTGGGCCGCTTCTTCTCGGTGGGTGGTTCCTCCAGTGCGGGGGTGTGAGACTTCAGGCGCGGCGGGTGGCGATGCGGTCGGGGGTGGGCCAGTGCACGTCGTGTGCCCAGCCGAGGCGTTCGAGGAGGCGGATGACGGCGGCGGAGGGGTCGATCTGTCCGCGGCCCACGCCGTGGCGGGCGCTGGTGGGGTCCGCGTGGTGGAGGTTGTGCCAGCTCTCACCGAAGGAGAGCAGGGCCAGGGGCCACAGGTTGGTGGCCCGGTCGTGGCGCCGGGTGCGGAACGGGCGCCGCCCGATCACATGGCACAGCGAGTTGACGCTCCAGGTCACGTGGTGGAGCAGCGCGATGCGGACGAGGCCCGCCCAGAGAAGGGCCGTTACGGCGCGTTGCCAGGTGCCTCCGATGGCCCAGCCCGCGGCGAACGGAAGCGCCAGCGTGAGGACGCACAGGGCGGGGAAGGCCCGGGTGACCGCACGGATGCCGGGGTCGGCCAGTAGGTCGGGCGCGTAACGGGCAGCGGGCGTACGGTCGTTGCTGAAGAGCCAGCCGATGTGGGCGTGGGCGAGCCCGCGCAGCTGACCTCTCAGATGCGTGCCGTAGCGGTAAGGGGAGTGCGGGTCACCGGGACGGTCGGTGAAGGCGTGGTGGCGGCGGTGTGTCGCGACCCAGCCGGTGACGTCCCCCTGGAAGCTCATCGAGCCCGCTACGGCGAGCGCGATGCGCACGGGGCGGATGGCCTTGTAGCTGCCGTGGGTGAGGCCGCGGTGGAAGCCGACGGTCACGCCCAGGCCCGTGACCGTGTAGAGGCCGAGGGCGAGCAGCACGTCGGCGGGGTGGATGAGGCGTCCCCACAGCAGCCACCCGGCAAGGCCGAGAGCGAGGAAAGGCACCACGACGATCGCGGCGGTCACCGCCACGTACAGCCGCTCGCCGCCGGTACGCGGCGGCACTGGTTCATCTGCGGGAAAGGGGGCTGTTCCGTCGTACGCGGGGCGAGGGCGCGCCTCGTCCGGCACAGAGGTCGCTGATCGGGGGGTGGAACGGGCGGACATTCAGGGCTCCTTGGCCTCGGTGGGGCGCTGTGGGCGGCGCTGCCGGGGTCCGGGGCTGCGGAGCGGGATTCATTCGTGATCCGGGGTCAGGACACTTCCTCGTCGTGCGTACGCCGTGCGTGCGAGTCGCTCGCCGCCGGCCAGGTGCGGGCAGCGGGCGGCGAGGTCGTTTCGCGTGCCGTGTCCACGGTCAACTGGGGACGGGTGCCGCCGCCGTCCGACGGGTAGCTGTGGGGCTCGTCCGTGACGAAGACCTGGTGCAGCAGCCGGGCGACGCGCTGGGCCGTGTCGGGGTGGGCCGCGGCGATGCGGATCTGGGCGAACTCCTCCTTGGGCCAGTACGTTTCACCGATGCCCGCGGGCGGAACCGTTGTGGGGTCGCTCATGGGGCCTGCTCTCTGCCGGTCGATGTCGGGACGGGCTGTGGGGTCGCGCCGGGCTGTGGTTCGGCCGTGGTTCGCGACCGGGTTCGGCGGTCCCGGTCTGCGACGGGGCGGGTACCCCCGTGGCGGCGATGCATTCCTTGTGGAGGGGAAGGCGCCCGGTTCGCCGATGGTGCTCATCAGCGGGGCGGGAGGACGAGTGGTTTTCTTGTCGGCATCGTTCTCCACGAGGCCCTGCAGAGTGCCGAGTTGGAGGGACACAGGGCGGGCCGTCATGATGTCCGAGGCATCCCCGAGCGCTGCCGCGACGAGCGATTCGCCTTCCGCGTTGATGGACTTCGCCCTCTCCTCGCGCTCCGCCTCGGCCTGGCGGGCCATAGCGCCCTTCACGCTGTCGGGCAGCTGGATGTCCTTGAGCTCGACGAGGGTGACTTCCACGCCCCGCTCGGTGGTGGCGACGTCAAGGTCGCGCGGATGTCGAGGTTGCTGCGGTCGGCCTCCGACAGCGTCTCGGCCAGGGGGCGCCGACCGACGATGACGACGAGTGAGAGAGACCAGAAGCTGCACGTGCGCTCCCCACCCGAAGGCGCCGCGCATTCAATTACGCGCCTTGGAAGGGGCGTTGGTGTCGATTGCGCTCCGGTTCAGCGTCGTGCGCGCGCCCGCTGGATCCGGCGCCGAGGGCGCAGCCGTCCGCGGCCCCCGTCGCGATGGTCGCGGCGTTCGGGAACGGCGGGTGGCCCGGGCAGGCCCGGGACCGGTCGCGTGGCGCTGCCCCGAGCGCCCCGGCCGCCGGGCAGGAACCGGCCCGAGCGGGGCGGCGCCATCTGACCGGCAAGCAGGGCGTTGAGCCGCTGGATCACGTACGCCACGCCCATGATCAGGATGACGCTGATGGTCAGGGCTGTGTCCGTCACGGTCACCGCCCCGTTCCGGGACGGCCGGCCACGGACACGGGGGCGGAGTGGGTCGAGGACGCACCGCCCTCGTACTCCCACGACTCCTCGGGATCCTGTGCCCGGTCGGCGCACGCGTCCCCGTGCCGGGATTCCTCCGCGGCCATCAGCGCGCTCGCGGTCAGCGCCGGGCCTGCGGGGTCGCTCGCGGCGGCCATCAGCCGTGCGGCCGCGTCGGCGCCGGTGCCGGGTGGGATCACCAAGAGGTCCCAGCGGCCGACGGTGTAGGAGAGCAGCAGGACCTTGTGCGGGTCGAGCTCCGTCGTGAACCAGCCGACCTTCACCACGTGCCCGTGGACGGGCACCTTGCGCGGGATGACGGGCCAGTGGGTGGGATTGACGGCGATGCGGGTGATGCGCCCCCAGTGCGAGTCCAACACGTCGGTCAGATCGGGCAGTTCCCGCAGCAGGTCGCGGGAGCGGGGCCACCAAGCGCCGTCCAGCAGGCCACGGGGCGCCCCCGGAGCTTTCAGCGAGAGGCGGACGGCGGGGGCCGCAGGTCGGGTGGGAAGCGGTGGAAGAAGGCTGATGGTCGCGGACATGGCGCGAACCCGTCTCCAGGCGACTGTCCGTGGACGGCGGCCCGGCATCTTTGCTCACCGAGAACGACGTCAGCATGGAAGCCAGTGTGCGAAATGCTCTCGATACCTCCAGGGTACTCCTGGTCCGGGCTCAACGGGCCAGGTGGAGCAACCGAGTTCACACACTCCGCTCCCGGGGCGTGTGTCACTACTCCTCCCAGGCGTCACATGACCGCGGAACGCGTGGACACCGGGCGCCTTCGGCGGGGTGTCGGCAGCGGGGTCGCGGGAGTACCCCGCATCTGTCGGGAGGACGGAGGCTGGTACCGCGGTTGTCGGCGATACGGCCCCAGCTGGGCTTCGATGATGCCGCGCCGACCCGGGGACCGGGAGCCAGAGGCCGATGGACGGCGGCGGTGCTCACATCACCGGCTGACTCATCTGCCTCGTACGCCGTGTGGGGCGGGTACCCGCTGCCGTGAAGGGCGTACGACCGGATCATTCGGGGCGCCCGTACATCGGGGACCTCGCCCTGCGAGTGTGGGTGATCATGCGGAGCTCGCGTCCAACGTCGTGCGTTGGCGGTTGGGTGCCTGGTCGCCCTGTGGACAAGTGCTGGCCTGCTTGGCGGCCGGCACCACGATCAGGTGACTACCGTGGGCGTGCCCGTAAGTCGGTACCGCTGCGGACGTCGCGCAGGCACCGCCTTCGTACCCCCGGCCTCGTCCGGATCGAGCGGTGCGTAGGCCGTCGGGACTGTGTGCCCGGCTCGGTCCGCGGCGAAGAGCGAACTTCACCTCGGCCTCGGGCAGGATGGCGAGCAGATCTCACCGCCCGGTGCCGTAGGTAGAGCAGTAGCTAGCAGTTCAGGACCGACCAACCCGCCGTCGGGTATCGGCCGTTGGCGGCCACCGCACCACAGAGATGCGCAGGAACGGCCGTCCCGAGCGGCAGGAGTACGCTGACAACGTCGAGGGCACGTCGTACTCCGGCGTTCGGACCAGTCTGGTCCTCGTTTCGGCCCCTCAGGAACGGGCGCTCGACTCACGCTGGGCCCCTCGTGCGCCGCCGGTCCGCTCGGCTCCAGCAGACCGCCCACCGATCGTGTCCACCAGAGCGAGATCGCCCGATGGCCCCGCTGACCACTCTCCACGTCCCAGCCAGTCCAAGCGCCCGCACCCACCGTCCGTGCGACTCGCATCCGCTCTCAGCGATGCCGTGACGCACTCATCGTCGAAGAGGCGCAGACCGGGGCCCCGGCCGCACTGTCGTCAACGAGATCAAGGACCGCGCACGTCTCTCACTCGATCCGGCCGTCCGGCTGCTGTGGGGCGCCTGTTCCATCCCCTCGATGTCCTGATCGCCGCGGTGCTCTACACCGTCACGGGCCTCGGCGTCGCCATCCTTCTCCGAGCTCTCGGCTTCGCTCGAACAGGGAGACCCCATTCGCCATCACGCCTCCACCGACCGGCCGGGCGATCCTCGCTCTCCGTATCGCTACGGCACCCCTGTACGTGGCCAGTTGCGCGGACCGGTGGATGCCCATGTCGGCTGGCCGTTCCGCAACGACCGCACGCCCGCGGCGAGTTACGCTCCCGATCTGCTGGCCGACCGTGACATCCGGACCGTGTCCCGGGCCCTCCCGGCCCTGTGTGCTCATCCTCACCCTGCCCTTCGCCGCGGGGTGGCTGATCGGCGGCAGCTGGGTGTCCGCCCTGACCGCCCTGCTGTGGGCGGGACTTGTCCGTGTCGCCCTGCTCCACCACGTCACGTGGGGCGGGAGCTCCCTCTGCCATGTGATCGGTGAGCGGCCGTTCCGTACCCGTCGTCACGGCCGTGCCACCAACCTGTGGCCCCTGGCCCTGCTCTCGTTCGGCGAGAGCCGGCACAACCTGCACCGTGCCTTCCCGCCTGCGCCCGGCACGGCGTCGACCGCGGCCAGCTCTCCCGTCCGCTGCCGTGGTCCGCTTCTTCGAACGCCTCGGCTGGGGCTGGGACGTGCGCTGCCCCACCCCGGACCGTCTCGCCGCCCGCCGCGCGTGAACACGAGCGACCGCATCCCGTTCAGGAGTTGTCATGACACTTGCCCCGCCGCCCCCGCTCTCCTCGTTGTCCGCTGTCCGCCTGCGTCTGGTGTCCCAGCCGGCACAGGGCCACATGCCTCGGCGCATCGACGGCGCCTGGTGGCCCCACTCGCTCGATCTGGTGTGCGAACTGCCCAGGCTGCTGGCCGTACTGCCGCACGCCTGGGGACAGGTCACCAGCGTTCTCGTGGACGAGGCCGTATGGTCCCCGTTCCCGGGTCGACTGCTCGTCGCCCATCAGGTCGTACGCCTGCGCCGCACGACCACCCAGCACTCCCCGTCCACCGTCTGTCTGCTGGCGCCCGGCTGTGGCCGGTGGGACCTACGGGTGGTGCCGCCTGCCGCCACGGACGCGGAGGTCAGGCGGCTGATGGAGAGTATGGCCACTGCTTTGTGGGACAGCGTGGGGTTGTGAGCCGTAGTTCTTTGAGGGTGGCTTTCGGTCCACCCCCGGGTCCGCGGCACCCGGGCGCGGGCCTGGGGGTGTTGTCGCCGAACCCGGCTGGGCAGGCTGCACGTGCCCGGTCCGGGACCGGCCGCACTGCCGGGACGGGGAGTCCGCTTGGCCGGTCGACGGAGTACGCTGGTGTTACCGAGGGTATTTCGTGCACCGGCTTCCATGCCGTTGTCGCTTTCGGTGATCTGACCTCGCCGAGCCGACTCCGGTCGGTCCGGAGAGGGGTTCGCTTCACACCTCGCGCGTGGACCGGCTGATGGTGGACGCGGCGCGCCTGCGCACGGTGTCGCAGGCCGATCCGACCGTTTGTGTTCCGCCGACGGCGAGGTGACGGGGGCGTTCGACGTCGCGTGGTGGCCTCGCTGCCGACCGGACCGGCGCATCACGGAGTCGTCCTGGCTGAAGCGGGCGGCACGCCGGGTCGCCACAGACTCGACAGCAGCCCGAGACCCCGGCCGCATCTCAGACGACAGGCTGGGGCTCTCCCGTGCCGTGTGCTTCACGGGCCGCTCGGGTCCGGGACCGTCATCGACGTAAGGAAAGTGAGAACCATGGGTGTTCTGATCACCGTGCTGGCGGTGTGCGCCGTGGCCGGGCTGGTCCTGCTCGCCCTGAGCCTGCACAACGTTCAGCAGTACGAGAAGGGCGTGGTCTTCCGCTTCGGGCGGCTGCTGCCGGACATCCGCGGGCCGGGCCTGCGTGTCATCCGGCCGATCGGGGACCGGATGCGGAAGGTGTCCGTACAGACCGAGGTCCTGGGCATCCCGCCGCAGGGGTCCATTACGGCCGACAACGTGACGCTCACCGTCGACGCGGTCGTCTACTTCAAGGTCATCGACCCCGTGAAGGCCCTGGTGAACGTGCGCGACTATCCTGCCGCCGTCTCCCAGATCGCCCAGACGTCGCTCCGCTCGGTCATCGGCAGGGCCGACCTGGACACGCTGCTCTCCGACCGTGACCACATCAACGCGGAACTCAAGAAGGTGATGGACGCCCCCACTGAGGAACCCTGGGGGCTGCGCATCGAGCGCGTCGAGATCAAGGACATCGCCCTTCCGGAATCGATGATGCGCTCGATGTCGAAGCAGGCCGAGGCCGAGCGGGAACGCCGCGCGCGGGTCATCGCCGCCGACGGAGAGTTCCAGGCGTCCCAGCGGCTGACCGATGCCGCCGCGACCATGGCCGACACCCCCGGAGCACTCCAACTGCGCCTGTTGCAGACCGTGGTGGACGTCTCAGCCGAGAAGAACAGCACCCTCGTGATGCCGTTCCCCGTGGAGATGCTCCGCTTTTTCGAACATCAGAGCCGCGAGGGTGGGCACAGCAGTGCCGAGTCCGACGGGCGGCTCGTGCGCCGGCGCGACAGGCACGCCGCGCTCTCCGCAGGGGCCGTGATCCCGGAGCCCGCCATCCCCGCACCGGCCCCCGCGCGGTCGGCCTCTCTGCATGAAGAGCTGGCCGGCAGCCGTGAGGAGGTGGCCGTCAGCCGTGAGGAGGTGGCCCAGGAGCGGCGGGACAACTGGCCGACGCGGCGTGACGCCGAGGAAGCCTTGAGCGGTTGACCGTTCGGGGCCGGCCGGGGTGGCGCGATCGTCCGACGCGCGTTTGGCAGACAACCTGCCGTGCCGTCAGGTGTGGCGGCGTCGCTCCTGTTGCCGGGCCGACCTGGGAACAGGAGCGGTTTTCCTGTGCTCGATGAGAGCCCTGCGCGGAGCGGAGTTGCGGTCGCTTCATGCAGCGGTCGGGCAGCGCGGAATCGGCGCCGCCTTCCGGCCATTTCCACCCGGTCTATCCGGACGTGCCCTCGCAGCCCACTGCGCCGTGCGGATACGCGCTCGCCGGATTCCGCAGCTCGCGTGTGGCGGGATGCGCCTCCTGGCCGCGCGTCGATTCGCGCAGTCGTGGTTTCGTAGCTTCAGCCGGGCCCGGGACGACTCGACGTACGCAGCTCCTCGTGCTGTGAGACGAGAGGACTCCGTGGATGCCTGCCGTACCGGCTCTCGTACGTGGATTGCTGACCGCCGTCTCCCGGCTGACCAGTCCGCTCACCCCGGACGACTATCTCGGACTGGTGCCCCCCTCGATGCCCGCTTCCCGGTGGGGCGGGTGACAGCGGTGAGCCCGGAGACCGCGGACGCCGCCACGCTCACCCTCCGGCCCGGCCGGGGGCATTGGCGCACGTACTCCCTCACTTCGGTGCCAGGTCGAGAGGACGGGTTCCTGACGATCACCGTCAAGGCGGTGCCCGACGGCACGGTGTCGCCGCGGCCGGCCCATCGGACCCTTCCGGACACTGTCCTTCGACTCTGCCCGACACAAGGGGAATTCGCTCCTCCGGACCAACCTCCGCCCCGCATCCTGATGGTCACCGCAGGCAGCGGCTGCCGGGTGCTGTTCACGCGCACCGGTGCTGAGAGCACGGCGGACGCCACGACCCCGCTGCTCGTCGTAGGCGAGTCGGCGGGTGTGGCGATGCCGTACGGATGCCGACGCGGCATCTGCTTCGGCTGCCTCACCCCCCCTGACGTACGGCCGCGTACGCGACCTGCGTACCGGTGAAGTCCACGAACGGACCGGCCAGATGATCCAGACCTGTGTCTCGGCGGCGGTGGGACCGCTGGCCCTTGACGCCTAGCCACCAAGGAGTCCCCGTGACTGTGACCCCGCTCGATTCCACCGAGACGACCCCCGGAAAGCACCTCGGCAAGGATCTCTGCGAGGAATTCGGTGCGGAGCTCGACCGCATCCGCTCCGAGGTCCTCGCCGCACGCGGCGCCGACGACGCCCGTTACATCCGTACCGTGATCGCCACCCAGCGCGGCCTGGAGGCGGGAGGCCGGACAGCTCTGGCCGTCTCGCTGTTCCCGCCCGCCTGGGCGGCGGGCACGGCCATGCTCTCCATCGCCAAGATCCTGGAGAACATGGAGCTGGGCCACAACATCCTGCACGGCCAGTGGGACTGGATGGGCGACCCGGCCATCCACTCGACCACCTGGGAGTGGGACTTCCTCACCCCCGCCGAGGCATGGAAACACACCCATAACCACCTGCATCACACCTGGACCAACGTCGTCGACCGCGACCGAGACCTCGGATACATCGTCTTCCGGATGAGTGCCGACCAGCGCTGGCGCCCGCGCCATCTCGCCCAGCCGCTCTACAACCTCGTCCTCGCCCCGTTCTTCGAGTGGGGCATCGCGCTGTACGACCTGGAGCCCGATGCCGTCGCCGCGGGACGCAAGACATGGCGCTCCTTCGCGGCCGACCTGAGCGGGTTCCTCTCCAAGGCAACCCGCCAACTCGCCAAGGACTATGTCCTCTTCCCGCTTCTCGCCGGGCCATCCGCCCTGCCGTGCCTGCTCGGCAACCTCACCGCCAACACCGTGCGCAACCTGTGGACCAACACCATCATCTTCTGCGGCCACTTCCCCGGCGACGTCCAGACCTTCACCGAGGAGCACATAGAGGGCGAGACGCGTGGACAGTGGTACCTGCGGCAGATCCAGGGCTCGGCCAACATCGAGGGCGGCCCGCTCTTCCACATCCTCAGCGGCAACCTCGGCCACCAGATCGAGCACCACGCCTTCCCCGACCTGCCCAGCAACCGCTACGCAGACATCGCCCCGCGCGTGCGGGAACTCTGCGAGAAGTACGGCATTCGTTACGTCACCGGGCCGCTGTGGCGACAGTACGGCTCCACCTGGGGGCGCATCCTGCGCTTCGCCGTACCGGGGAAATGACGTCCATGGACGGCACCCAGGTGTTCACTTGGGGAGTGAACCATGGTCACCCTACGCCGCGCGAGGAGACGACGTTGGAGCGGGCTCAGGTCGGGCGGGGTGGACGGATCGCGGGGGCCTGCGGGGCCGGAGTCCAGTCGAAGAACAAGGCCACCGGCGAACTCCTGGGGGTGCCGTCGGCACAGTTCGGCGCGGTGGTGATGACGATGCCAAGCGGTACGGGCAAGACAACCTGGACCGCCCTCCCGGGCGGCGACGGTGTGATTGAGCAGCTGGTGAGCCACGATCTGAGGATCGAGGTGGAGGAACCCCTGATGCCCCCCGCGGTTCCTCATCGCGGCCACGGTCCAAGAAGGAGCCTCCTGCGGTACCCGCTAGAGCATGAAGCCGGTGGCGCTGCGCGTGGGACAAGCCCGGCCGACGGGAAATCCTCCGAGCAGCGTCCACCATGTCGTGCTCGGTGCGTCGCCGGGCGTCAATCAGACCGAGCCGACTCCAGGGCACAGCCGCCGCATGTCAACCGGTGCGGGCTTGCGCACCGAGTTCCTGCGGCGGCTGTGCTTCCTGCGTGGTGGCAGCTTCACTGACCGGCGGGCGCTACATGCGCAGCAGCAACTCTGTGGTCTCCTTGTACTGCCTGAGCGCGAGCCGTAATTCCTCCGTCTGCGCTTCAGTGTCCTGGCCCCGCCAGCCTGCACGCAGGACACGGTGCCGCTCGGTGAGGGTCGCGGTCAGCTGGGTGACGGCTTCGTCGAAGACGCCGTCGGCCTCCTCCAGCGCCTGTCGTGGGCTCTCCACGAAGGTGTTGAGGGCATGCTGGAGCCGCAGGGTGAGCTTGTCCCGATCGCTTTGGGGGAGAAGCACGAGGCTTGGGGTGTGGTCGGGATCGGTGGTGCTGATGACCGGCTGACCGGGTGTGCGAGCCGGTTCGGAGCGGGGCAACTGCGAGGCATGCTGCTCGGCGAGGTTCGGCCTATCGGCCCGGGGCTGTTGTGCGCGTTCCTGGTCGTACATCATCGTGTGCCAGTTCCCTTCGCGTGGCGCCGGGTCTGTGTCCGCGGTGTGCGGCTGCGGGCGCCGGGGGATCGCGGACGACGCCGGCGTGAGCCCGCCGACTGATCGGTGACCAACGCCTCGAAGAGGGGGCGGGCTTCGATCATGGCCTCCCGCATCTCCTCGGTGCCGCACTGGCCGCGGGCGGCCGTGTGCAGGCTGCGGTAGCCGTGGACGTAGTGAGCGTGGTGGACGGAGAGCGCGGCGAGCTGCTCCTCGAACTGGTCGCCGTCGGGATAGCCACGGTCCTCTGCCAGCCGTGCGAGGAGCGCGTCGGCTTCGGCGACAGCCTTGGGCGGTGACTCGACGAACTGCTCCTGACAATCAGCCCATTGGGCCGCGTAGTGTGCGCGGACCTCGGGTGGCAGCGTCTGCTCGTGGAGCGAAAGGTGATGCTTGACGCGTTCGCTGAGTTCCTGCTCGGCCGCTTTCACGTCACCGTCGTGGCGGTCGACGGACTGCTGATACTCGGGGCCGAACCGCCGCTGCAGGCTGCGCCTGCCACCGCCGGGAGCCCGGGTGCGTCCGATGAAGAGGAGGGTGCCCGCCGCGATGACCACCACGGCGATGACCACGACGGTGATCATGGCTGCCCGCTGCGGCTCGGGCCTCGTACGCTGCTGTGCTTCATTTCTCTCAACCTCTTTTGGTCTCTTTTAAGTTGTGTGTCCTGCTGGTGCCTGCCGAGTGGCGTCCACGCGCCGTCAGCGCCACCCGGGGCGTTGGTGGTCAGCGGCGGAAGGCCTTCTTGATCTTGCCGCCGGACTGTTTCAGGTGCCCTGAGTTCCGGTCGGTCCTGCCCTCGCGCTGCAGTCGCCTGTTCCGGGCGGCCCGGCCGATGCGCTCGGTGATCCGGCCCTTGAGGCCCTGTGCCTTGTTCCTGAACGTCTGTCCAGTACTCATGGCTGTCCTTGGTTCGTCCACTGGGTGGGTTGGGTGCGAGGTCACCTGCCGCTACGGCTGAACCGGCGCCGACTGCCGCTGCTGCGACTGCCACCGCGGCCTCGCATGAGGAAACCGATGACCCACAGAGCCAGCAGTACGGCCGCGACCCACCAGAGGATCTGCATGGTGAAGCCGAACCCGAAGATCACCAGGATCAGCAGAAGGAGGAGAATCCACATGAGCATCGCCGGGCCTCCAGATCGCGCGGAATGGTTCCTGGTATCCGCGGGGTCCGGGCGAATCGGAAAGGTGGAATGCGTCGCCCGAACGGTCCGGAGCGGCATAGCCCTACGCAGTGCCGTCAGTCAACGCCCGCCCGGCTCCTGTGTCAACGGCCCTTGAGCAGTGCGGGGTCGGGCGCCTGGTCCGGAGCTGTTGAGGTTGCCGGAACCGTGCCGGGAGCGTCGGCCGGATCGGTGGACGGCAGGATGCGGTCCTCCCACCAGGACAGGCCCATCACCGTGGCGAGCAGTACGAAGGGAACGAGAACGACCAGCGCGTACATGGGTACCGCCTGCTGAAGCATGCGTGCGTACGGCGGGACGGGCACCGGCGGGGCTGCCCGCGCGGGGCACATCGGGCCTGAGCCGCAATCCCTGTGGGGGCGGCGGAGGCGGAGGCGGCGCCGCGCGTGATCGTGCCGCGGTCGACGCCTGCTCCGATACGCGGGGGCGCCCTGGGGCGCGACAACCAAGGGACGCTGCCGGGCACCGGGGCGGCACCGGGGCGGCACCGCGCACGCTAGCCCCCGCCACATGCCCTGAACAGGTCGCAAGCAGCCAGCCCTATAGGCGGTGCAGGAAGGCAGCAGAGGCAAGGACGAGGGCTGGCGCACCCCGCGGCTCGGTTCCCGCCGACGAGGCGAGCCGGGCCGGTTACGACCGGCAGGAGGACTGGACGGCAGGCGGCGAGTAGCTTGCCGGGACATGACCGAGGACGCCGAGGACAACGTCCGCACCCTCGCGATGAGATGGCGCTGGAGCGGGCCGACCGGAACTACGGCGAGCTGCTGCAGGAACTGAGGATCATTCAAACCGGGGTCCAGATTCTGTTCGCGTTCCTGCTGACGCTGGCTTTCACCCCCCCCGCTTTCCCGAACTGGATCCGGCACAGCGCGCGATGTACCTCACCACGCTGTTGCTCGCGGTGCTGGCCACGGCCCTGCTCGCCACCCCGGCCGCGCCGCATCGCACGCTGTTCCGGCGTGGGGCCAAGCCCGAGATCGTGTCGGCCTCGTCGCGGGTGGCGGGGGCGGGCCTGAGCGTCCTGATGCCGGCTCTCACCGGTTCCGTCCTGCTCGTCGTCGGGCCGAGCGTATCCACTGCCTCTTGACAGGACTACGCTGCGGAGCGAGGCCCCAGTCCCCGGCATCGATCCGTTCCGCCTGGGGAGGCCCTCCGTGATCGTCTTGTTCGCCATCCTGATCGTGGCCCTGTTCGGCCTCGGCTTCCTCAATCCCCTGTGGTGAGCCGTCGCGGCCGTGCTGATCTTCGTGGCCGTGCGCTACGGCTGGGGGCGTGCGGGCAGCCGGGGACAGGGCGGAAATCTCGGGTACCGCGACTACCGGGACCACAGAGACCGCGAGAACTGATGGGACCGCCGCTACCGGCGACAGCGCCAGGGACTCCGGAGGCGCCAGGACCGTCGGGACGAGCAGCACCATCGGTGATCGATGCGGATTCCGGTGCCCACGCGTCCCGCGCCGACTCTGTCGGACGGGCGCATTCAGTGCGTGGTGAGGCAGGTGTCATGAATCAGAAACTCAGGATCCAGGAAGACCGGTGGATGATGGCAGCCGAGGTGGCCTGGGGCGATGCGGCCCTGGACCTGGCCGTCGTCGAACTGCGGGCCGAGATCGCCCGGTTGCGCCGGGCCCTGGGCGGCCGGGCGGTGATCGACCAAGCCCTCGGGATGATGATGGCCTTGGTTCCCTGTCCCCGCAGGGAGGCCGGCACCTTGTTGACGGACGTCGCGCGGCACTGCGATCTCTCACGTCGAGAAGTGGCCGCCGCCCTCGTCGCCACCTCCGAGGGAAGCCCGTTCCCCAAGCACCTGGACCAGGCGCTACGCGGTGCGCTGCGGCGCCTGCACGGGGCAGACCGGACATGACGACCCGCGCCGAGCACACGTCACCCAGCGGATGAACCCAGACGGGAGAAGACCATGATCCAGTCAGCCGATGTCCGTGAGTGGCGCGGCCTCGACGTGGTGGACACGGACTCGCGCAAGATCGGTGTCCTCGAATCGATCTATGTGGACACCACCACCGACGAACCGGCCATGGCCACCGTGAGGACCGGGCTGCCCACCCGGCGCCAGCTGATGTTCGTCCCCTTCGACGGCGCGATCACCGGGCCGGGCTACCTCAAGGCCGCCTATGCCAAAGCACTGGTGAAGACGGCCCCCTCGATCGGCACCGATGACATTCTGCCCGCCGAGCACGAGGCAGGGATCTTCAAGCACTACGGGCTGCCCTACGAGCCCGGTGCGGCCGGTGAGCGGCAACTCGCCCGCCGCTGACCGCTTGTGGCACCCCAGGAAGGCATGCATAGGCCATGGCTCCGGTCACTGCGTTGTGAGGTAGCCACCATGCGTCGAGCGACCATGCCCCATGCCGCACAGCAGGTGACGGCTGCGGCTTCGGCAGGGGATGCGTCTCTGGTGGCCGAGGTCATCAGACTGCGGGCGGAGAACGATCAGTTGGCCAGGGCGCTGTCGAGCCGTGCGGTGATCGACCAGGCGCGCGGCATGCTGATGGCCCTGGCTCCGTGTTCCAGTGAGCGGGCCTGGGGCCTGCTGGTGGATGTGTCGCAGCACTGCAACGTCAAGCTCCGTGACGTGGCGGCGGCTCTCGTTGCCACGACGCGAGAGGAGGAGCTCCCCGAGCAGATGCGGCGGGAACTGCGCCGTGCGATGGGGCGCCTCCACGACCGCTGGTGACGGCTCGGGTGTTCAGCGGGCGGCACCGGGAGCTGTGACCTCAACTCTCCGGTGCCTTCGTCCCGGCCGATCGGCGGACGCCCTCATCGGGTGGCCCTGTGCATGGATCCCAAACCTTTGCGGGGAGGGGCACGCTGGTGTGGGCGGTGCCCGATGCGCCCGAGGACGCCCTGGCCGGTATCGTCGAGGTCGCGCTCAGGGCGAGGAGCGCGACGTCGTCGGCGGGACCGGTGGGGAAGGTGGCGAGGAGCCCGGTGAGGTCGTCGATGATCGCGGAGGCGCCGAGAGCCCGGTTGGTGGCGGCGTGGTGGGTGAGGTGGGCGGCAAGTCCGGCTTCACCGAACCGGGCGCCCTTGGAGGTGAGGTCCTCGATGATTCCGTCGCTGTAGAGGAAAAGCGCCTCGCCGGGCAGGCTCGTCGGCTCGGCTCGGGCGCGCCCATTGCGCGGGCCGGATACGGCGAGTAGGCCGGAAGGTGGCCGCCACCGGCCAGGGTGACGGCAAAGCCGCCCGCGGAGGCGGGGGCGAGGGTGCCGAAGACCAGCGTGCAGAAGCGGCTGCCGTCCGCATCGTCGAACAGCAGGGTGCAGTCCAGCGCCCGAAGTACGGCACACGGGTCCGGCTCCAGCAGGGCGGTGGTGCGCAGCGTGTAGCGGAGCAGTGAGGTCAGGGCGGCGGCGGGGGCGCCCCGGCCGCTGACGTCGCCGAGGAAGAACGCCCACCGCCCGGTGCTGAGCGCAAAGACGTCGTAGAAGTCGCCGCCGACGTCGTGGACCGATGCGGTGGTGTAGTGGCAGGCCGCTTCCAGACCCGGCACCTCCGGCAGCGCGGGCGGCAGCAGGGTGGAGGCATAGGCGGCCATCTCCGACCGGTCCCGCTCGGCCCGCTTGCGCGCCGTGTGTTCGGCCACCATCAGCTCCCGCTCCACTCGGAGCATCCGCAGCGCGGACAGCCGCAGTTCCAGCGCGTCCATCACCAGCGCGGCCAGGTCGGCCGGGGCGGCGGCCTGCTCAGGCGTGATCCGGCGCGGCACGGTGTCCAGCACGTCGACGGTGCCCAGGCGGTGACCGTCGCGGGTGACGATCGGGGCGGCTGCGTAGAAGCGTGCCCGCGTCGGCCCCGTGACCAGTTCGTGGGTGCGGGCGAGCGGATCCTGGAGCGTGTCGGGGACGACCAGAGGGCCGTCGGTGAGGATGGCCGAGGTGCACAGACCCGGGGCCCGGCCGACTTGGGTGACCCCCGTCAGGCCGTATGCGGCCTTGAACCAGACCCGGTCGGTGTCCACGATCGGTACTGTCGCGGCCGGTGCGTCGAAGAGGCGAGCGGCAAGGGCGGCAATTCTGTCGAATGCTCCGTCGGGCGGGGTGTCCAGTACGTCGCAACGGCGCATCGCCGCACGATCCGTAGTGCCTCCTGCTCCGGAGCCAACTCCACACGATCCTCCCCGCCTCCACGAGCTCTGGCCGCCAACGCTGACGACTATTCGGAGCGTTGGGTCCGGGCATTGTGGGCGAGGCCGTCCGGATGCTCCGTTGTGCGCTGCCCGAGCGGAAGGACCAGGGCGCGTAGCATTGTTGGGCCGGGCAAGCTGCGACGGACCTGCCCGACCTCTTGCCAGCCCCACGCCTCGAAGGCCGCGCGGGCCGCGCCGTGGGACGGATCCACCAAGGTGACGCCGAGGGACGATTCGTGGTCGGCGAGCAGGTGTTCCTGCAGGTGGCGCGCGAGTCCGCGGGTCTGCTCGTGGGGATGTACGAGGGTTTCGGCGATCGCGAAGAGATGGCCGGACGCGGTGAGTTGCTCGATGTTCTGTGGCAACGGCCCGTCGAACCCCTGCCACCAGGAGCCGTCTCGCGGCACGGGGAATCCGTAGGCACACCCGGCCAGGGCTTCTGTTTCCGCGATCAGCATGTCGAACCCCGGCAGACGTACGTCGTCGGCCAGGCGGCGCAGGAACTCCTCGCGCCCGCGGAACTCCTCGCCCGGCGCGGCTACGGAGGACTCGACGAAGAGGTCCGCCAGATCCTCACTCAGGTCGTCGGCCTGCCAGCGGTTCAGCCGGCGCAGACGCACGGCGTCCATGGCGGACGGCTCCGAGCCGTCGGGTTCGTGTGAGTGCTGCGGTGTGTGCATGGGGCGCCTCGGTTCAGGAGACCGGAAGACGTGCGGGACAGGCATCGTGCCCAACTGGCAGTGCGTGGCCGGGGTCTGGGGCGTCTGCTTTGCAGCATAGCCCCGGACGAGCACTCCGTTGCCGTGCGCCGAAGGCACGGGATCACCGGGGAGCGGGCAAGTAGACGGTGAGCGCGCGGCTCCTTTTGTCGAGGACGAGGGTGTCGGCGGCGGGGCTCACCTCGCCGTCCCGGGTGTAGTCGCCTGCCTTGTTCACACCGTCGATGCGCAGGCAGGTGGCGGTGGTTTCCCGGTAGACGCGAGAGCGGGCGAGAGTGCCGGTGAGGAAGGCCGCGACGAGGCGGGTGCGGGCGAAGGGGTGGTTTGCGTCGACGAGGCGCAGGTCGAGGAGTCCGTCGTCCAGGGTGGGGCGATAGGAGGGGGCGAAGCCTGGCGGGTCGTAGCGGCTGTTGCCGACGAACAGCAGCCACAGCCGCCGGGGCCGTCCGTCGAGGGTGATGTCGATGGGGGTGCCGTCGGCCAGGACGCGGAGCAGGCCGACGGCGAGGGCGGGCCATTTGCCCAGGGACGTCTCGCGGGCTTCACGGGCCCGGACGAGTTGGGGGTAGACGCCGATGCTGAAGGTGTTGAGGAAATAGGTGCAGGTGCCGTCGCCGGTGATCCGTCCGAGGTCGACGGTTCCGCCGCGGCCCTCCTCTACGGCGTCGGCGGCCTCTTGCAAGGTCGGCAGTCCGAGGTCGGCGGCGAAGTGGTTGAGAGTGCCGCCGGGGAACACCGCGAGCGGCAGCCGGTTGTCGACGGCCAGTACGGCCGCCGCGTTGACCGTGCCGTCGCCCCCGACCACGCCGAGCGCGCCGCCGCGCGCCTGTACCTGCGCGGCGGCCTGCCGCAGCACGGTGTACAGGTCCTCGCCGGCTTCACAGACCCGCAGGTCCGCTTTGGGCAGCAGGGTGCGCAGTTCGACTTCGGCCGCGACCTCGCCGCCGGCGTCGCTGTTGACGACGACGACAAGACCCTCGCCGGACGGTAGAGCGGGGACCGGGAGCTTCGGCCGGGCGCTGTCTGCGGGCTCGTCGCGGTGCAGCGGCCACCAGCGGCAGGTTGCCACGGCGATGCCCACGCCGAACACGGCGTCCGCCAGAACGCGGCCGGGAGCGTGTGCTCCCGCGC
Source organism: Streptomyces atriruber (assembly GCF_001418325.1). GTDB lineage: Bacteria > Actinomycetota > Actinomycetes > Streptomycetales > Streptomycetaceae > Streptomyces > Streptomyces atriruber. Next base: position 27,294 of record NZ_LIPN01000075.1, on the reverse strand, counting down.
GAAGGCGGGAGAGGGCGATGCCCGTGGCGACGGGAAGGAGGGCGGCCCCCAGCCGGGGTGTCTCCAAGGTGGCGGCCGTCGCGAAGGCGGCCGCACCGGCCGTGCGGTGGGAGGACGCCGCCCTGCTCGGCGGATGCCGCAGCGGTCGGCGCTTGTCGAGCACCTTGGTGGCGGCCTGGATGGCGGCGCAGACCAGGGCGAGTGAGCCGGTGCCGCGCAGGGCGGCCCGGCGCGCGCTGCGGTTGCCGGTCAAACCCTTGGCAGCCAAGGAGGCGAGCTTCGTGCGGTCGCCGGGACGCGGTTCCTGGGTTCGCATGCCGGCCGAGTACCCCTACCAACGGTGAACAGGCTGCTGCGAGCACGTCGCATCACGCCTTCTTACGCGGGCACTCGGGGGCCAGGACCCGCATCGCGCGCACCGTGGCCGTGGGGGAGGACCTCGTGACGTCGTCTCAAGCGCAGGACAGGGGTAGAGGTGCGGGTTCTGCCGCCCACGCTGCCAAGGAGGAGACGCTGACCGCCGCGGGCCGGGCGGGTTTTATGGCGCGTGGTGTCGTGTACGTCCTCATCGGTGCCCTGGCGATCTTCTATGCGTCCGTCTGCTGGATAACCGCCCGGTTCGCCGCCGATGGTGGCCAAGGCTCCAGCGGCAACGCCAAGTCGAAGGACTGGACGGCGTCAGTGCTGAAACTGTCGTACGGCCAATTCCTTGTGGGCGCCGCAGGCTGTCTCCTGATCGGCATCGGTGTCGTGCTCGCGGTACGGGCGGCGATGCGCAAGTTCCTGCCACAGCTGGACGTGGGCGCGATGAGTCGCCGCACGCGGCAGATCGTGACCGGCTTGGGGGTGGGCGGGGGTGTGGCCCGCGGCACGGTGTTCGCGGCGGTCGGCATCTCCATCCTGATCGCGGCCGTCCAGTTCGACGCGGACGAGGCCAAGGGGGTGGACGCCACGGTCCGAAGCTTCACGCAGACCCCGACGGGCCCCTGGCTCCTGGTCGCCGTGGCGATCGGGCTCACCCCCTTCGGAGCCTTCTCCTTCGCCTCAGCCCGCTGGCGCCGCCTGTGAACAGGGACCTCTATGGCCAGTAGGTCCACGGCGAGCGCTGCCGGGCCTGACCGTCGCACTCAGGCCGAGGCTCGGGACCGCAACCGGTGCGGCTGCCCAGAGCCGTATCACGCCAGGTGCTCTTCTAGGGCTCCCATGGGTGCCGATGTACTCTCGCGTCACCGGCGTCCATGATCGAGATGAGCCCGACCGCATGCCGGAGGAGAGCCGGCCGTGGTCCTGCTCCCTCACACCCAGCATCCACCCCGCACAAGACGGCGGCAAGGATCAGCTCGTCGTGGCTCCTTCGGGTGGGCTGGATCCGGATCCGGCGCTCCCGGCGCAGAGACCTAGCTCGCACCCGGAGCAGCCATGCCGGGCAGTTCGGCCATAGGCGCGTCAGCCAGAGCGGGCCTCTGAGAACGCCGGTGAGGCCGAAACGGCAGCCGAAGCTCTTTGTGGCACGGGGTCAGGACGCCAGACCAGCGAGAGGCTCGGTGTCGTCGATGAAGGCGCGGGCCACGTCGGACAGGCGGCGGTTGTGGGAGCGGGCGTAGCCGCGCAGGGCGGTGAATGCCTGTTCCATGTCGATGCCCTGGCGTTCGGCGAGTTTGCCCTTGGCCTGTTCGATCAGGACGCGGCTGTTCAGCGCGGTCTGCAACTGCTCGTTGAGGACCGTGGTGCGCTGGGCGGACCGTTGCTGCAGGAGGCTGATGGTGGCGACGTCGGCCAGGGCCTGGGCGATGGGCGTGCCGACCGGGTCGAAGGAGCCGGGAGCGGAGCGGAAGAGGTTCAGCGCGCCGACGACTTCGTCCCGCAAGCGCATGGGCAGGGCTTGGACCGCGCCGAAACCGCGGAGCTGGGCCTGGGCGACGAAGCGGGGCCAGCGGGCGGTCTCCGTACGCAGGTCGGGTACCGTCACCGGCATACCCGTGCGGAAGCAGTCCAGGCAGGGGCCCTCGTCGTTCTGGAGCTGGAAGAGCTCCAGCAGGCGCACCTGCTCGTCGGAAGCGGCCATCACGCGCAGGTCGCCGTCGCGGTCGGCGAGCAGCACTCCGGCGGCGCTCGCGCCCAGCATCCCCACGCAGCGGTCGGTCAGCAGACGCAGGAAGTCGATCAGGTCGAAGTCGGCGACCAGGTTGTCCGCCAACTCGACGAAGGTCTTGGCCAGGAGCTGCTCATTCATCCTCTACACCCTTTATCGAGACTAGCTCTGCCGGAATCGGACGGGAAGTGCGGCACATCGTGCGTTCACTGGACCGAGCGAGGGCGTCACGGGTCCTCGTCGCTCCGGGTCGGCTCCGCGTCGGGGGAGAAGCGGAGACGGCGGGCCACCACGTCGGCGGCCACAACGGTGAGCCGGCGCCCGTGGGCATAGGCATAGGCACGCAGCCGGACGAAGGCTTCGTCGATGCCGACACCGAGCTGGACGGTGAGCATGCCAGTGGCCTGGGAGATCTCCGCCCGGTACCCGCCCAGGTCCTCGTTCTGTTCCTTCGCCGCGCTGCCGTCGGGTGGTGCGCTTTTCGCGTCGATCCGGGCGTCCAGCAGGACCAGCGTCGCGACCTCGGCGAAGGCCAGAGCGTCGGCCAGCTCCTCCTCGCCCAACCGGACCGGGACCTGGGCGTACAGGTCCAGAACCCCTGGGCTGATCGCCCCGAGCTGCAGGGGGAGCGCGAAAACCGCGAGCGCTCCGGCCTCCAGCGCCGCATCGGCGAACACCGGCCAGCACTCCTGCAGTTCACCGATGCGTAGGTCGGGGGTCAGGACGGCCGCGCCGTGCGCGAAGGCGTCCACGCACGGTCCCTCGCCCAATGTGAGTTGCAGCTCCTCCAACTGCTCGCTGATGGCATCGGTACTGCACAGTGGATGGCTCGCCGTGGTCCGGGACATCGCCGAGAGCCCGGCCCCGTCGACCGGCAGCGCGGCCACCGCCGCGGTACACACGTCCACGACCCCGACACGGCCACCACGCCGGGCCGCCTGCTCGGCGACCAGCACGCGAATGCGCGCCGACCGGCTGTAGGGCATCACCCGGGCCACCGCGTCCAGGCATGACGGGCCAGCCCCTCCAGCGTCGCCACGGTCCGCTCTCCGAGGGGAAGCACCAGTACGCGGAACATCGTGTGGCCGTTGGGCCGCCAGATCTCTCCGATGTCCTGCCATCCCCAGGACCGGAAGGATTGGAGGGCCGGGAGATCGGCCTGCTCCACCAAGGTGGTGCCGAGCGATGCCTGATGGTCGGTCAACAGCCGCTCCTGCAGAAGGCGGGCCAAATCCTGGCCCTGGACCTGCGGATACGGGCGGACCAGGATGTTGGTGATGGCGAAGACCCTGTCGGAACGGGTGAGTTGCTCGATGCTGCACGGCAGTTCACCGTCGAAGCCGAGCCACCAGAAGCCGTCGCCGGGCACCGGGAGACCGAAGACGCATCCCACCAGCCCGTCCGTTTCCGCGATCACCATGGCGAACCCCGGGCGACGGACGTCATCGGTGAGACGGTTCAGGAAGTCCTCCCGGCTGGGACTGCGGTACTCCTCGCCGGGGTCCGTTTCGCAGGAGGCCACGTACAGATCCGCCAGATCCTGGCGCAAGCCTTCCAGCAGCCAGCGGTTCACCCGACGCAGCCGGACCGCGGTCACGCCGGACGACTCGTCGGCAACGGGCCTGCGTGGCTGCTTCCGCCGGGGCCAGGTCATCACAGCGCACCGCCCGAGACAGCAGGAGCGATCCGACGCAAGGTCTCGGAACACGCCACGGGGAGTGGAACAAGGATGGGAGAGAGGGGGGCCTGGAGAAGGGCTGGTCCTGGAACGGCAGGCAGCCCCATAAGAACGGAGCCGCAACCGGTCAGGTCGATCGTCCTCGCCGGCATGGGCGGCGGGTAGTGCAGCCGCAGTGTTCCCCCAGCCGCGGTGGAGCGTAGGAACGCCTCGATGAAGGCGTTGAGGCCGCTGAGGTCGCAGAAGGTGACAGGGATGAGATCGACGTCGATGGTGCGCATGCCGTCCCGGAGGCATCGCTCAAGCGCCGCACGCATCAGCGGTACCGTCTCCAGATCGCTTTCACCGGCCAGGGTGATCAGAGCCCGGGTCCTTCTGTCGTGGGTTCAACTGCGGTAAGGACATGACGCCTCAGTTCCAGAGACCCGCCGGGCAGAGCCAGAGTGCGGAGCCTGACTCCAGGCTCCTGACGGGACGCTCCCGGCAGAGGCATGCACCCGGCGGAGGCAGGCGAACAAGCGGTCCACCAATCTGTCCACCAGAACAAGGAACCACTCGGTTCCCTCCAAGGGGTGTACCGGGGGACCGGACGACGTGGTCCGCTCCCCGCAGCCATCTGTGTCGAGCAACAACAGGTCCGCCGGGGTCCAGGACGTCCGCACCTCAGGATAGCCCCCCAACCCGCACCAGGAGGCGGCCGGAAGCCGCCTATTCTCAGGGGCTGGGCCTCGGCTGGGGTTCGGCGGTACCTGGTGTGCATATCCGGTGTGCAGCAAGGTACGTGGAGACGGGTACCAAGTCGGGCGACCAATGGTCGTCTGCGTACGGAAGTCCGTGAGCCCCCAAGGAGGTGGCTTCGCGTGACGGAGTCGATCAGCCCAACCCAGCCCAAGCCCCGACCCAGAGAGCCTCATGCCACCGTCGGGGAAAGCTGCAGACCGGAGCGAGGGAGCAGGCCGCGATCCGCGGCAGGACGACCATCGCGGACGGCGTCGTGGAGAAGATCGCCGGGATCGCCGCACGCGAAGTGCCCGGAATCCACGCCCTGGGAGGCGGAATCAGCCGCACTATGGGCGCGGTGCGCGACCGCGTCCCCGGCGCACGCGCCAGCGCGGGACGTGGTGTCAAGGTCGAGGTCGGCGAGAAGCAGACCGCCATCGACCTGGAAGTGGTCGTGGAATACGGCGTGAGCATCACCGAGGTCGCCTTGGACGTACGCGAGAGCGTGATCGCGGCGGTGGAACGGATGACGGGGCTCGAGGCCGTCGAAGTCAACATCTCCGTCAACGACGTGCATCTGCCCGAAGAGGACACACCAGAGACCAGCGAGGGCCGGGTGCAGTAGCGCCACATTCAAGTAGGCGCGTGCGGCGGCCCGGATTCAGCGGACGCGTCGCGCGTGCCGGACGACGATGGGCGGCGCGGGGCCTTGCCGCGCGTTCGACAGGCCAGTCGGAGCCCGAGAACGCTCAGCGCCGGCGACCACGTCTCCGGGAGGACCATCCCGACCCCACGCCGCCAGAGTGCACAGCGAGGAGGGCGAGTCCGACGAGCATGAGACTCGTCGTACTGAAGACCGCCTCGGTCGACGTCCCAGTTGCGTGGATGACAAAGGCGATGACGAAGCACATGGCCGCTACGAACGCCAGCATCTGTCTTCTCCTGCCGATGAACGGCGAACCACAGGCGATTCCGGTGGCTATCTTACGGATGACACGGGAAGAATACGCGTGGCTCCGGTTACTCGTGCCGGGACTTCGCTACCAAGAACATTAGGGCTGTCGGGGAAGTGGGCCCGGAAAGCCTATTGGACGCTGCCGGTTCCGCCCCAGGTGGCGCGGATGCGCGAGGGGCTTTACGGGGCGTCCGTCTCCGATATCGCGCCGTTCTGGCTGTGCACGTGTGACTCTTCGCTCCCTTTCAAGACGGCTTCGGTCGCGGAAATATCCCCGGAGTCTGTGACGTTCCCCTCTGGGCACCGTGATCGCTGTGGCGGTCACGGTGTCCGCCGAGCCGCATGTCGTGGGCGGAGCGCCGAGTGATACTCCGCACCTGAGTTGAGATGGCCCTGCGGCTCACCCGCTGGCCCGAGGGGGTGGCGAACAGGGGGCCTTGCTCACGGTCGCCGATGGCCTCTTGCAGCAGCCGGAGGGTCTGCTCGCTGACAGGGATTTCACGCCTGGTGGGGATGACGTCTCCCACGTTCAACGCGAGGGCGTCGTCCAACTTTACGTTGCCCTCCCAGAGCACTCCGACAAGGGAGCGAACGTGTGCCGGGATGGCCTCGTTGGTGAGGAGGGCCTCAACATATCTGGCTGAAGGCCCCTCATGCGGCACACCGGCGCCTGCTTGATGCGCTTGCTCTGGAAGGTTGTTTCGGGCAGCTTCGGCTTCGTCGTGCAAAGGGACTCCTCTCTCCAACTTCCGGCCCTAAGAGCTCGTAACAGGATCTTGGTTGTTGGGCCTGGCCAGGCGTGACCGAAGTGACGATTCGGCCGTTCGTGGTGCGTGCCGACTCGGCCGTGGACGGTGGACGACCAGCTGTGTCTGCAGGGCATCTTGTACGTCCTGTTCAACGACATCGCGTGGCAACTCCTGCCGCTGGAGCTGAGGTTCGGCTCCACACGGACCTGCTGGCGGCGTCTGGATCGCTGGCAGCAGGCCGGTGTCTTCGACCAGCCACACCGCTTCCTGCTCGTCGAACTGCACGCGGCCGACGCACTCGACTGGACTGGCGCCTGCGTGGACGGCTCCCACGTCCGCGCGAAAGGGGGAGCCGCGACCGGTCTGTCGCCGGTCGACCGGCGGAAGCTCCTGGCGGACACGGTGACCTTGGTCGAGAACCCGCCTACCAGGAGCTTCGTCGTTCCGCAGGAGCGTCCAACTCGCGGTCAACATCTCGTCGAGGTTGGAAAACGCTCACTCCACGGGGTGTGGTGGCTGGGGGTCGTGCATCGGCCGGCCCCGTTGGCGTGCCGTCTGTGGGGCCCGGGGTGATTCCTCGCGCGCGGGCGGCGCGTATGCCCGCAAAGGGAGGATAGTTGGGGCCCAGAAGCACACTCCTCGGGCAGGAGGACGTCGCTCGATGGCTCGGCGGCGGCCGACTCGTGGCCTGGTCGCAGCAAGGCTCAGGTTCCAGGCCCCGGCGGGCCGGGACAGAAGGAGCGGATGCATGCCGTACAGGAAGACCGCTGTGCTGGTGGGATTGCTGTTCCTCTCGTCGACGCTCACCTTCTCCGTCGGCAGCTCGCTCCTGGAGGACTACTTTTCCGGCACGGACTCAGGAGAGGGAGGGCTCCTTGCGGGTGTGCTGCTGGAGGCGTACACAGCTTTTGCGGTTGCCGGCATCGGTGTCGCACTGTTCCCCGTGCTGAAGCCGCACGGAAGGCGCCTCACGGTCGGGTATCTGATTCTCAGGTGCGCGGAAGGCGCTGTGATCATCGCGTTCGGGTGCTATTTCCTCGTGAGCAAGAACGAGTTGACGGACTACGATCTTCTGGTCTATGCGTTCTCCGGCGCCGGTGGTCTGGTCCTGTCCCACCTCCTGCTGCGTTCCGGGCTGGTCGCACGGTGGCTTTCGGTACTCGGGCTCGTGGGCTACGCCGTTTTGCTGACGGGAGTGGCGTGTGACCTGCTGGGGCTCGTGGACATCAACTCCGGTGCCGGGAGGGCGTTCTACGTTCCTGGTGGCCTGTTCGAAGCGGTGCTTCCGCTGGTGCTGATCTTCAAGGGATTGCGCCTCGTCGTGCCGGAGTCTGTCGCGGGCGATCGTGGCGGGCGGCCGATGCCCAAGGGGGCCCGCGGATGACCCCGCCCGGTGGGACTTCGCTGACGGTGCGCAATGCCGCTCTGGTGGCGGGAGCGGGAATCCTGGCCATGGCCCCGTTGGCGGTCTTCGCCAATTTCGGCGTGCTGGAGAACCTGGTCGCCGAGAACGACGCGGCACGAACCGCCCGGGACATCCGCGGTTCCGAGGCGCTGTTCCGCTTCGGCGTCGTGGCCCTGTTCCTGGTCGCCGTGCTGGATGTGGTGGTGGCCTGGGCGCTGAGGGTCTTCTTCCGACCGGCGCACGAGGGAATCGCGACGCTCGCGGCCTGGTTCAGGCTCGCCTATGCCGCGGTGCTCCTCGTCGCCGTCGCCCAACTCGTCGGGGCGTTGCCTCCGGTCAAGCACGCGGAGTCCCTGGGGGCGTACAGCGCGGACCAACTGGACGCCGAAGCAGCCATGCGCATCGATGCCTTCCACGACATCTGGGACGCCGGGCTCATCTTCTTCGGCGTCCACCTGCTGCTGTTGGGGCTGCTCGCCTTCCGGTCGGGCTACGTACCCCGGGTGCTCGGCGTCCTGCTGGCCCTCGCGGGACTCGGCTACCTCGTGGACAGCCTCGGCGCCTTCCTCTCCTCCGGATACTCGGCCGAGGCGGCCGTGTTCACCGGTGTAGGGGAACTCATCCTCATGATCTGGCTCCTGGTCAAAGGCAAGAACATCGGCTCACGGCTTCCGATACAGGCCGAGACGGCGCCTTGAGAGCTCGTAGAAGGATCATGAGTGGGCCTTCTTGAGGCGTCTCCAGCAGATCAGGCTGCAGGCCAACGAGACGAAGGCGTCGTGGAGTTCGAGGCGGCGTTCCCATCGGACGGCGAGGCGTTTGAACCGGTGGAGCAGGGCGAAGGTCTGCTCGACGACGTAGCGGAGCTTGCCCAGGCCCGTGATGTTCGGGGCGCCCTGGTGATGACCTTGAGCGGGATGCAGCGTCCATCGCAGATCAGATGGTGATTGCTGCCCGTCTTCCGGCGGTCGACCGGCGACGGACCAGTCGCGGCTCCCCTTTTTCGCGCGGATGGGGGAGCCGTCTACGCACGCGCGAGTCCAGTCGAGGTTCGCCGGTCGCGTTCGGTTTCGCGAGCAGGACGCGGTGCAACTGGTCGAACACCCCTGCCTGTTGCCAGCGTTCCAGACGCCGCCAGCGCGTCTGTCCGGATCCGAAGCCGAGCTCCAAGGGCAACAGTTGCCAGGCGATGTCCTGGTGCAGGACGTACAGGATGCCCTGCAGGCACCGCCGGTCGGCCACCGGTCGTGGCCCCGGTGCCCGCTCGGGCCAGGGCGGCAGCAACGGTTCGATCAGCGCCCACAAGCCGTTATCCACGATCCGCGGCCGAGTCGTCACACCCACCCGAACGGTCAGATCGTCACAACAGTCACGCCCGGCCAGAGCACTTCAACAAGATCGTGTTACGAGCTCCATGGAGCATCGCCTCACTTTCCCGGTGCGAGCACGAACGCCCGAGGCCACCCCAGTTCCCAGAACAAGGTGGCAGGCCCCGCCGGAGAACCCCTGTCCTCATACGGAAGAGAATCCTGTTGATCACTGCGCTGTGACCGCTCCAAGGCCCGCCCCACCCCACCGCCTTCGGCGGACGAGGCTGCAGTCGAGCCCCTTCGGTATTCGACCGCACTCTTTCGGGGAGCGGAGCCGTTCAGTGCCCAGCTCGCGTGAGTCCAGTACGAGCTGGGCCGTAGCGTTCGCCCGATGAAGCGGACGCGTGTCCTGTGGAAAGGAGGGGCGCTGCCGCCTCCCCGGATGCTGCTGATGGCAGTTCGCGGGTTTCCGACGGCTACTCGGATGCGTCCTGAGATCTCACTGCTGCCTGAGGTACAGGCTTCGGCCGCAGTCGGCCGCCAGCCACAATTCCTTGTCGCTGCCGCCCAGCATCGGGGTGTTGCCGTAAGTGATCTCCTTGGCACCGGGGTTGACGGTCACGGTGACCCCTTCCACGCACCAGTTGTCCTTGGCGTCGCGCGGAGTGAAATGCAGGTACACCGGGAAATAGGTGAGTTCGGCGGTGTCCAGTTGCGGCTTGCGGGGGTCGTTGCCCACCGGATTCAGGACGTTGGAACCTGCGCCAAAGGTGAACGTCTGGGACTGGCCGCGCTGGAAGTCATTCGTCCCCGTGTCCAGGACGAACTCCCGGCCGCAGATGCCCAGGGCCACGTTGCCGTCGGTGTCGGCACCGCTGTTGTCCGCTGTCCAGACGCTGGCCTTGATGGTGGTGATGAGCACGTTTTCGCTCCTCTCGGACGGAACGGGTGTGCGTCGTCGGGAGGGCACCCTCAGCGCCAGTGTCGGCTCTCTCGTTCCTTGCGGCAATGGCCCTCGGGGCCAGGCCGGCGAAACGGCGGGAAACCGGTGCGGCAGCTGAAGTCGGGCTGAGCGGGGCGAAGATTCGGACGAGGAGCACAGGCCCAGCACGTCGCCCGGACCAGCTCGGGACCGAGGCGGGCGCGGCACCGAAGGCACTGATGCCGGTGGCGAACAACGCGAACAGCGACGCCTCGATGTCTGCGGATGCGGATGCGGATGCATCGAGTGCGTCACTCGCGCGACCACGAGGCGGTCTCCTCCTGGCGCGCAGGATCGGGCCTGTGGCGACGTCTGCCAGGCGGCGATGGTGCTGGAGCTTGCCGAACGGCGCCGCGACGTCGAACAGATCGCTCTGCCCCAAGACCGTGACCACATCGTGCGTGACCTGCACGACCTGGCGATCCAGCGGCTCTTCGCCGCGGGCTTGACCCTGCAGAGCACCCAGTGGGCCTAAGACCGTCTGCCCCCGTGACTGGTCCGCTCGGTCCGCGGGCTTCGTTGGGCCGGTCGGTCCCCGGTGGGGACTTACGGCCCCTGCACGACCTGCCCTTTGGCCACAAGGCTGGTACAGCAGGAGGTGGAGATCATGCCAGTCACCGTCACCGTTGGTCTCGATGGTTCACCAGAGAGTCTTGCCGCGGCCGAATGGGCGGCCCGTGAAGCGAAGTTGCGCGGGATGCCGGTGAAGCTGGTTCACGTCTTGGATCCGATCCCGGTTCCTACGGCTCAGGCCCCGCTCATCGGCGCCGAGACGTTGCAGTACTGGCGTGAACGCGTGCCCCGTAAGTCCGCCGGGGATCTTCGACTGCGCCACCCCGACGTCGAGATCGTCGACGAGCAGGCCGTCGGCCGCCCCGCTGACGCCCTGACGGCCGCAGCGGAAGACGCCGCTCTTCTCGTACTGGGATCCCGCGGACTGAGCGGGGTCGGCGGCTACCTGGTCGGTTCCGTCGGCCAGGCCGTCGTGGCGCGCACCGCCACGCCGGTGGTCCTGGTTCGAGCCGAGGAGGAGTCCGCCGAGGGGCACACCACGGATCTGCCGGATGTCGCGCCCACCGCGAACGCGCACCGCCCCATCGTCCTGGGGCTCGACATCGACCAGCCCGACGACTCGGTCATAGAGTTCGCCTTCGACGAGGCAACCCGGCACCTCGCTCCCTTGCGCGTCGTCCATGCATGGGACTGTCCGCCCTACTATCCCTACGGCTTCTCCGCCGAACCCGGGCTCTACGAGAGGCTCTCCCACCAGCAGGCCGCTGCTCTGAGCGAGGTCGTGCGGCCATGGCGGGAGAAGTTCCCCGGCGTCGACATCGTCGAGGTCTCCCCCTTCGGCGCAGCGGCCAAGCACCTCGTCGAGGCCTCCCGCGAGGGCTCCCTGCTCGTGGTGGGGCGACGCAGTCGCCGACGGGCGCTGGGCCTGCACATCGGCCCCGTCACGCATGCCGTGCTGCACCACGCCTCCATCCCGGTCGCCGTCGTCGCGCACCCTTGAGGCAGGGGCCCGACGGTGACGAGCGTCGAACTGCCCATCGTCGGCTCGGGCCCGTGCCGGTGACGCCGACGCACGGCCGCGGACACCTTGAGATCGCGAGAGGAGACAGGCTCCCATGCTCAGCAAGGTGCTGGTCGCCTACGGGACGACCAACGGCTCGACCGCCCAGATAGCCGAAGCCATCGCCGACGTGCTGCGCCGCAACGGACTCAGAGCCGAGGCGATTCCGGCCCGCTCCGTGGCGGACGTGGGTTCCTACGACGCCGTGGTGCTGGGCGGCGCGCTCTACGCCGGCCGCTGGCACAAGGACGCTCGCCGGTTCGCCCGCCGGCACCGGCGGGCGCTGGCCACGCGCCCGCTGTGGCTCTTCAGCAGCGGCCCGCTCGACGCCACGGCGTCACAGCGCGAGATCCCGCCCGTGCGGGGAGCCAAGGCAGTGCTGTTCCGGCTGGAAGCGGAGGAGCACCGCACCTTCGGCGGATGCTTGAAAGAAGGAGCCAAAGGGTTCATCGCGCGCAAGTTGGTGGACTCCGGCAAGGGCGGCGACTTCCGGGACTTCACGCAGATCGAGGGGTGGGCGCAGCGCATCGCCGATGCGTTGATCCGGTTGGGAAAGGGGCCGGAGGGCCCCACGTCGGAGTCGTCCGGCACTCGTTCCGAAGAGGGTATGGAGAGAGGCTGAGCACGGAATGAGGCGAGAAAGGGAGGGCGAGATGAGTGGCATGATGGACAGGCTGCCGGGGTGGTCGCCCCTGCTGCCCGAACTGTTCGGATGGATCGAGTCGGGGCTTCCCGGGGTTCACCAGACCCCAGGAGTGCACAACATCCGCATTGAGGAGTCCGTCGAGGACGGTGCGTACGTGCTTCGCGCCGAGCTCCCCGGAGTCGACCCCGAGGACGTCGAACTCGCCGTCACCGAGGGCGTTCTGACCGTGCGCGCGGAACGGACGGTGGACACCACGGAGAAGCACCACACCGAGTTCCGTTACGGGGCCTTCGCCCGTGCGGTGCGGTTGCCTGCGGGAGCTCGAGGAGACGACGCCACCGCTGACTACAAGGACGGGGTGCTGACCGTCAGGATCCCCGTGCCGGAAATGAAGTCCGGCACCCGGACTATCCCTGTACAGCACAGCTGAACGTGGCCCGGGGCAGGCAGAGAGGAAGCCCGCCAGCCCCGGGCCGGGGGGCTCCCCCCCAAGGTTCCTGGCTCGCAGGATGGCGTAACCCGAAGAGGTGGCAAAGCCATGTCCGAACAGTCTCCACCGAGCGCCGTCCCCGCCGAGAACACGGCGCGAGGGGACACCGGGCGGCGGATCGCGGCGCGCCGTACGGAACTCGGTCTGAGCAGGCAAGCGGCAGCCGACCGGGCGGGCATGGTGTCCGGCTACCTCAAGTACCTGGAGGAACAGGCCACGGCCACGCCGAGCCCGGGCACCCTCATGCGTTTGGCAGGTGCGTTGGAAACCACTGTGAAGTCCCTGTGCGGCGCCAACGCGGATCTGCCGCCCGGGGTCGGCCGGGCCGCCTCGCACCCGATTCTGGTCGTCATGAGCGACGACGAGTGCCGGCAGCGACTGGCGTCGCACGGCATCGGACGGCTCGCGCACGACGACGAGGACGGACCGGTCGTCGTACCGGTCAATTACACCGTCGTCGACGGGACCGTCATCTTGCGGACCGCGCCCGGCACCACGCCTGCGGCGGCCGTCGGTAAGCGTGTCGCCTTCGAGGTGGACCGCATCGACGACGCGCTCAGTCAGGGCTGGAGCGTTCTCGTACGCGGCCGTGCCGAGGCGGTCACGGACCCCGTCACGGTGCGCCGTCTGGCAGGACTTGCGCACAGCGAACCGTGGGTCGGTGGTCTGCGCGAGCTGTGGGTGCGCATTGGTGTTGCCGTGCTGTCCGGACGTCGGATCAAGGTGCGGTGAAGCGGCTCTCCTCGAGGGCGGCCCGCCCGGCCTCCAGGCGCGCGACGGGAACGCGGAACGGCGAGCACGAGACGTAATCCAGACCCGCGGCATGGAAGAAGTGCACCGATTCCGGATCCCCGCCGTGCTCGCCGCACACGCCGATCTTCAGCCCGGGGCGTGCGGCGCGGCCTTCGTCGACGGCGAAGCGCACCAGCCGGCCCACGCCCTCACCGTCGATCGTCTCGAAGGGGGACACCGTGAAGACACCCTGGTCGAGGTAGGCGGAGAAGAACGCCGCTTCCACGTCGTCGCGTGAGAACCCCCAGGTCGTCTGGGTCAGATCGTTCGTACCGAAGGAGAAGAAGGCGGCCTCCTGCGCGATGCGGCCCGCCGTCAGGGCTGCCCGCGGCAACTCGATCATCGTGCCGACCGGGCATGTGACGCCTATCCCCGAGGCCTCGGAGACCTGGGCCAGTACACGGGCCACCTCCACGCGGACGAGCCGCAGTTCCTCCACCGTGCCGACGAGCGGGACCATGATCTCGGCCTGCGGATCGCCACCGGCCCGTTTGCGCTCGACGACTGCCTCAGCGACCGCACGCACCTGCATGGCGACCAGCCCAGGTGTGATCAGCCCGAGGCGCACCCCGCGGAGACCCAGCATCGGATTCCGCTCGTGCATGCGATTCACCGCGTCGAGCAGTTGGATGTCGCGGGAGCCGGGCGGATCGCCGTGGGCCTCGGCGGCGGCCATGCGCACAGCCAGTTCGGTCCGGTCGGGCAGGAACTCGTGCAGCGGGGGATCGAGGAGGCGGATGGTGACGGGCAGGCCGTCCATGGCTCGCAGGATGCCGACGAAGTCAGCGCGCTGCAGGGGCAGCAGAGCGCCGAGTGCTCGGTCGCGGTCGGTCGCGGTGCGGGCCAGGACCATCTCCTCGACCAAGTGGCGGCGGTCACCGAGGAACATGTGCTCCGTCCGGCACAGGCCGATGCCCTCGGCGCCGAATCGGCGGGCCCGGGCGGCGTCTTCGGGGGTGTCGGCGTTGGCCCGCACTCCGAGCCGCCGCACGCCGTCGGCCCGTTCCATGACCCGGGCCACGGATCCGACCAGTTGGCCGTGCCGGTCTCCGGTTTCGAAGTACCGCATGATCTCGGAGTCCACCAGGGGAACCGCGCCGAGGCGCACGGTGCCGTCCGTCCCGTCCACCGAGAGGACCGTGCCTTCTCGGACCACTCCGTCGTCGGCGGTGAAGCGCCGGGCCGCAGCGTCCACGGTGAGTGCTTCGGCGCCGCAGACGCAGACCTTGCCCATGCCGCGGGCGACCACGGCCGCGTGGCTGGTCTTACCTCCGCGGCTGGTGAGCACGGCGTCTGCGGCGATCATGCCGGGAAGGTCGTCGGGCGTTGTCTCCTGCCGCACGAGGATGACGTGCTCTCCGGCACCGGCACGTCGTACCGCTTCCGCGGAATCGAAGACCGCCGCGCCCACAGCGGCACCGGGCGAAGCCGGGATGCCGCGAGCCAGGGGGCGCTCGGCGTCCGTGAGGTCGAACCGAGGGAACATCAGGCGGGCCAACCCGTCACCGGTGACCCGGGCGAGCCATTCGCTCTCGTCGATCAGTCCCTCGTCCACCAGCTGTGCCGCGATGGTGAACGCCGCCTGTGCGGTCCGCTTGCCGATCCGGGTCTGCAGCATCCAGAGTGTGCCGCGCTCGATCGTGAACTCGACGTCGCACAGGTCGCGGTAGTGTTCCTCCAACATCGCCAGGTGAGCTCGTAGTTCGGCGTACGACGACGGGTCCAGGTCCCGCAGTCGGTCCAGGGGGATGGTGTTGCGGATACCGGCGACGACGTCCTCGCCCTGGGCGTTGGGCAGGTAGTCGCCGTACACGCCGGGGCTGCCGGTTGCCGGGTCGCGTGTGAAGGCGACGCCACTGCCGGAGTCGGAGCCGAGGTTGCCGAAGACCATGGCCTGCACGTTCACGGCGGTGCCGAGGTCGTCGGGGATGTGTTCACGTCGTCGGTACAGTCGGGCGCGTTCGCCGTTCCAGGATGCGAAGACCGCGAGGACGGCCTGCCGCAGCTGTTCCGCCGGGAGCTGGGGGAAGTCCTTGCCGGTCTCCCGATGGATGAGGCTCTTGTAATCCTCGACGAGGCGGGCCAGGTCCCTGGCGTCCAGGTGCAGGTCGTCCGGGGCTCCACGGACTTCCCTGGCGTCGGCCATGACGTTCTCGAACAGGGCGGAGTCGACCCCGAGGACCGTGCTGCCGAACATGTGAACGAGACGACGGTAAGAGTCCCAGGCGAACCGTTCGTTCCCGGACGACTTCGCGAGGCCCCGCACCGAGTCGTCGTTCAGGCCGATGTCGAGGATCGTCTCCATCATGCCGGGCATGGAGTAACGGGCTCCTGACCGAACGGAGAGCAGCAATGGGTCGTCCGGCTGGCCCAGTTGTCGTTCGAGGGACTCTTCGAGCGCTTCCAGGTGGCGGAGTATCTCTTCCGTCAGACCGGTCGGCTCCGTACCGGTGGTCATGAAAGCCCGACAGGCCTCAGTCGTCACCGTGAATCCAGGGGGGACCGGTAGGCCTATCCGAGTCATCTCTGCGAGGTTGGCGCCTTTCCCGCCGAGCAGGTCGGCCATGTCGCGGTTGCCCTCGGTGAACTCGTACACGAACGCAGTCGTGGGCATGCCTGCTTCCTTTCGAGGTTGGTCAGATCCGGCGCTCGCGGGGTCTGGCTCGGGACGCATCAGTCACGTCGATCGTCGATTCGGCAGCACGTGGTCCCAGGTTCGTGTGGGGGCATGGGCGTACGGCAGTTCCCACCGGTCCTCAACGTTGGGCCGAACGGCCCCGTTTCGTCCCCGTGCGGCCCATGTTCGGCCTGTCCGCCCTCTCTCAGGCTTGCGCGGGAGACCGCACACCCTCCCGGAAGGATGACGACCATGAGCGTGCGCGTGGGAATCAACGGGTTCGGGCGCATCGGACGCAACTACCTGCGCTGCGTGTTGGAGCGTGCCGACGCTGTCGGTGGTCGTGCCGTCGAGGTGGTGGCGGTGAACGACATCACGTCACCGGCCACGCTGGCCCACCTGCTGGAGTACGACTCGACCTACGGACGGCTGCGGCGCACCATCGGACACGACGAGGGCTCGCTGACGGTGGACGGGTGCCGAATCGTGGTGACTTCCGAGCGCGATCCGGCCGGTCTGGCCTGGGGCGAGCTCGGCGTGGACGTGGTGATCGAGGCGACCGGCCGTTTCCGCACGCACGCCGACGCCGGACTGCACCTGAAGAGCGGGGCACGAAAGGTCTTGCTCTCCGTCCCCGGAAAGGGTGTGGACGCGACGCTCGTCATGGGCGTCAACGAGTCCGCCTATGACCATGACAAGGACCATGTGGTCTCCAACGCTTCGTGCACCACCAACTGTGTGGCCCCGATGGTGAAGGTGCTGAACGACCACTTCGGCCTCGTGAAGGGTCTGATGACGACGATCCATGGCTACACCAACGACCAAGTGGTGCTCGACGGCCCGCACAAGGACGCACGTCGCGGCCGCACAGCCGCCGTCAACATCGTCCCGACCAGCACCGGAGCCGCCCGCGCGGTCGGTGTCGTGCTGCCCGAGCTGGCGGGGACGCTGGACGGCATCGCTGTGCGGGTGCCGGTCGAGGACGGATCCCTGACCGACTTGAGTGCGGTGCTCGAACGGCCTGTGACCGTGGACGAGGTCAACGAGGCCTTCCGCGAGGCCGCCGACGGGGCCTTACGGGGCATCGTGCGGGTGTCCGATGCGCCGATCGTCTCCCGCGACATCATCGGTGACCCCGCCTCATGCGTTCTGGACGCGCCGCTCACTCAGGCCAGCGGTGATCTGGTGAAGGTATTCGGCTGGTACGACAACGAGTGGGGCTACACCAATCGCCTCCTCGACCTCACGGAGTACGTCGCTGCCCGGTTGCCGCAGCGCTGACAGAGGTGATCGTGCCGAACCGGGCCCGATGGCGCCGCCCGAGGGACTCACCCTCCCGGCGCTGCACGGGCCCGGCCTGGGGCAGGGTGACCGGACCTGCCCTCTTCGAGGAGCGGCCGTGACGGGTGCTCGGGTGGGCATCCGTCCTCGACGCACGCCCGCGCTTGTGATCGCCGCACCGGATCGTTCGGCCCCTTGCCTGGCCCGACCGGACCCTTGTCCTGACGTGACCAGGACCTGACCGGCGGATCCTGCGCGGTGCGGGGCGGCTCATGGTTCAGTGCCTGTGCCGGCCCGAGGGGTGGCCGCGGCGGACGGCACCGGGCGCCGATGGAACGGGGCGCGGCATCAGCAGAGATGGCGTCGTAATGGTGGTGGATACCCCGCATGATGACCCAGAGCACGACTGTGGCGGGGACAGCGAGCCACGCTCCCTGGGTGAACTTCGATGTGGTGGCGACGCCGTACTGGATCGCGCAGGGTGCGAGTGCAAATCAGCCTGATTGCAGGCCCAGTTGGCCCTCATGGACGCTGCGCGAGCGGGCCCGGCCCGCATCCCGGCATGGGCCGATGGTCCCGAGTCGGGGGTCGAACCGTCCTTCCTCTGTGCGGGACGCCGGTGTCACGGTGGGGTGGGCGCCCCTTCGTCGTGCGCTTCGCACGACAGCGTGAAAGGCGGTGGGGTGATGGTGCTGCCTCTGGTGGTCGGAGTCGATGGGTCCGAGGCGGGCCTCTTGGCCGTGGACTGGGCGGTGGATGAGGCGGCCCGGCTCGGTCTGCCGCTTCGACTGCTGTACGCATCCCTCTGGGAGCTCTATGAGGGTGCCGCGCGTCAGGAAGGCCCGGAGGGCCCTGCCGCACGCGTGATGCCGGAGAACATACTCGGGCCGGCCCGCAAGGTCCTGTTGCGCCACTCGGCCGCCGCGGACCTTGTGATCATCGGAGCCCGGCGCCGGCACGGCCATTTCGGGCTCCAGCTCAGCAGGGTGGGACACACACTGCTGCATCATGCGGACTGCCCGGTGGCAATCGTGCCGCAACTGTCGTGAACCACCGCTTCCGCCGCCCGCTCCATTCAGCGAGGAGTACGTGATGCGTTCACCGTGGAGCACCGAGGGGTTCGGCCGCGACCGCGGCGAGGTCACCGCGCGGGTCGCGAGCGCTGAAGCCGACGACCCCCTGGACAAGCTGGCGGCCGTGCTTCGCGACGTGCGCGCGGTCGTCTTCGACACCGACGGCGTGCTCACCGACTCCGCCCGCGTGCACGCCGCCGCATGGAAGACGGCCTTCGACGCCTACTTGAGCGAGCTCACGCCGGACGATCCGATGCGGCGGCGTCCGTTCGATGTGCACGACGACTACCTGCGGTACGTGGACGGAAGATCCCGCCTCGACGGCGCGGAGGCGTTCCTTGCTTCGCGAGGGCTGGATCGCTCCGCCGGAACGGTACGGGGCATCGCGGAGGAGAAGGAGCGGCTGTTCGTGCGGCGCTTGAGTGAGCACGGCATCGACGCGTACCCCGGAACGGTCCGCCTGCTGCACGCTCTCCGGCTGGCGGGAACGCCCCTTGCCGCAGCCTCCGCCTCCCGTCACGCTCGTGAGATCCTCACCCGCGCCGGAGTGGCGGGGCTGTTCGACGCTCTCGTCGACGGCGGTGAGGCGGCCCGGCTCGGACTGCCGGGCAAACCGCAGCCCCACCTCTTCCTGGAGGCAGCGCGTCGGCTCGGTGTGCCCGCCCGCCGTACGGCAGTTGTCGAGGACGCCCTCGCGGGAGTCGAGGCGGGCAGGCGGGGCGGATTCGCTCTGGTCGTCGGCGTGGACCGCGCGGGAACCGGGGACTCGCGCGCGAGGTTGCTGCGCCACGGGGCCGACCTCGTCGTAGGCGACCTGGGGGAACTGCTTCTGGGAGGAAAGCCGAAGTGACGGACTGGACCTGGAAGTACGCAGGTTACGATCGCGCGGAGGAGCGGCTCAGAGAGTCGTTGTGCACGCTGGGCAACGGATACTTCGCGACCCGCGGCGCGGTGCCCGAATGCGGTGCGGACGACGTGCACTATCCGGGCACGTACGTCGCTGGCTGTTACGACCGCCTCATCTCGGACGTGGCCGGGCGCCGGGTGGAGAACGAGGACATGGTCAATCTGCCGAACTGGCTGCCGCTCCGTTTCCGTCTGTACAGCGGCGAGGAGACCGGAGCGTGGTTCTCCCCGGAGACCGCGACCTTGCTGGATCACAGTCAGACCCTTCACCTCTCCAGCGGCCTGTTGGAGCGCCGCAGCCGGTACACCGACACAGAGGGACGGCGACTCGCGGTCCGTCAACTGCGCCTCGTCCACATGGGCGACCCGCATCTGGCCGCATTGCGAACCGAGTTCACGGCCGAGAACTTCTCCGGGACTCTGCAGGTCGAGGCAGCTCTGGACGGCGATGTCACCAACGCCGGCGTGCCTCGCTACCACGACCTGGCCGCCGACCACCTGATTCATGTGCACACCGGCACCGCCGGGCCTGACGCCGTGTGGTTGCGCTGTCGCACCCGCACTTCGGACATCCGCATCGCGTTCGCGGCCCGCCTCACCGTGACGGGCGACGTCACGAGTGGAGGAACACCCTTGAAGGCCACCCAACGCACTCTTCTGCAGCTGGAGCCCGGGTGCACGGCGACCGTCGACAAAACGGTCGCTCTGCACACCTCGAGAGACCCCGCGATCAGTGATCCGCTGCGCGCCGCGCTCGATCGCATGCGTGCGGCAGCCGGCTTCGACGAGCTGCTCGATACGCACATCAGCGCTTGGGATCAGCTCTGGCGACGTGCCGAACTGGACGTCCCCGGAGAAGCGGGCAGCATCCTGCGGCTGCACCTCTTCCATGTGCTGCAGACCCTCTCTCCACACACGGCCGAGCTCGACGTGGGGGTCCCGGCCCGGGGGCTGCACGGTGAGGCATACCGCGGTCACGTCTTCTGGGACGAACTGTTCGTCCTGCCTTACCTCAACCTGCATTTCCCCGAGGTGTCCCGCGCGCTGCTGCGGTACCGCCATCGTCGACTGGAACAAGCCTGTGCCGCTGCCCGGTGCATGGGGAGACGCGGCGCCCTGTATCCGTGGCAGAGCGGTAGCGACGGGCGGGAGGAGACACAGGAGCTTCACCTCAACCCCCGTTCCGGACGCTGGCTCCCGGATCACTCGCGGCTCCAGCACCACGTCGGTTCTGCCGTCGCGTTCAACGTCTGGCAGTACTGCGAGGCCAGTGGGGACGCCGAGTTCCTGCACACCAAAGGCGTTGAGATGCTGTTGCAGATCGCCCGCTTCTGGGCGGACTCGGCCACCTACGACGAGAGCCTCGGGCGGCATCGGATCCGGGGCGTCCTCGGCCCTGACGAATACCACGACGCCTACCCGGGGGCCTCGTCACCGGGGCTCGACGACAACGCCTACACGAACGTGACCGCAGCGTGGGTGCTGGCCCGTACGCTCGACGTGCTGAGGGGCCTGCCCGCGCCACGCCGCCAGGAACTCGTCGAGAGAGCTGGTCTCGACGGCGGAGAGCTCGAACTCTGGGAGGACGTGTCCCGCACCCTTCATGTGCCCTTCCACGACGACGTCATCAGTCAGTTCGAGGGATACGGCGATCTCACGGAGCTCGACTGGGAGAGGTATCGAGAGCGATACGCAGACATCCGTCGGCTCGACCGGATCCTCGAGGCGGAGGGCGACACCGTAAATCGCTACCAGGCCTCAAAGCAGGCCGATGTCCTGATGCTTGGATACCTCTTCTCGCCGAGGGAACTTCAACGGGTCTTCGGGCGACTGGGCTACGGACTCGACGAGGCCACCTGGCGACGCACTGTCGACTACTACCTGAGCCGTACCAGTCACGGCTCCACCCTGAGCGGCCTGGTCCACGGTTGGGTCCTGGCACGAGCCCGACGGTCCGACGCGTGGAAATACTGTCAAGAGGCGCTCCAGGGAGACGTCGCCGACCTGCAGGGCGGAACCACTGGCGAAGGCATCCATCTCGGAGCCATGGCCGGAACTCTCGACTTCGTCCAGCGTGGCCTCTCCGGCCTGGAAACGCGCAGCGGTGCTCTGTGGCTCGACCCGGCGCCGCTGCCGGAGCTCTCCTCCTACGGTTTCGCCCTCCGCTACCGGGGCCACTGGGGCCTGCGACTACGTCTGGAGCGAGAAACGCTGAAGATCTCGCTGCCCGCATCCGACCGGTCTGCCGTGGACGTACGGCTTCCGAATCGAACCATCCGCTTACAACCAGGGGATACGTGTCGGCTCATGCTTTCCGGCTGAGCTTTGCTGCTGGAAAGCACGGCAGTCCAAGGCGGGCCGGCCGGGGCGGATGACCTGCTGCGTCATGTCGGTCGGTGCGGACAGGATGAGGATCCAGTCCGCCGCACCGCTGACCAGCACCAGCACCAACGGCACAGACGGGCGCCGGAGCGGACGGGCAGGCAGATGCAACGGCCGACGGCTTTCCTGCCGAGGCAGGCCAGTCGACTGACGCGTGACCATCTCCGTGGGTGCTCGTACATGCCGGCCTGTGGCACGACGATGACGGGGCACTGCGCTTCACGGAGGGCACGCGCAGCGACCGAGCCGACGATGGGACGGGGAGCGCCACTGCATCTGCGGAACCCCACGATCAGACCGAGCGACTGCGCGGATTCCGCGGCCAGTACCGTTGCCACAGACCCGCGGAGCACCGAGTGCCGAACGTTCACGGTCGGGTGCAAGGTCTGCAGGCACGCCACGGTATCCGTCAGCAGGCGACGGCACTCCCGCAACGCTGCTCGCTCGTCCAGAACGCCGAGGACGGGGGGATGCCACACGTGCAGTACCCGCAGTTCTGCCCCCTGTTGCGCGGCCCTCTCGAAGGCATGATGGAGCGCGGCCGCGGAATGATGCCGACCGTCCCAGCCCAGGTCCGCACCGACGACGAAGTACGGTCGACGCGGTGCGTGTTCAGGCACCGGCAAGATCACCACGGGGCACGTGACGTGCGAGTACCGCTGCTGCCATAGTCTTCTCCGTCGCCGTCCGGGAGACCCGGAGCATTTCCACCTTAGGACCGGGTGGTTGACCCGACCAGCGTCGTTCTCGGTCAGCCGACGTCTGCGGGATGCCCCGTCAGACGTCCAGGGGGCACGCCCGTGGAGGTACGTCGGCCAACATCACGTCCTCCACCGGGCGACGTGGGGTGCGCCACGTCCAGTTGGTGTGGCCGAGCCGAAGAATCATCTGTGGAGACTGCCGAGAAGGAATCATGGTGCGGATATCCGCGCGCAGGGATGGGATTTCCAGCGGTTGGGTGTGAAAACCGGCGCTGATCGTGTGACTGGTGGCGTAGAGCAGGACGCGTTGGAGGGCCTGGCCCGCGCGTAACCAGTCCTGCGGGGTGTCACGTGGTGTGTTGAGCAGCGCCACGAGTCCCGTTCTCGTGAGAAGGGGCCCGGCGGAGCCGTCACCGCGAGACGGCCGGCTCCATCCGGTGAAGTCCCGTCCGGCCAGGAGAGCCGAGTCCGGGTGGAAAGGGGTCGCTTCCGAGGGCACGCCGTCGTAGCGGCAGCTTCGGTGAGGCTGAGTCCAGCCCATCAGCTCAGCGGTGCAGTCGGGGTCCGAGCGTTGGAAGCTCTCGGCTCTGTGCACCACGGCAGCCAGACGGTGCTGCTGGGCCGGATCGACGACCGTGTGCAGTTCGGCGCCCTCTGCCAGGGCCTGCAGTCGTAAAGCCTCGATCAGCGGAGCGGGGAGAGGGGTGGACTGGAACGGGCCGCGATGGGTGCGCCGCTCGCGCATGGCGCGGTACAACAACTCTTCGCCGGCAGTGGGGCGCGCGTACGCCCCCCAGCTCACCTGGGCCAGCAGTCGCGGCAGCCGAGGTGTGGGCAGGGGATGCACCACCGGTCGGAAGCCGAGATGGCGCATGGCGAGACGCAGATTGAACAGGGCGGCGCCACAGCTGACAACGAGCTCGCGTCCATTCGGATCGGTGGACGGGAGACGGCGGGTGAGATCTGCGTACAGCAGGATGTCCCCGCCGCGGCCGACGAAGAGCCAGGGCTGCGAGTTGTGCAGCGAAGGCGCGGTGATGGCCGCACGGACCACGTAGTGGATCGCGTGGTCGGAGCCGTCGGGCTGAGCCGACATACCCCTCCCCCTCCCTCAGATGTTCCTCGCCGATTCCCGGTCTCGCCCCTGCCGTGCCCTCGACCCGGTCCACGGCAGGGCTGGTCGCTCTCGGTGCCTCCCGTCCGGAGTCGAACGGCTCAGCGGTAGTGCCGGCGGTCGACACTTGCCAACAGCCCGAGTAGCCCCGCGATGAGCAAGGTCCAGCCCACCACTGGAGGCGTCGCACCGAAGATCATGACGGCACCGAGCACTGCGGCGCCGACCAAGACGAACGTGGTCATGAGAGTGCCCTCCTTCGCTCGGAACGTGCCGTGCCTATAACAAGGACACTGCCGCAGGTGACTCCCACATGCGTGGGGCCGGTCGGGCACCTGAAGTGCCGACTCGGCCCCCACAGGGCTCGCTGTTCGGCACTGAACGCGGACCGAACGGCTCTGCTTCGAGGGCCACTTGCCCTCTACGGAGAATGCGTCTCCGGGACTGCAATAGAGGTGATGAGGGAGGTCTCCATGAGCTTGGACCCCAAGACCCGACGCGTCGTCTCGGGTGTGTCGGTGGCCTTGCTCACACTGACCGTGCCATTCGTCGGCGCGAGCTCGGCCTCGGTGCACCCACAGGCCCGTCACATGAGCACTGTCCCCGCGCGCAGCGGTAGCCCGACGTCGACCGTGGACCATGTTGCGAACTTCTACGGTGCGTACGTCGACGTCCTCCATGACACGGGCCACAACTCGCTGGCGAACAGCCTGCGACACCAATACCTCACGGCAGGACTGCGCAAGAGCCTCGCGCAGTGGGAGTCCGCGCACCATCGCGATGGAGTTCTCCGGAGCAAAGCCGTGCCGAGCGCGTGGAAGGTGACCTATCAGGACAGTGGCATGGGGCACTGCTGGACGGTCGTCCGGTTGACGTGGCGCGACGCGCGGCACCGGACTCACCACAGCTACCTGACCGTTCAGTCGGACGTGGCAAGCAGGGATATCTCGGGCATCGAGGTGGGCTCGGCAAGGTAACGGCGCTCACGATCCGGACGAGTTCCGCTCGCCCGGGAGCTGGAGGTGGGTCATGTCGCGATCCGTGGTCGCCGGAATCGACGGAAGGCCGGAGTCCTTGGCGGCAGCTGACTGGGCGGCACGAGAAGCCGTCTACAAAGGGCGACCGCTGCTGCTGGTCCATGCCTGGAGCCGGAGCCCGTACTCGATGGTGTCAGTTGCGGCGAACACGGCCCAAAGGGCGGAGGCGGAGCGTGTTCTGAACGCTGCCGCGGACCGCATCGCGAGGGCCTGCCCCGGACTGCGGGTCAAGACCGACCAGGTCGAGGGCCCGGCTGTCACGGCCCTGTCGCGGTTGGCGGACGGAGCCGAACTACTGGCGCTGGGGAGGCGCACGAAGCGGAGCCCGGCAGGTCTCCCTGGTGGCTCGGTCGCCAGGGGCGTCATCAGTCGCGTGGAACGCCCCGTCGCACTGGTGAGGGCGGGCGAAGGGCAGGGGCGGAGCGCACACGTGCCGAGGACGGGCGATGTGGTCCTTGGCGTCGACCTCGGCAACCCCTGTGCCGAGGCGATCGGCTTCGCCTTCGAGGAAGCACGGCTGCGCCGCTGTGGACTGCGCGTTGTCCACGCTTGGTCCGACCCCCCGACCTCGGAAGGAGAGGCCACGGAGATCGGGCTCGTCGAGGCCGAACACCGAGAGGAGGAGCGCAGTGGCCTCCTCACCGCGGTACTGAAAGTGCGACGGGGCGAGTACCCGGAGGTGCCGGTGATCGAGAGCGTTCGGAGAGGCAAGGCGTCCTCCACCCTGCTGCGGGACACCGACGGCGCGGATCTGCTCGTCGTCGGCCACCGGCTCGGCGCGCACCCGTATCTCGGTCTGCACAGCAGCCCCACCGTCCATGCAGTGATGCAGCACGCTCGGTGCCCGGTGGTGGTGGTTCCGCACTACTGACCCTCCACCCCATACCGACGATCCACGTCCTGACCATCAGGGTCCCGGTGGCAGAGCAGGCAACCAGGACCATTCCGATGCGGCGACGCAGCGCGCGCGTGCCGCACTCGCCCGCGCGACCGAGTCGGTCCGATCGCGCGGGCGCCCTCAGTTGTGCGGCACGACGGCGACCGGGCTCTTGGCGTGGTGGATGGCCGCGTGCGCCGTCGGCCCAAGGCGTTCTCCTGCAGTGATGCGGCGGCCGATCACCAGCAGCCCGGCGTCCGCGGCGGCCTTGACGAGGTGGTGACGTGCTAGACCGTGCACGAGCCGCTGCGTGACCTGCGCTTTGGGGTGCTTGTGCCGCCAGGGAGCCAGTGCGGCCGTCAGCAGACGCGACTTCGCTGCCTCGGGATCCGTGGCTGCGGCACTGGGTACCAGGGGAACTGCCCATGTGTGGACGACCTGGAGCGGCACGTCGCGGAGCGTGGCCGCCACGAAGGCGAACTCGATGAGTTCGTCGCAGGGATGTTCCAGATCAAGACCGAGCACCACCGGCCCGAACCGGTCGGCGGATCCTGCGTCTTCGGGGTCCTCGACGGCGCGTACCAGAATGACGGGGCAGGAGGCACGGGCCGTGACGGCCAGGGCGACCGAGCCGACCAGGGTTCCGGTGAACGCGCCGAATCCGCGTGAGCCCAGCACGAGCATGCTGGAGGACCCTGCTGATTCCACCAGAGCCTCGACCGGTGACGCGGTGACTTGTTCATCGAGAATCCCGAGAGCGGGATGTGAGGAGGAGAGCCTGAGCACGGCGCGGTCGAGCGCACCGCTCTCGCGGTGGAAGGGGACCTCGACCTCAGGCAGATGCGTCCGCTCCGATGGCTGATCGAAGGCGTGGACGAGGTGCAGAGGCAGGCCACGGAGCAGCGCCTCGCGTGCGGCCCAGTCAGCAGCGGCCAAACTTTCGGCCGAGCCGTCGATACCTGCCGTGATGAGCTGTCGATCGGGCACGATACATACTCCTGCGGTGAGTCGGAGAGAGCCGGCCGGCCCAGGACCGGTCGGTGGCTTCGGGTCCGGTGGCACGGTGTTCAGCCGTGGGGGACGACAGCCACCGGACAGTCCGCGTGGTGCAGCACGGCGTGGTTGACCGGGCCGAGCTGCATGCCGACGTGCCCCTTGCGGCGGCGGGCGCCGACGACCAGGAGGTCCGCCCCACGGGCGGCGTCGAGAAGCACCGTGCGTGCGTGGCCCTCGACGACCTCGCGGCGGACCGTGACCTCGGGGTGGGCGGCCGTTGCTTCCCGAACTGCCAGCTCCACCTGCTCCTCGGCCCGGTCTCGGTGCTCCTCGTGGTCCGCCATGGGAACATCCGGCACCTCCCGCGCGGGGCAGCGCCAGGCGTGGAGGACGGTCAGGGAGGCATGCGCCGTCAGCGCCTCCTGGAAGGCGAACTCCACCGCGAGGGCCGAGTCCCGCGCGTCGTCCACACCAAGAACCACGGTGCGGAAGCCGCTCGCGACGTTCTTCGCCTCGCCACGTACGACGATCACCGGCACCGTGGCACGCGCGGCGACGGACAGGCTCACCGAGCCGAGCAGCAGATCGGCCAGCTCGCCGCGCCCCCGGCTCCCGACCACAACGGCCCCCGCCTCCGCACCGACCCGTACCAGGGCGAAGGAGGGATCTTCGGGCAGGACTTCACCGGTCACCTTCATGGCGCCCGCGCGACTCTGCGCGCGCTCGACCGCCGAGGCCACGATGTGTTCCGACAGGACCTGCACGGACGACCTGTTGATGTCAAAGGACGGCGTGTGTCCCTCGTACCACTCCCACCTGGAGGCATGGACCACACGCAATGGCACACCGTACGCCTCGGCCCTGTCCACGGCCCAGTCCAGGGCGCGCAGACTCGAGTCGGAGCCGTCGACTCCGACG
>NZ_LIPN01000074.1 GCF_001418325.1 Streptomyces atriruber | reverse complement strand
CACCACCTACACCCCGCTGCCCATCGCCCCCGCGGTCCTCGCCCAGCTCCGCGCCACCGACGACGCCGGGCAGCCCTGCCTCCCGTTCGTCGACCACGAGGGCGGCTCCCCGCTCCGCTGCTGCCTGCGGCCCGTCGCCCCCGGCGAGCGCATCGCCCTCGTCTCGTACGCCCCGCTGCGCCGCTGGGCCGCCGAGACGGACGCGGCGCCCGGCGCCTACGACGAGCAGGGCCCCGTCTTCATCCACGCCGACCCCTGCGCGGGGCCCTCGCCGGAGCGCGACGGCTACCCCTTCTCCCGGGCCGGTGCCCTGCGCACGGTCCGCCGGTACAGCGCCGAGGGACGCATCGTCGGCGGCCGCCTGCTGGAGATCCCCGACGAGGAGGAGCAGGGCTTCGACGCCGCCATCGCCGAGGCCTTCGACGACCCGCAGGTCGCCCTCGTGCACGTCAGGGCCGTGGAGTACGGCTGCTTCCACTTCGAGGTGCGCCGACCGGTCTGACGGACGGTCACTCCGCGTCGGCGGCCACGGCCCGCGCGAACTGCCGCACCCGCTCCGTCTCCCCGTCCCGGTGCCACACCATCCCGAGCACCGAGTCGGGGAGCCCGTCGACCGGCACGAAGACGACGTCCTTGCGGCCGTGGTAGTCGGCCGTCGGACGGCACAGCAGCATCGCCGCCCGGTCCGCCGCCACCAGCGTGAGGCCCTCCTGGAGCGTGCGGACCTCGGGGGCGGGCGGGCCCGACGGGGCGTGTGCCTCGCGCCAATAGGCGGGCGCCGGGGCGGTCGCCGCGATCAGCGGCGTCCCCGCGAGCTCCGCGGCGGCGAGCGAGGAACGCCCCGCGAACGCGTGCCGCACCGACACCGCGACGGTCTGCCGCTCGCTGGAGAAGACCGGGCCGAGCACCAGATCCGGCTCGGCGACCGGGAGCAGCACGATCGCCGCGTCCACGTCGCCCCGGCGCACCGCCCCGAACGGATCGGCGAAGGGGATCTCCACGATCTCCGTCGCACAGGCCGGATGCCGCTCCTGGAAGGACTCGATGGCCCGCATCAGACGGGCGTCCGCGGTGCCCTGGAAGCCGAGCCGCAGCGTGCCTTCCACGCCCCGCGCCGCCGCCCTCGTCCGCGCCACCACGGACACCAACTCGGTGTAGGACGGCCTGAGTTCGGCCAGAAAACGCTCCCCGAGAGTGGTCAGGGTCACCCGTCGGCTCGTACGCTCCACCAGGCGCGCGCCGATCCGCCGCTCCAATGCGGCCAGCAACTGGCTGACACGGCTCTGTGATACGTACAGCCGCTCGCCGGCCCGCCCGAAGTGCAGCTCTTCGGCAAGCACCAGGAAGCACTCCAGTTCCCGGATCTCCAGCCCGTTCCCGCTCATGGCGTGCGGTCCCTCTTCCTTGATCGCCCAGATGTGCCCGATCGATGAATCCGGCTCATTCAAGGATGAGATCTTCCGCGTTGTTCCCGGGCGGGCGCCCACACAGGGTGGATGACATGTCACAGAGCACACGAACCCCCACACGGCCCGTCGCGTTGCCGCCCGCGGGCGGACGGCTCGCCGTCCTCTCCGTCGCCGCCGCCACCTTCTCCGTCGTCACCACGGAGATGCTGCCCGTCGGACTCCTCACCTCCATCGGCTCCGGCCTGCACGTCTCGGACGGCACCGCGGGCCTCGCCGTCACCCTGCCGGGCCTCGTCGCGGCGCTCGCCGCCCTGCTGCTGCCCGTCGCGGTGCGCCGCGCGGACCGGCGCACGGTCCTGTACGTCCTGATGACGCTGCTGGCCGTCGCCAACGTGGTCTCCGCGCTCGCCCCCGTCTTCGCCGTCCTGCTCGTCGCCCGCGTCCTGGTCGGCGTCTGCATCGGCGGCGTGTGGGCCATCGCGGCCGGTCTCGGCGTGCGGCTCGTCCGGGAGGAGGGCGCGGGCCGGGCCACCGCGGTGATCTTCAGCGGCATCGCGGTGGCATCCGTGCTCGGCGTGCCCGCGGGCACCCTCCTCGGTGAACTGGCGGGCTGGCGCTGGGGGTTCGCGGCGCTCGCCGTCCTCGCCCTCGCCGTGGCGGGGCTGCTCGGCACCGTCCTGCCGCGGCTGCCCGCGGAGGAGGGCGTCAGCCTCGGCGCGTTCCCCGCCCTGCTGCGCATAGGCCGGCTGCGGGCCGGGCTCCTCGCCGTCACCCTCCTGGTCACCGGCCACTTCGCCGCGTACACGTACATCCGCCCCGTCCTGGAGCGGGTGCCCGGCATCGGCGCGGGCCTGATCAGCGGGTTGCTCCTCGCCTACGGAACGGCCGGCATCGTCGGCAACTTCGCGGGCGGCGCCGTCGCGGGCCGCGACCCGCGCCGGGCGCTGCTCACCATCTGCGCCGGGCTCACCGCCGTGGTGCTGCTCATGGTGCCCGCGGGCGGCTCGCTCGCCGCGTCGGTGGCGCTGCTCGTGGCGTGGGGCCTGGCGTACGGCGGGGTCTCGGTCTCCGCGCAGAACTGGGTGATGACCGCCGCCCCGCACGCCAGGGAGGCGGCGTCGGCGCTCTTCGCGGGCGTGTTCAACGTGGCGATCGCCCTCGGCGCCTTCGCGGGCGGCCGGGTCGCGGACGGCCTGGGGGCGGGCGCCGTGCTGTGGCTGGGCGGCGGGCTCGCCGCGCTCGCGCTGGTGGCCGTGGCGTGCGCGAAGGGGGCGGCCACCGGCGAAAGGTGACCGCCCCCGTCGGCGTACGGGCCGGGATCAGCCGTTGAGCTCCGCGGCGACCAGCTCCGCGATCTGGACGGCGTTCAGCGCCGCGCCCTTGCGGAGGTTGTCGTCGGAGATGAAGAACGCCAGGCCGTTCTCGACCGTCTCGTCCTTGCGGATGCGGCCCACGAACGCGTCGTCCTTGCCCGCGGCGACCAGCGGCGTGGGCACGTCCGTGACGACGACGCCCTCGGCGGCCGACAGCAGCTCGGTGGCGCGCTCGGGGCTCAGCGGACGCGCGAAGCGCGCGTTGACCTGGAGGGAGTGGCCGGTGAAGACGGGGACGCGCACGCACGTGCCCGACACCTTCAGCTCGGGGATCTCCAGGATCTTGCGGGACTCGTGGCGGAGCTTCTGCTCCTCGTCCGTCTCGTTCAGGCCGTCGTCGACGACGGAGCCCGCCATCGGCAGGACGTTGTACGCGATCGGCGCGACGTACTTGTCCGGCTCGGGGAAGTCGACCGACGAGCCGTCGTGGGTCAGCTGGGGCGCGTCCTCGCCGACCTTCTTGACCTGCTCGAACAGCTCCTCGACACCGGCGAGGCCGGAGCCGGAGACCGCCTGGTAGGTGGCGACGACCAGCGCTTCGAGGCCCGCCTCGGCGTGCAGCGGCCGCAGGACGGGCATCGCGGCCATCGTCGTGCAGTTCGGGTTCGCGATGATGCCCTTGGGGCGGTTCTTGATCGCGTGCGGATTCACCTCGGAGACCACGAGGGGGACCTCGGGGTGACGGCGCCAGGCGGAGGAGTTGTCGATCACGACGGCGCCCTGCGAGGCGACCTTCTCGGCGAGGGCCTTGGAGGTGGCGCCGCCCGCGGAGAACAGCACGATGTCCAGGCCCGTGTAGTCGGCCGTGGAGGCGTCCTCGACGGTCACGCCGTCGATGACCTTGCCCGCGCTGCGGGCCGAGGCGAAGAGGCGCAGCTCGTCGGCCGGGAACTTACGCTCGGCGAGGATCTTGCGCATGACCTTGCCGACCTGACCGGTGGCTCCGACGATTCCGACCTTCACAGGGACTTCCTCCATATGTGCGTGCGGCCTCGTGACCTCGGCCGGTCTGTGGGGGGTGACTCCATGATGCGTCTGTCCAGGGCCGCGTTGTCCAATCCATTGTCCGAGGTGCGGGACGCCACATTTGTGGCGCGTCGCCGTGAACCTTTCGGGCGCCCCGGGCGTCGTAGGGGAAACGCGGGGACGGGAGGGGCACATTGCTGCGCAGGAAGACGCGCCGCGCGCCACAGACGCCCGGGGGCGGGCGGCCGGGGGCGGATC
>NZ_LIPN01000073.1 GCF_001418325.1 Streptomyces atriruber | reverse complement strand
GCCCCGTCCCGCGCCAGCTCCCCGGCCACCTCCGCGATCACCGAGGGCCCCACCCGGCAGCACCCGCCGATCGGCCGCGCCCCGGCCGCCCGCCACCCCGCGACCTGCCCGGCCGCGAACCGGGCGGGCCCCCGCCAGGAGCGGGCGGCGGCGTCCCACGTCTCGCCGCTGTTCGGATAGACGACCCCGGGCTTGCCCGTGACCCGGGCGGCGAGCGCCACCGCGGCCTCGGCGTCCCTCGGGTCGCAGCAGTTCACGCCGACCGCGATCACCTCGTCCGCGTCGGCGGCCAGTGCGAAGGCCTCGGCGAGGGGCTGGCCCGCGCGCGTGCGCGGGCCCGAGACGCTGTACGACAGCCAGGCGGGAACCCCGAGCCCGCGGACCGCCCGCAGCAGGGCCCGCGCCTCGTCGGTGTCGGGCACGGTCTCCAGGGCGAGGACGTCGGGTCCGGCCGCGGCGAGCGTTTCCAGCCGCGGCCGGTGGAAGCGCTCCAGCTCGTCCACCGAGAGGCCGTACCGCCCCCGGTACTCGGAGCCGTCGGCGAGCATCGCCCCATAGGGCCCCGCGGACGCCGCCACCCACACCTCACGCCCGGCCGCCGCCCCGGCACGCCGGGCCAGGTCGACGCTCAGGCCGAGGAGTTCGCGGGTGCGCCCGGCGTTGATGCCGCGCCGCGCGAACCCCTCGTACGTCGCCTGGTAGCTCGCGGTGATCGCGACCTCGGCGCCCGCCTCGTAGTACGCGCGGTGGGCGGCCTCGATCGCCGCGGGCTCGTCGGCGAGCAGCCGCGCGGACCACAGGGCGTCGCTCAGGTCGTGCCCGGCGGCCTCCAACTGGTTGGCGAGTCCGCCGTCGAGCACGACCGGGCGCTGGGCAAGGGCATCGGCGAGTCTCACACCGCCGACGCTAGCCGAGGCGCGGCCAGCGGGAAGTGACAGGCCACCTGGTGTCCCGTGCCGTTCGGCGTGCTCACCGGCGGCTCCGTCGTGGCGCACACCTCCTGGGCGAGGGGGCAGCGGGTCCGGAAGCGACAGCCCGACGGGGGTTTCGCGGCGGAGGGCGTCTCGCCCTCCAGCGGCGCGCGGTCCGCGCCGGAGGCGGCCGCGGCCGCCTCCGGGTCGGGCAGGTTGACCGTGTCCAGGAGCCCGCGCGTATAGGGGTGCAGCGGATGCGCGTACACCTGCTCGGCCGGGCCCGACTCCACGAGCTTGCCCAGGTACATCACGCCGACGGTGTCCGCCAGATGGCGTACGACGGCCAGGTCGTGCGAGATGAACAGATAGGTCAGGCCGCGCTCGCGCTGCAGCTCCCGCATCAGGTTGAGGATCTGCGCCTGTACGGACACGTCGAGCGCGGAGACCGGCTCGTCGGCGACCACCAGGTCGGGGGAGAGCGTCAACGCCCTTGCCAGACCGAGGCGTTGACGCTGGCCGCCGGAGAACTCGTGCGGGTAGCGGTGCACGGCGCCGCGCGGCAGGCCGACGGCGTCGAGGAGCTCGCCGACCAGCTTCTCCTGTTCGGCGCGGCTGCCGACGCCCTGGATGACGAGCGGCTCGCGCAGGATCTCGCCGACCCGCATGCGCGGATCCATCGCGGCGGTGGAGTCCTGGAACATCAGCTGGACGCGCCGCCGGTGGGCGCGCCGTTCGGTCCGCGACATCCGCGACGGGTCGGCGCCCTCGAAGCGCACCGCGCCACCGGTCGGCTCGTCGAGGCCCGCGACGATCCGGCCGAGCGTCGTCTTGCCGCAGCCGGACTCGCCGACCATGCCGAACGTCTCGCCCCTGCGGATCGACAGGGACACCCCGCCGACCGCGCTGACCGTCCCTCGGCTGCGCGAGAACGCGCCTCCCTTCAGGGGGAACTCCTTGACCAGCGCGTCCAGTTCGAGCAGCACCTCACCGGGGGCTTCGGCGGCGGGAACGGCCGCGGGCACCACGACCTCGTCCTCGGACGCGGCGTCCTCCGGCACCGGGTGGAAGCACGCGAACCGGTGCTCCGCGCCCTGCGTCCCGTCGTCCACGAGCGGCGGTTCCGCCGCACGGCACTCGTCCGTGGCGAACGTGCAGCGCGGCGCGAAACGGCAGCCGGTGGGGCGCGTCGCGAGGTTCGGCGGCAGCCCGGGGATGGTGTGCAGCTCCGTGCCGCTGTCGGCCGCGCGCTCGGGCAGCGCGGCGAACAGCGCCTCGGTGTAGCGGTGGCGCGGGCGCGCGAACAGGCTGCGTACGTCGGCCTGTTCGGCGACCTTGCCCGCGTACATCACCGCGACCCGGTCCACCCGGTTGGCGATGACCCCCAGGTCGTGCGTGACCAGGATCATCGCCATGCCGAGACGGGCGCGCAGATCGTCGACGAGCTCCAGGATCTGGTGCTGCGTCGTCACGTCGAGGGCCGTCGTCGGCTCGTCGGCGATCAACAGCTTCGGCTCGCAGACCAGCGCCATGGCGATCGCCACGCGCTGGCGCATGCCGCCGGACAGCTGGTGCGGGTAGGCCTTCATGCGCTCGGCGGGCTGCGGCATGCCGACGAGCCGCAGCATCTCCTGGGCCCGCGCCCACGCCTCCTTCCTGCCGATGCCGGGGCGGTGCAGGAGCAGCGGCTCCGCGACCTGCGCGCCGATGGTCATCGTCGGGTTGAGGGAGGTCAGCGGGTCCTGGAAGACCATGCCGATGGTGTTGCCGCGGACGTCCTGGAGGACGGGCGCCGGTGCCGCGGCGAGGTCCTGTCCGTCGAACAGGACGCGGCCCGCGGTGATCTCGCCGCCGGGCGGCAGCAGGCCGAGGACGCTGAGCGCGGTCATCGTCTTGCCGCAGCCGGACTCGCCGACGATGCCCAGGGCCTCACCGGGGGCGAGGGACAGGGACACGCCGTCGAGGGCGTGGACAGTGCGCTCGCGCGAGGCGATGTCGACGCGCAGGCCGTCGAGGGTGAGCAGGGGCTCGGTCATCTGTCGTGTCTCCTGTTACTTCCGCAGCCGCACTTCGAACGCGTCCCGCAGCCCGTCACCGATGAAGTTGAACGCGGCGACGACCAGCACGATCGCGATGCCCGGCGGGAAGATCAGCCACCAGTAGCCGTTCTGGGTGTAGGTGATGCCGGCCGACAGCATCGATCCCCAGTCGGCCGAGGGCGGCGGGATGCTCAGGCCGAGGAACGCGAGGTAGCTGACGTAGAGGATGGCGTCGGCGATCTGGAACGTGCAGTTGACGATGACCGTGCCGATGGCGTTCGGCACGATGTGCTTGAAGACGGCGCGGGTACCGCCGCCGCCCATCATCCGCATCGCCTGGACGTACTCACGGTTGCGCAGCGACAGCGCCTCGCCGCGGACCAGGCGGGCGGGGGACAGCCACGCCACCGCCGCGATGATCATGATGAGGACGCCCTTGCTGGGGGTGATGATCGCGGCCACCACGACGAGCAGGAACATCGCGGGGATGGCGAGCGCGGCGTCCGTCACGCGCATCATCGCCGCGTCGATCCACCCGCCGAAGTAGCCGGAGACCGCGCCGTAGACGGTGCCGAAGAGCGTGGCCAGCAGGCCGGCCGCCAGACCGATCTCCAGGGACGTCTGCCCCGCGACCATCAGACGGCCGATCATGTCGTAGCCGAGGTCGGTGGTGCCGAGGAGGTGGCCGGAGCTGCCGGGCGGCAGGTTCGCCTGCGACAGGTCGGTGTGGATCTGCTCGGTGTCGTACACCAGCGGGCCGAGGTAGCTGAACGCGAGCAGCAGGAGCAGCACCACCACGCCCGTCAGGGCGAGCTTGTTGCCGGTGAAGACCCGCAGCGTGCGGCGGGCCAGCGACGGCGTGGCCTGCGCGGCGTCCTCGTGGCCTGGCGCGGTGACAGGGGCGACCGTGGTACTCATGCCACGCTCCGTATCCGGGGGTCGAGGACGGCGTACAGGACATCGGTGAGCAGCGAGCCGACGACGGTGGCGACACCGACGACGAGCGTCACGCCGAGCAGTACGGGGAAGTCGGAGCCCTGCGCGGCGTTCCAGAACAGCAGCCCCATGCCGGGGTAGTTGAACATCGACTCGACGACGAGAGCGCCGCTGAACAGGGTCGGCAGATAGAGGCCGAGGAGCGTCGCGAGGGGGATCAGCGCGTTGCGCATGACGTGCCGGACCATGATCCGGCGGCTCGACTGGCCCTTGGCCATCGCCGTGCGGACGTATTCCTCGGTGAGGTTGTCGAGCACCGCCGAGCGCATGTAGCGGCTGAACATCGCGACGATGCCGAAGGCCATGGTGACGACCGGGAGGATCAGCCCGGTGAAGTCGCCGAGGAGCGCGCCGATCGTCTCGCCCTGTGGCGCCTCCGCCGGGAAGACCGGCATGACCTGCGCGAACAGGATGATCATGATGAGGCCGAGGAAGAACACCGGTGTCGCGTACAGCAGGAAGGCGAGGCCCGTCAGCGCGTAGTCCGAGGCCTTGCCGCGCCGGACGGCCTGCAGCAGACCGAGCGGAACGGCGATGACGACCGCGAGGACGGTGGACAGGACCGTGAGGAGCAGGGTCTTCGGCAGCCGCTGCTTGAGCAGGTCGAAGACGGGCGAGTTGAGCTTGAAGGAGTCGCCGAGGTCGCCCGTGAGCAGCCGCTTCAGATACATCGCGTACTGCATGGGCAGGGAACGGTCGTATCCCTGCTGGTGGTTGAAGTGCTCGATCTGCTGCGGGGTGCCCTTCGGGCCGAGGATGGCGCGGGCGGGGCCGCCCGGCAGCATGTGCAGGAGCACGAAGACGATGACCGACACGAGGAAGAGGACGACGATCGCCTGGAGGAAGCGCTTGACCAGAAAGCCGGTGAAGCCGGTCACTTCTCGGCCCCCTTCTTCTTGACGTAGTACCAGTGCTGGGGCGCGAAGGTGACGGTCGGGTTCTGCGAGACGCCGCGCAGGTCGTTGCGGATCACCGAGACCTGGTACGCGGGGTTCGGCATCCACATCACGGGCAGCTGGTCGGCGAGGTACTCGCCGTACTCGTGCACGGCCTTCATGTCGGGGGAGTACTGCACGCCCCGGATGATCCGGTCCGCCTTCCTGTCGCTGTAGTTGCCGAAGTTGGCGGAGGCGCCCGTCGAGAAGAGCTGCTCGCCGCTGGGGTTGAGCGGGTAGTACCAGCTGCCCGCCGTGCCGAAGAAGGACATGTCCCAGTCGCAGCCCGGATCCTTCGCCCTGCACGGCACGGAGTTGCCGAGCACCGAGTTCAGCGGCTGCTGACGCACGGTCAGGTTGATGCCGCCCTTGGAGAGCGAGGACTTGAGCTCCTGCATCATGTTCGTCGTCTCGGTCGACCCGGACTGGGAGAGCAGGGTCAGTTCGAGCGGCGCGTCCTTGCCGATGCCCTTGCCGCACTCGTCCGCGCCGGTTCCGGGGCGCACGCAGCGTGCCGTGCCGTCCTCGATGCGCCAACCGTGCTGTTTCAGCAGCGCCTTGGCCTTGCCGACGGAGAACGGGTACTGGTTCTTCTCCATCTTCTCGGACAGGTACTGGCTCTTCGGCGTCACCGGCACCGGACCGAGCGTCGGCGTCGCGCTGCCCTGCCAGATGACGTCGCTCATCGCCTTCTGGTCGACGAGGTGCTGCATGGCCCGGCGGATGTACAGCTGGTTCATCATCGGGCCGCCGTGCGTGGAGCTGAAGTTGTAGACGATGTACGTCGCCGCCCAGCCCTCCCACGGATCGACG
This sequence comes from Streptomyces atriruber, assembly GCF_001418325.1. Classification (GTDB taxonomy): domain Bacteria; phylum Actinomycetota; class Actinomycetes; order Streptomycetales; family Streptomycetaceae; genus Streptomyces; species Streptomyces atriruber. The sequence goes on along the minus strand of NZ_LIPN01000073.1, from coordinate 2,099 downwards.
CGGTACCCCTTGTCCTCGAACTTCTCCTTCTGCGCCATCACCGACGGCGGGATGTAGCCGTAGTCGACGCCGCCCGAACGCAGCACGTTGTACTCGGAGTCGGCCGTCGTGAACGGCTTGAAGACCACCTTGTCCAGGTGCGGGCGCTCCGACTTCGGTCCGGTGAACTTCTCGTTCGGCACGATGGTGACCTGGCCGCTGTCGCGCCAGCCCGCCAGCTTCCAGGGCCCGTTGACCGTCTTCCAGAGCGGGTCGGAGCCGTAGGAGCCCAGGCTCTTCGCGTGCCGGGTGAGCCGCGCGAAGACGGCCTTGGCGCCCGCCGGGGTGCGGTCCCAGTCGCCGATCCTCCCGCCGTCGCTCTTCGCGTCCCAGGCGTGCTGGGGCAGTGCGCGCATCAGGGTGAGCTGGTTGGCGGTGAACCAGTCGGGGTTGTACGCGCGGCTCAGGTGCAGCCGCACGGTGTGGTCGTCGAGCGTCTCGAACCGCTTGACGTTGTCGGGCATCGTGCCGACCGAATAGTTGCCCCAGCTCGCCTTGTCGGCCTTCACCAGGTTGAACCAGAACTCCAGGTCGCGGGCGGTGACGGGCTTGCCGTCGGACCACTTCACGCCCTCGCGCAGCGGCACGGTCACGGTCTTGTTGCCGTCGCTGTACTTCGGCTGCAGGCCGAGCGTGCTCGGGCCGTGCGTCGTCAGCTCGCCCTTCGCCCTGTCCTGCACGGCGTCGTAGACCGGCATGAAGAGCAGGGACTGGATCCCGTAGTTGTACGAGGCGCCGTAGCCCGGCGCGCCGATCGGGAAGATCCAGTTGGGCGTCGCCGCCGGTGGCAGAGCCATCGTCGCGGTCCCGCCCTCGACGGGTGTGCCGCCGGTGGGCCCCATGTCGATGCGGCCGCCCTCGCGGGTGCAGCCTGTGAGGGCCGCCGCGAGGACGAGCAGCGCGGCCGCCGCGGACCTGAATGAGCGCATGGCGATGGGCCTCCAAGGGGTACGGGGCCGGCCCGTGCCGGAGTACGACGGGGCGGCGCCCGAACGCTAGGCCGAGGGTGAAAAACAAGTCAATAGCTTCATTCGGCAAGAAGTGGAAAATCCGGAGGGGGTAGCCAGCTTGCTTCGGTCGGACCTAATGTTCGTCCTGTTGTCGAACGAACGAACCGAATCAACCTGCGTCGCGGCAGTACGGATCGAAGCAACGTGCGTCGCGGCAGGACGATGCGAAGCAACAGGCAAGCAACTGGGGGCGGCATGACCGGAACACCACTCGGCGAGCCGGGCTCGGGGCAGCACATCGTGCACCTGGTCTCGTCGGGGGCGGCCACGTCCCGCGCCGACCTCGTGCGCGAACTGGGCCTCGCCCCCTCGACGGTCTCCCTGCGGGTGCAGGAGCTGGTCGACGCCGGGCTGCTCACCGAGTCCGGCGAGGGCGCTTCGCGCGGCGGGCGCAGGCCCAGGCTGCTGCGGGTGGCCGCGCGGGGCGGCGTCGCCCTGGCCGCGGACCTCGGCAGCCACCACGCGCGGCTCGGCGCGGTCGACCTCGGCGGCACCGTCACCGACGCCGNNGCAGGCCGACGCGCTGGTCGCCCGGCAGCGCGCCGAAGGCCGCACCGTACGCGCCTTCGGCGTCGCCTTCCCCGGCCCCGTGCAGCCCGGCACCGGCCGTGTCCTCAGCCCCTCCCGCATGCCCGGCTGGCACCGCTACCCGCTGCGCGACGTGCTCGCGGAACGGCTCGGCATCCCCGTCACCGTCGACAACGACGCGACGATGATGGCCGTCGGCGAACACCGCGTGGCCCGGCCGGAGCTGGACCACCTCGTCGTCGTCAAGGCGGGCCGCGGCATCGGCAGCGGCGTCATCTCCGCGGGCCGCCCGCACGACGGAGCCAACGGCAGCGCAGGCGACATCAGCCACGTCCGCGTCGACGCCGCGGGCGACCGCCCCTGCAGCTGCGGCAACATCGGCTGCCTGGAGACCGTCGCCAGCGGCGCCGCCCTGATCCGCGAACTCGCGCTGCAGGGCGTCGAGGTGTCCGACACCAGCGATCTGCTGCGGCTCGTCGCCGACGGCGACCCGCAGGCCACCACTCTCGTGCGCACCGCGGG
>NZ_LIPN01000072.1 GCF_001418325.1 Streptomyces atriruber | reverse complement strand
CCAGGTCGACGTCGGGGTGGTCGTGCCGGAACGACTCCAGGATGTCGGTCAGCCGCGTCAGGACGAAGTCCTCCGAGGCGCCGAACCGCAGCCGTCCGCCGAGCCGCTTCCCCGCGAAGAACGCCGCGGCCTGTTCGTGCGCCGCCAGGATCCGGCGGGCGAAGCCGAGCATGGCCTCGCCGTCCTCGGTCAGCTCCACGCTGTGGGTGTCGCGCGTGAACAGCTGCCGCCCGGTGGCGTCCTCCAGGCGGCGCACGTGCTGGCTGACGGTCGACTGGCGCAGCCCGAGCCGGCGGGCGGCCCGCGTGAAGCTCAGCGTCTGGGCGACCGCGAGGAACGTACGGAGCTGCGAGGGGTCGTACACACGCACCAGCCTAATACCGCTCATCGTGGAACGTGATGACAGTCAGAACAGTATGCGGGATTCCCGATCACCCTCGTCAGGAGGATCATGGAGAGGGCACGCCTGAACCGAGAGCATGGAGCACCGTGAAACGCCTGAAGTGGCCGTCCTGGATGCCGGTCGACCCGTACATCGTGGCGTTGCTCGCGACCGTGGGCCTCGCGGCCCTGCTGCCCGCCCGCGGCACGTCCGCCGATGTCGCCTCCGGTGCCTCCACCGCCGCCGTCTCGCTGCTCTTCTTCCTCTACGGCGCCCGGCTCTCCACCCGCGAGGCGCTCGACGGGCTCAAGCACTGGCGGCTCCACGTCACGGTCCTGGCCTGCACGTTCGTCGTGTTCCCGCTGCTCGGGCTCGCCGCGAAGGGCCTCGTCCCGTACGTCCTGACGCCCGCGCTCTTCAGCGGCTTCCTCTTCCTCACCCTGGTGCCGTCGACCATCCAGTCGTCCATCGCCTTCACCTCGATGGCCCGCGGCAACGTCCCCGCGGCGATCTGCGCGGGCTCCTTCTCCTCGCTGGCCGGCATCGTGCTCACGCCGCTGCTCGCGGCCGCGCTGCTCGGCGACAGCGGGGGCGGCTTCTCCGCCGACTCGCTCCTCAGGATCGTCCTGCAGCTGCTCGTGCCGTTCCTCGCCGGGCAGCTCCTGCGCCGGTGGGTGGGCGGCTTCATCGCCCGCCACAAGAAGGTCCTCGGCCATGTGGACCGCGGCTCGATCCTGCTCGTCGTCTACACCGCGTTCAGCGAGGGCATGGTGCAGGGCATCTGGGGCCAGGTGCACCCGCTGCGGCTGCTCGCGCTGCTCGGTGTCGAGGCGGTGCTGCTCGCCGTCATGCTGTCGCTGACCTGGTACGGCGCGAAGCGGCTCGGCTTCGGCCGGGCGGACCGCGTCGCGATCCAGTTCGCCGGGTCGAAGAAGTCCCTGGCCGCCGGGCTGCCCATGGCGAGCGTCCTGTTCGGGGCCGATGCCTCGCTGGCCGTGCTGCCGCTGATGCTGTTCCACCAGATGCAGCTGATGGTCTGCGCGGTCATCGCCAAGCGCCGCTCGCGGGACCCGGAGGAGTTCGTCAGCGAGCCGCCGCGAGCCGCAGCGACACGAACCGCGGTCGGTACAGCGACACGTTCCGCGTGACGTTCGCCTGCGCGTTCGCGGGCGTCGCGTCCAGCCAGTTGACGTCGTAGCTGAGCACGACACGGCCGTCCCCCGCCCCGTCCCCGGCGAGCGCCGGGTGGGCCTGCGGGTTGTAGGCGGCGGTGTCCTGGCGGGCCGCGCTGTCCTTGGGCAGGGTGGCCTCGAAGGCCTTGGCCGGGCCGTGCCAGGGGCCGGTGGGGGAGCAGGACCAGTACGAGGCGACGGTGGTCAGGCCCTCGGTGCCCGCGGCCATGGTGAACAGCACGTACGTCCCCTCGTCCCGCACCACCGTGAACGCGCTGCCCACCCCCTTGCGCTTCCCGTCCCCGAGCACGGCCCGGGGCGTGACGTCGTGCCCCCACTCCTCGCCGTCCCAGTACTCCCACGCCGAGCCGTCACCGAGACCGCCGTGCGGGGCCCGCGCCACATACGCGTCCGATGCGGGACGTGAGGTCGCCTGGGCGTCCGTGCCGCCGAAGACGTACGTCCAGTCGCCGTCGTCGACCGTCGTCGTGCCGTACAGGACGCGCTTCTCCGGGTCGCCGACCGACTGCTGGTCGGAGACCTTCGTGATGCCCTCGACCCGCAGGTCGGGCAGCGAGAGCGTGGCGACCTCGGTGGCCACGGGGACGCCGTAGATCCATGGGCCCTGGCTGGCCATGCGGTTCCACAGCAGGACGCGCACGACCCGCTCGTCCGCGCCGGGGGTGCGGGGCTCCACGCGCGCCGCCACCGGCCAGCGCCACTGCTGGGGCGCCGGGTCGGGGAAGAGCGGCGCGGCGAGGGTGCGCTCCAGCGTGCCGGAACGGGACATCACCACGGCCGAGTTGCGGACCATGGGCGTGTTGGTGTCGCGCCAGGTGTGCGGCTGGCCCGCCGGGTTCGGGGGCGCGTGGATCTGTCCGAGGAAGGTGTCGGAGAACAGCCACAGGACGCGCCCGTCGGGCAGGCGCACGGAGTGGGTGCCGTCGCCGCCGGTCCAGTCGTCCGTGCGCGTCATGTCGTCGCCGTAGCGCGCGAACTCCTCGGTGGCGCCGTCCTCGGCGGCCGCGGAGGCGACGGTGCGGGCCCGGCATGCCGCATCGCCCTCCCGGTCGTCTTCCGGGAGGGCGATGAGCAGTACGGCCGCGCAGGCCAGGGCCAGCAGCAGGACCAGCAGGATCCTGCGCGGCCCCGACGCGGCACGTTCACGGGCGGGCACGCCGGGGACGTTAGTTGCTGTCGCGCACCCGGTCCATGGGGAGCCGGACGACGGTGTCCCGTGTCACAGGAGCATCGCCGGTGCGCAGGCCTTCCACCTCGGCGTCGCTCAACGCCCGGTCGTGCACCCGCACTTCGTCGATCGCTCCGGTGAAGTACGCGCGACTGTCCATCCGCTGCCCGACGTGCACGCCGAACGGCGAGTTGCGGCTGACCGAGCCCGGCACGTCGGCGGCGGAGAGCTGCGTACCGTCGAGGAAGAGCGTCAGGCGGCCGCCGCCGCGGCGCAGCGCGATGTGGTGCCACTCGCCGTCGTTGTACGCGCCCGTCGTACGCACCGAGACGGACCTCGGCGGCGTCGCGCCGTCCCGGGTGGTGATGAGGCCGGTCACGCGGTTGCTCGCGGGCTCGCCGCGCAGCCACACCTGCGGCTGGTTCGTTCCTATGCCGCCCATCCACAGCAGGGGCTGCTCACCGGCCGTCGCGGTGTAGCGGAACCAGAGGGAGGCCGTGAAGTCCTCGGTGCCGAGCGGGAGCCGGCCGCTGAAGGGGAGCCGCACCGCGTCGTCCGTGCCGTCGAAGCCGAGCGCGCCCCCGAAGCGGCCCGGGGTCGCGCGCGCCCCGCCGAGCACCGCGGCGGGACGTGCGCCCGGCGCGTGGTCGGGGGTCGTGGGGTCGGGGCCCCTGCGCGGCGTCAGCCAGTCCTCGGTGAAACGGGCGAAGCGGATCTCGTCGCGCGCGTCGACCGCGCCGCCCTCGTACAGCAGGCCCACGTGCGCGCGGTCGGCCCGCACCAGGTCCGAGTAGCCGGACCAGTCGGTGGTCACCGTGGTGCCGCGGTCGACGCTGTCCCAGGTGCGCCCGCCGTCGTAGGACGAGCGGATCTGCATGGTGCGGCGGCGGTCCGGGTCGCCGGGGCAGGCCAGCAGCATCCGCTTGCCGAACTGCAGGGTGGAGCCCTGCACTTGGGGCGTGTAGAGGTCGGGGATCGCGCGGAAGGGGGCGGCGAAGGTGGTGCCGCCGTCCCTGCTGACGGTGTGGGTGCGGTGGCCGAGGTCCGTGCCGTCCTGCTCGCGGCCGCTGACGTAGACCGTCCCGTCGGGCCGCTCGGTGACGGTCATCTCGGACGGCTTCTGGCGGAACGTGCCGTCTTCCGGTATCGGGTACGAGTCCGTCGCGCCGATCTTCCAGTGGTCGCCGCCGTCGTCGCTGACGATCAGCGCGGCGTGGTTGGCGGTGACCCGACTGCCGTTCCACGTCTCGGTGTTGGCGGTGAAGACGAGGCGTCCCTCGTGCCTGCCGCGGGTCAGCTGGATGCCGTGCACGGGCCCCGTCGCGTACCAGGAGTTCCAGTTCTCCGGCAGGATCTCCTCGCTCAGGTCGCGGGGCGCGGACCAGCTGCGGCCGTCGTCGTCGCTGTACTGCAGGTGCGGGGTCCGGTCGCACGGCACGTCGCAGTTCTTGCCGTCCGTGCGTCCCGTGTTGTACGTCTCCGCCAGCAGGACGCGGCCGCTCTCGCGGTCCACGACGGGCGCCGGGTTGCCGTGGGTGTCGCCCTCGCCCTCGTTGATCACCTGGAGCGGCCCCCAGGTGCGGCCGCCGTCGTGCGACCGCTTGAGCACCAGGTCTATGTCGCCCGCGTCGCTGCAGTCGTTGACCCGGCCCTCCGCGAAGGCGAGGAGGGTGCCCTTCGTCGTCCGCACCACGGCGGGGATGCGGTAGCAGGCGTATCCGGGATCCTGGGACGCCTTGAACAGCACCTGCTGCTCGAACGGCGCAGTGCGCGGCGGCGCCGCCCGCACCGCCTGCGCGGCGGGCGCGGGCAGCAGGGCGCCGACGGCGACGAGGGTCAGCGCCGCGGTGGCGGTACGGAGTGGTCTGAGGCGTTCGCGGAGGCTCGATGGCATGGTGCGGTCCGCCTTTCGTGGCGACGGCGACTCATGGCGCGTCCTGAACGGGGCGTGCGGGGTGTGGCGTGCGGGGTGCGGAGTGCTGTGGGCGCGGCGCCCTGCGGACGTGGCGTCCTGACATCCTGACATCCCATGTCCGCGTTCCGACGCAGACGCTACTTGGGGTCACCCGCACCCCACAAGGAGTGCGCATCAAGGGATCAGGACGACCTTGCCCCGGTTGCTCCGCCCCTCGATCGCCGCGTGCGCCGCCGCCGCGTCCGCCAGCGCGAACTCCGCGTGCACAGCCGTGCGCAGGCCGCCCGCCGCGTGCAGCTCCCACAGCTCCCGCCGCCACGCCTCGTACAGCTCCGGCCGCCCGCGTGCGATCAGCCCCAGCTGGCAGCCGATGACGGATTTCGCCCCGACGAGCAGGTCGTACGCCGCCACCGTGCCGCCGCCCGAGCTGTAGGCCACCAGCCGCCCGTGCGGGGCCAGGGCCCTGACGGCGGGCGTCAGGAGGTCGCCGCCGACCGCGTCCAGGACGTAGTCGACCGGTTCGCCCCACACCTCCTGGTCGTACGTGACGACCTCGTCGGCGCCGAGCCCGCGCACGAAGTCCGCCTTGCCGGGGTCGGAGACGGCGGCCACCACGTGCGAGGCGCCCTTCGCCTTCGCGAGCTGCAGGGCGAGGTGGCCGACACCGCTCGCAGCCGCCGTGACGAGAGCGGACTCGCCGGGCGCGGGTCGGGCGGCTTCGAGCGCCCCGTACGCGACGAGGCCGGAGCGGACCAGCGCGACCGCATCGACGGCGCTCGCCCCGTCCGGGACGGGGGAGGCCATCGCGGTGCGGAGCAGTGCGTAGTCGGCGTAGCCGTGCCCGAAGACCAGGCCGGTGACGCGGTCGCCCGGCGCGTGGCCGACCGCTCCTTCGCCGAGCGCGACGACCTCACCGGCGACCTCGCCCCCGAGCGGGACCGGGTCGCCGTCGCCGCGGACCTTGCGGACGACGGGAAGGGTCACGCCGACCGCCTCGACGCGCACGAGGAGCTCGCCGGGGCCCGGCGCGGGTACCGGGACGTCCTCCAGGAACAGGACTTCGGGGCCGCCGCTGTGTTCGTACCGGACGCGACGCATCGGCACCACCTCCACAGTTCAGAGATCGTTGGGAGCCCCAACGGTAAACGCGGAATCGTGGGGAAGTCCAACGATTCTTTGGATAGGCTTCCCCCATGGCCACGACACCCTCCGCCCCCAGCACCATCCGGACGCTCCCCAGCTGGCTGCTCGGCCGCGCGGCAGCGCGCGGGCGCGGGCTCGTCGCCGACGCGCTGGCCCGCGAGGGACTCAAGATGTGGCACCACGTGGTGCTCTCCGCCGTCGCGGACCTGGGCCCCGTCGCGCAGGCGGAGCTCGGCCGCAGCGTCTCGCTCGACCCGAAGGACATGGTCGGCGTCATCAACGACCTGCAGGCCGACGGCCTCGTCGAGCGCGCCCCCGACCCCCGCGACCGCCGCAAGAACGCCATCACCATCACCGCGCGCGGCAGACGCACCGTCAAACGCTGCGCGGCAGCGGCCGAACAGGCCAACGCCGAACTCCTCGCGCCCCTCTCGCCCGACGAGCGGAAGCGGTTCCTGGAACTGCTGGGCCGGATCTCGGGGGTCGACGAGTCGGCCTGAGCGGTGCCGCACCGGGGCAGGGGCCCGGCCGGCGCAGGGGGAGCTCCCCGTCGGCCGGGGCGCCGCCGCCGTGCGGCGGGGAGCCCGGATCAGCCCTGGGCGGCCGCGGCCCGCAGGGCGACGCGGTGCTCGCCCGCGTACACGTTCATGGAGGAGCCGCGCAGGAAACCGATCAGCGTGAGCCCCGTCTCGGCGGCCAGGTCGACGGCGAGCGAGGACGGCGCGGAGACCGCCGCGAGCACCGGAAGGCCCGCCATCACCGCCTTCTGGGCGAGCTCGAAGGAGGCGCGGCCCGAGACGAGCAGGATCGTGCGGGACAGCGGCAGGTCACCGTTCTGCAGGGCGCGCCCGACCAGCTTGTCGACGGCGTTGTGCCGCCCCACGTCCTCCCTTATGTCGAGCAGGTCGCCCTCCTCGGAGAAGAGCGCGGCCCCGTGCAGACCACCGGTCCGGTCGAAGACCCGCTGCGCGGCCCGCAGCCGGTCGGGGAGGCTCGCGAGCAGTTCGGTCCCGACCCGGACCGGGGGAGCGTCGGCGATCGGGAAACGGGCGGTCGTGCGGACGGCGTCCAGACTCGCCTTGCCGCACAGGCCGCAGGAGGAGGTGGTGTAGACGTTGCGTTCGAGGGTGATGTCGGGGAGCACGACACCCGGGGCGGTCTTCACGTCGACGACGTTGTAGGTGTTCGATCCGTCCTCCAGGGCCCCCGCGCAGTACACGATCGACTGCAGCTCGTCCGCCGCGCCCAGCACGCCCTCGCTCACCAGGAAACCGGCCGCCAGCGCGAAGTCGTCGCCGGGCGTGCGCATGGTGATGGCGAGCGGCTTGCCGTTCAGCCGGATCTCCAGGGGTTCCTCGGCGACCAGGGTGTCGGGCCGCTCCGAGACGTGCCCGTCCCGGATCCGGATGACCTTGCGTCGCTCCGTGACTCGTCCCATGTCTTGATCAGTCCCGGTTCTGTACGTGCTGGTAGCCGAAGCGGCCCTTGAGGCAGAGGTTGCCGTGGGTCACCGGATTGTCGTGCGGGGCAGTGACCTTCACGATCTCATTGTCCTGCACGTGCAGGGTCAGGTTGCAGCCGACTCCGCAGTACGTGCACACCGTCGTCGTCTCGGTCTGCGCGGACTCGTCCCACGTACCGGCGGCACGCATGTCGAACTCCGACTTGAAGCTGAGGGCGCCGGTCGGGCAGACCTCGATGCGGTTGCCGCAGTAGACGCAGGCGGAGTCCGTCAGCGGCGCGTCGTGCTCGACGGCGATACGGGCGTCGAAGCCGCGCCCCGCGACCGAGATGGCGAAGGTGTTCTGCCCCTGCTCGCCGCAGGCGTCGACGCACTTGTAGCAGAGGATGCGCTTGTCGTAGTCCCGCACGTACAGGTCGTTGTCGACCCTCGGCTCCTCGTTCAGCCGGGCCGCGTCGGGACCGGACCGCTCGGGCTTCGCCTCGTACTCCTTCAGCCGGCCCGCGGCCTTCGGTGTCGTCGACATGTCGACCGACGAGGCGAGCAGTTCGAGGACGACCCTGCGGCTGTGCCGGGTGCGTTCGGTGTCCGTGCGCACGCTCATGCCGGGCTCGGCCCGCCGCGAGCAGGCGGGCGCGAGGGTGCGGGCGCCGTCCACCTCCACCACGCACACGCGGCAGGCGTTCTTGGGGGTGAGGGTGTCGCCCTCGCACAGGGTCGGGACGTCCTTGCCCGCCGCCCGGCAGGCGTCGAGCAGTGTGGCCCCTTCCGACACCCTCGTCGCCGCCCCGTCCAGGGTGAACTCCACCAGGCGGCGCGGCGGTTGCAGAGGTATCGCGGTCATTCGTACGCCCCCAGGCGGTCGATGGCGGATTCCACGGCGTTCCTCGCGGTCTGGCCGAGACCGCAGATCGAGGCGTCCCGCATGGCCCGCCCCACGTCGCGCAGCAGCGCGATGTCGTCAGCGGCGTCGGCGCCGGTCCACCCGAGGACGCGGTGCAGCGCCTCCTCCTGGCGGACGGTTCCGACGCGACAGGGCGCGCACTGTCCGCAGGACTCGTCGTGGAAGAACTCGGCGATGCGCAGCAGGACGCGGGGGAGCGGCACGGTGTCGTCGAAGGCGAGCACGACGCCGGAGCGGAGGGTGGTCCCGGCCGCCCGGGTTCCCTCGAAGGTGAGGGGAACGTCGAGTTCGTCGGCCCGTACGAAGCCGCCGGCGGCGCCTCCCAGGAGCACGGCGCGGAGGTTTCCGGGCCTTCCGGCCAGGGCGAGGAGTTCGCCGAGGGTGGCGCCGAAGGGCAGTTCGTAGACGCCCGGCCGCGCGACGCTCCCGGAGACGCAGAAGAGCTTGGGCCCCGTGGACTTCTCCGTACCGATGGCCGCGTAGGCGGCGGCGCCCATGGTGAGGATCGGCAGGACGTTGACGAGCGTCTCGACGTTGTTCCCGGCAGTGGGTTTGCCGAACAAACCCTTCTCTACAGGGAAGGGCAGTTTGGACCGGGGCTCTCCTTTGTACCCCTCGATGGAGTTGAAGAGCGCCGTCTCCTCGCCGCAGATGTACGCACCCGCACCGCGCCGGATCTCGATGTCGAAGGCGTACCCCTGCCCGAGGATGTCGTCGCCGAGCAGCCCGCGCGCGTGTGCCTGCGTGATGGCGTGCTCCAGTCCGCGCAGGGCACGGGGGTATTCGCCGCGGAGGTAGAGGTAGCCGTGGTGGGCGCCGGTCGCGTACCCGGCGACGGTCATCGCCTCGATGAGCGCGTACGGGTCGCCCTCCATGATCACGCGGTCCTTGAAGGTGCCGGGCTCGGATTCGTCGGCGTCGCAGACGAGGTAGTGCGGATGTTCGGGCCGGGCGGCGGTGGCCTGCCACTTGCGTCCCGTGGGGAAGGCGGCCCCGCCCCGTCCGACGAGCCCCGACTCGGTGACCTCGCGGATCACCTCGGCGGGGCCGATGGCGAAGGCACGGCGGAGGGTGGTGTAGCCGCCGTGGGCGCGGTAGTCGTCGAGGGAGGCCGGGTCGACGGTGCCGATTCTCTCCGCGCGGGCTCAGCACCCTCACTCCGTGCTGCCTCATGGCCGCCAGATGCGGTCCACGGGCGACGAGATGGACGCCCGCGCCCGCGCGGTGCAGCGCGGCTCCGACGTAGGCGCCGATCGCACCGGCACCGAGGACTGCGACTTTCACGGTGGGGCGCTCCATTCGGTCGGGGGATCCGAGGAACGTGCGTCGTGGGGCGCGCGCCGTGGGGCGCGCGGCATGGAACGTATGGAGAATTTCGCCGACGAAATATTGTCTACAGTATGGAAGTTGGGTGGGCAAGAGGTCGCGCGGCTTCCCAACTCACCGGACTTCTTCCTATGGTTCGGGATCATGAGGCCCCCCGTCGCACCCCCCGGATGGTCCCGCTGGCTCGTGCCCCCCGCCGCGCTCTCGGTGCACCTCTCCATCGGCCAGGCCTACGCCTGGAGCGTGTTCAAACCGCCCCTCGAATCCGCGCTCGACCTCAGCGGCACCCAGAGCGCGCTCCCCTTCCAGCTCGGCATCGTCATGCTCGGCCTCTCCGCCGCGTTCGGCGGCACGCTCGTCGAGCGCAACGGCCCGCGCTGGGCGATGGCCGTCGCCCTCACCTGCTTCTCCTCCGGCTTCCTGATCGCCGCCCTCGGCGCGGCGATCAGCCAGTACTGGCTGATCGTGTTCGGCTACGGCTTCATCGGCGGGATCGGCCTCGGCATCGGCTACATCTCACCCGTCTCCACACTGATCAAGTGGTTCCCCGACCGCCCCGGCATGGCCACCGGCATCGCGATCATGGGCTTCGGCGGGGGTGCGCTCATCGCCTCGCCGTGGAGCGCGCAGATGCTGGACTCCTTCGGCGCGGACTCGGACGGCATCGCGCTCGCGTTCCTCGTGCACGGCCTCACCTATGCCGTCTTCATGGCGCTCGGCGTGTTCCTGGTGCGGGTGCCGCGGACGGAAGGCGCGCACCGGCCGGGCGGCCCGGGCGCGCTGGACGGGCCGCAGGTCTCGGCGTCGCAGGCCGTCCGCACCCCGCAGTTCTGGTGCCTGTGGGTCGTCCTGTGCATGAACGTGACCGCCGGGATCGGCATCCTGGAGAAGGCCGCCCCGATGATCACGGACTTCTTCGCGGACACCGCGACGCCCGTGTCGGTCTCCGCCGCGGCCGGCTTCGTCGCCCTGCTCTCGGCCGCGAACATGGCGGGCCGCATCGGCTGGTCGTCGGCATCGGACCTGATCGGCCGCAAGAACGTCTACCGCGTCTACCTCGGCGTCGGCGCGCTCATGTATCTGCTGATCGCACGCTTCGGGGACACCTCGAAACCGCTGTTCATCTGCTGTGCGCTGGTGATCCTCTCCTTCTACGGAGGCGGCTTCGCGACCATCCCCGCGTATCTGAAGGACCTCTTCGGCACCTACCAGGTCGGCGCCATCCACGGCAGGCTGCTCACCGCGTGGTCGACGGCGGGCGTCCTCGGACCGCTGATCGTGAACCGGGTCGCCGACCACCAGGAGGAGGCGGGCAAGCACGGCTCGGGCCTCTACGGCCTCTCCTTCGCGATCATGATCGGACTCCTCGTCGTGGGCTTCGTCGCGAACGAGCTGGTCCGGCCCGTCCACCCCCGCCACCACATCCCCGTCCCGAGGGAGGCCGCTGATGACCACGCCACCGAGCACACCGCCAAGTAACCGCCGCGCATTGACCGTGTTCGCCTGGCTCTGGGTGGGTCTTCCGCTCGGTTATGGCGTCTATGAACTCGTACACAAGGTCACACAGCTCTTCAGAGGGTGACCGGATCATGAGAAGCATCCAAACCCTGCGCGCCTTTCCTGTCGCATTACGTGCATCGTTACTCGTGAGTCGCTGACCAAACTGGAGGGTCCCGTATCTCCGGCACAAGGGGGACCCGTACATGCACGGCTCGCGCATCGCCGCCGTCGGCCACTACCAGCCCGCCAAGATCCTCACCAATGAGGACCTGGCGGCCAAGGTCGACACCAGCGACGAGTGGATCCGGTCCCGGGTGGGCATCCGCACCCGCCACATCGCGGGCCCGGAGGAGCCGGTCGACGAGCTGGCCGCGCACGCCGGCGGCAAGGCCCTGGCCGCCGCGGGCCTGACCCCCGAAGCGATCGACCTCATCGTGGTCGCCACCTCCACGGCCATCGACCGCTCGCCGAACATGGCCGCACGGGTCGCCGCACGCCTCGGCGTCCCCGGCCCGGCCGCCCTTGACCTCAACGTGGTGTGTGCGGGCTTCACGCACGCGCTGGCCACCGCCGACCACACCCTGCGGGCCGGGGCCGCGACCCGCGCCCTGGTCATCGGCGCGGACAAGATGTCCGAGGTCACCGACTGGACGGACCGCACCACCTGCGTCCTGACCGGTGACGGCGCGGGCGCGGTCGTCCTGGAGGCGTGCGGGCCCGGCGAGGAGCCCGGCGTCGGCCCCGTGCTCTGGGGCTCGGTGCCCGAGATGGGCAACGCCGTGCGCATCGAGGGCACGCCGCCACGCTTCGCCCAGGAGGGCCAGAGCGTCTACCGCTGGGCGACGACCCAGCTGCCGCCGCTCGCCCGCGCGGCCTGCGAGCGCGCCGGGCTCACCCCGGCCGACCTTGCCGGAGTCGTCCTGCACCAGGCCAACCTCCGCATCATCGAGCCGCTCGCCGAGCGCATCGGCGCGGTGAACGCGGTCGTCGCACGCGATGTCGTCGACTCCGGCAACACCTCGGCGGGCAGTATCCCGATGGCGTTCTCCAAGCTGGTGGAGCGCGGCGAGATCCGCTCCGGGGACCCGGTCCTGCTGTTCGGCTTCGGCGGCAACCTGTCGTACGCGGGGCAGGTCGTTCGCTGCCCGTGACGCCGTGCTGTGCCTGTGGCGCCGCGCTGTGCCCGTGGTGCCGTGCCGCGCCCGTGAATGAGTCACGCGCAGGCGTGTGATCGGCTCAACTCCCCCTGGTACTGGCCCCTGTAGCTCGTAGACTGTAGACAAAAGGCAATCTTCGAGGAGGGGGCCGCGATGTTGTCCACAGGACTGCCGCCGGGGGCGGTGCCCAAGCTCGAACGTCCCGGTCCACTCAGAGAGCGGGTCTACGAGGCCCTGCTCGAACTGATCACGACCCGTTCGCTGCAGCCCGGCCAGCACCTCGTCGAGAGCGAGCTGGCCGGGCACCTCGGTGTCTCGCGGCAGCCGGTGCGCGAGGCGCTGCAGCGGCTCAACACCGAGGGGTGGGTGGACCTGCGTCCCGCCCAGGGCGCGTTCGTGCACGAGCCGACCGAGGAGGAGGCGGACCAACTCCTCACCGTCCGCACCCTGTTGGAGGCCGAAGCCGCCCGGCTCGCCGCCGCGAACACCGGCCTCGCGGGCATCAAGGAGCTCGACGAGCTCTGCACCCGGGGCGAGCAGGCCGTGGCCGACGGCGACGTGGACCAGGTGGTCACCCTGAACGCCGCCTTCCACGCCAAGGTGATGGAACTGGCGGGCAACGTGGTCCTCGCCGAGCTCGCCGGGCAGGTGGACCGCCGGGTCCGCTGGTACTACACGCCGGTCGCCCGGCAGCGCGGCAGGCAGTCCTGGCTGGAGCACCGCGAGCTGATCGCCGCCATCGCCGAGCGCGACGAGCGGCGCGCAACGGACATCATGCGGGCCCACACCGAGCACACCAGGCAGACCTACCACCAGCGCGACCAGGGCTGAGCACCGCCTGCGTCTGCGTCGTCTGCCCCACGAGGCGCCCTTCGTCGTCGTACACCTCCGTCTGCACGACGACGAACGAGCCGCCGACATGCAGCGGGCGGGCCACCGCGCGGGCCGTCCCGGCGCGGACGGCCCGGAAGAAGTTCGTCTTCGACTCGACCGTCGACGTGGTCGCTCCCGACGGCAGGTTGCGGAACGCGCACACCGCGCCGACCGTGTCGGCGAGCGACATCAGCGCCCCACCGTGCAGCACGCCGCCCGCCGTGCACACGTCGGGCGACCAGTCGAGGGTGCCCTCGACGCGGTCCGGCCCGGCTTCCGTGAAGGCGATGCCGAGGCGCGCGGCGAAGGGGACCATGTCGAGCAGCCGGGTGAGGAGTTCGTCCTGGGGCGGGGTGTCCGGCACGGGGCGGCCTTCCGTTCGGGGCGGCGAGGGACCGCCATCGTGCGGCCCGGTCCCGGGGGCCGTCGATTACCTCGGAGGTAGGTCCGGCCCCGTACGGTCTGATGTGCAGGGCCAGCCTGTTGTACAGGGCCAGTACCGCCTGTCGCACAGGGCCAGTACCGCCTGAAGACCGGGAGAAGTGAGATGAGTACGCAACACCGCATACGCCCCGCGATCGGCGAAGACATGCCGGTGGCCGTGAACACCCTCGCCAGAGCCTTCGCCGACTACCCCTTCACCCGGCACGTCGTCGCGGCCGACGACCACCATGAGCGGGTACGCCGCTTCCAGGAGCTCTTCCTGACGCGCATCGGGATGGTCTACGGACGGGTCTGGGTCGCGGGCGCCGGGCGCGCCGTCGCCGTGTGGACCACGCCGGACCGGGACCCGGGGCCCGGCTTCGCCGCGATCGGCCCGCTCGTCGGGGAGCTCGCGGGCGACCGCGCGCCCTGGTTCGAGTCGGCGGACCGCGCGCTCCGGCCGTACCGGCCCCGGTTCCCCGCATGGTTCCTCGCCACGGTCGGGGTCGACCCGGACGAGCAGGGCAAGGGCCTCGGCGGCGCGGTGATCAAGCCCGGCCTCGACGCCGCCGACCGTGCCGGATTCCCCTGCTTCCTGGAGACCTCGACGGAGCAGAACGTGGCGTTCTACGAGCGGCTCGGCTTCACCGTCACGGCCGACGTCCCGCTGCCGGACAACGGCCCGCGCACCTGGTGCATGCTCCGGCAGCCCGCGTAGACGCAGGCCCCCACCCCCCTTTGTCCTGTGACTGGAGAAAGTCATGGGCAATTCCCGCGCAACTTCTTCCCAGTCCCGGCAGGCACTGCTACGTTCCCCTCGAAAGCTTGAAAGAAGCCCTGAGGCGACGGCGGCGGCAACGACGGCGCACCAGCCCGCGGGCAACGGCATGGGAAGCCCGATGAGGCGGGGAGGGGCGCGTGAGACGTATGACGGCTCGACCCGCCAACACGCACCAGGCACGGCTGTTGCGCCTGTTGCGTGACGGAGGACCCAACTCCCGCGCCCAGCTGGGCGATCAGGTCGACCTCTCGCGGTCCAAGCTGGCCGTGGAGGTCGACCGGCTCCTGGAGACCGGACTCGTGGTCGCCGACGGACTCGCCGCCTCGCGCGGCGGCCGCCGGTCCCACAACATCCGCCTGGCCCCGGCCCTCCGCTTCCTCGGCGTGGACATCGGCGCGACCTCGGTAGACGTCGCGGTGACCAACGCCGAGCTGGAGGTCCTCGGCCACATCAACCAGCCCATGGACGTGCGCGAGGGCCCGGTCGCGGTCTTCGAGCAGGTCCTCGCCATGGCGGCCAAGCTCAAGGCCTCCGGGCTCGCGGAAGGGTTCGACGGCGCCGGCATCGGCGTCCCGGGTCCCGTCCGCTTCCCCGAGGGCGTGCCGGTCGCCCCGCCGATCATGCCGGGGTGGGACGGCTTTCCCGTCAGGGAGGCCCTCAGCCAGGACCTCGGCTGCCCCGTCATGGTCGACAACGACGTGAACCTCATGGCGATGGGGGAGCAGCACGCGGGCGTCGCACGCTCCGTGGCCGACTTCCTCTGCGTCAAGATCGGCACGGGCATCGGCTGCGGCATCGTCGTCGGCGGTGAGGTCTACCGCGGTACGACGGGCAGCGCCGGCGACATCGGCCACATCCAGTCCGAACCGGACGGACGCCCCTGCGCCTGCGGCAACAAGGGCTGCCTGGAGGCCTACTTCAGCGGCGCGGCGCTCGCCCGCGACGCCGAGGAGGCGGCCAGGGAGGGACGTTCGGCGGAGCTCGCCGCGCGGCTCGACGAGGCGGGACGGCTCAGCGCCGTCGACGTCGCGGCGGCCGCCGCCGCGGGCGACGCCACCGCACTCGACCTCATCCGCGAGGGCGGCAACCGCACCGGCCAGGTCATCGCGGGCCTCGTCAGCTTCTTCAACCCGGGCCTCGTGGTGATCGGCGGCGGTGTGACCGGCCTCGGCCACACGCTGCTCGCCGCGATCCGCACCCAGGTCTACCGCCAGTCGCTGCCCCTGGCGACCGGCAACCTCCCCATCGTCCTGGGTGAGTTGGGCCCCACCGCCGGAGTCATCGGCGGCGCCCGCCTCATCAGCGACCACCTGTTCTCACCGGCCTGACCGACACGTACGCCACGCACGGCACGTACGCAACGTAGCGCCACCTCATCCGGCACAGCGCCCTGCTCCGCCCTGCGCTGTTCCGGCCCGCCCCACCACAACCGGCTCCGCCCTGCCCTGAATCCGCCCTGCCCTGCTGCGATCACCGCCGAGGGGAACCGTCATGGCACAAGAACCACCGCTGCTCACCATGTCCGGCATCACCAAGTCGTTCCCCGGAGTCCGTGCCCTCGACGGCGTCGACCTCCAGGTCCAGGCCGGGGAAGTGCACTGCCTCCTCGGCCAGAACGGCGCCGGGAAGTCCACCCTCATCAAGGTCCTCGCCGGCGCCCACCAGCCCGACGGCGGCGAGATCACCTGGCGCGGCGAGCGCATCACGCTCCGCTCGCCGATCGCCGCCATGCGGCTCGGCATCGCCACCATCTACCAGGAGCTCGACCTGGTGGAAGGGCTGTCCGTCGCCGAGAACGTCCATCTCGGGCACGAGCCGACCGCCGCCGGTTTCGTGGTGCGCGGCCGGACGGCGAAGGCGTCGACCGCGGCTCTGCTCAAGCGACTCGGGCATCCGGAGATCGACCCGGGCCGACTCGTGGGCGAGCTCTCCGCGGCCCACCAGCAGATCGTCTCGATGGCCCGCGCGCTCTCGCACGAGGTGCGTCTCATCGTCATGGACGAGCCGTCGGCCGCCCTCGACCCCGACGAGGTCGACAACCTCTTCCGCATCGTCGCCGACCTCACGGCGGACGGCGTCGCCGTCGTCTACATCTCCCACCGGCTGGAGGAGATCCGCCGCATCGGCGACCGCGTCACCGTCCTCAAGGACGGCCGTGCCGTCGCGGGCGGCCTGCCCGCCGAGTCGACGCCGACCAAGGACGTCGTGGCGCTGATGACCGGCCGCAACGTCGAGTACGTCTTCCCGGACCGGCCCGCCGAACCATCCTCCGCACAACCGGTGTTGACCGTCCGCGGCCTCTCCAGGCGCGGCGAGTTCGAACCCCTCGACCTCGACCTGCGCCCCGGCGAGATCGTGGGCCTCGCCGGACTCGTCGGCTCCGGGCGCTCCGAGATCCTGGAGACGATCTACGGCGCGCGCAAGCCCAGCACGGGCCAAGTGGCCGTCGAGGGACAGAACCTGCGCCCCGGAAGTGTCCGCGCCGCCATCCGTGCGGGGCTCGGCCTCGCTCCCGAGGAGCGCAAGGCGCAGGCCCTGCTCATGCTGGAATCCGTCACCCGCAACGTGTCGGTCTCCTCCATGTCCCGCTTCTCGCACGGCGGTTGGCTCGACCGGGGCGCCGAACGCGAGGCCGCACGCGCGGCGACGCGCGAGCTCTCGCTGCGCCCCGACCAGCCCACGGCCCCGGTCCGCACCCTCTCCGGCGGCAACCAGCAGAAGGCCGTCCTGGCCCGCTGGCTGCTGCGCGGCTGCCGCGTCCTGCTGCTCGACGAGCCGACCCGCGGCGTCGACGTCGGCGCCCGCGCCGAGCTGTACGCGGTCATCCGGCGCCTCGCCGACGAGGGCCTGGCCGTGCTGCTCGTCTCCAGCGAAGTGCCCGAGGTGCTCGGCCTCGCCGACCGCGTCCTGGTGCTCCGCGAGGGCCGCGTCGTGCACACCGCCCCCGCCCGTGAACTCGATGAACACCGCGTACTCGACCTCGTCCTTGAAGGGAGCCCGGCGGCATGACCCAGCCAGCCCCGGCGGCCGAGGCCGCCACCCACAAGAGCACCCCCGCGGACGGCGGCAGCCCGTGGCGCACCGCCGTGGCCCGCGCCGACGTGCGGACGCTCTCGCTGCTCGGTGTGCTCGCCGTGCTGATCGCGATCGGCGGCATCACCCAGCCCGACTCGTTCCTCGACACCGACAACGTCCAGCTGATCCTCACCCAGGCGTCCGTCATCGGCGTGGTCACCGTCGGCATGACGTTCGTGATCATCTCCGGTGGCATCGACCTGTCGGTCGGCGCGATCGTCGCGCTCGCCTCGGTGTGGGCGACGACGGTCGCCACCCAGGAGTACGGCTTCGCGGGCATCCTCTTCACGGCCGTGATCGTCGGAATGGGGTGCGGCCTGGTGAACGGCCTGCTCGTCGCGTACGGCGCGATCGTGCCGTTCATCGCCACCCTCGCCATGCTGGCGGCGGGTCGCGGCCTCGCCCTGCAGATCACCGACGGCAAGACCCAAATGGTCACCGTCGACGGGGTGTTGAAGCTCGGCGAGCGCGACTCCTACATCCTCGGCATCCCGCCGCTGGTCCTGGTCTTCGCCGCCGTCACCGTGGTCGGCTGGCTGCTCCTGAACCGCACCACCTTCGGCCGCCGCTCGGTCGCCGTCGGCGGCAACGCGGAAGCGGCCCGCCTGGCCGGCATCGACGTCCGCAGGCAGCGGCTCTACCTGTACCTGCTCTCCGGCCTGTGCTGCGGCATCGCGGCCTTCCTGCTGATCGTCCTCTCCGGCTCCGGCCAGAACACCAACGGCAACCTGTACGAACTCGACGCCATCGCAGCGGTGATCATCGGCGGCACCCTGCTCACCGGCGGCCGCGGCACCATCACGGGCTCCGTGCTCGGCGTGCTGATCTTCACCACGATCCAGAACATCTTCGCGCTCAACAACCTGGAGACCGCGACCCAGCAGATCGCCAAGGGCGCGATCATCGTCGCCGCGGTGCTCGTCCAACGACGTACGGCCACCACTTCCTGACCCGAGGGGTTCACTCATGCCATCCCACACCAGCCGCAGAGGACTCCTCTTCGGAGCCGCCGCGCTGTCCACCGGAGCCCTCATCACGGGCTGCACCAGCAACGAGTCGAAGGACGACGACTCCGACGACAAGTCGCAGCAGGTGGCCGACGACAAGCCGGGCAAGAAGGTCACCATCGGCTTCGCGGGCCCCCAGGCCGACCACGGCTGGCTCAACGCCATCAACGACAACGCCAAGAAGCGGGCCGAGAAGTACGCGGACGTCACACTGGAGGCCACCGAGGGCTCCAACGACACCGCGGCGCAGATCGGCCAGGTCGAGACGCTGATCAACAAGAAGGTCGACGTCCTCGTCGTCCTGCCCGCAGACGGCAAGGCGCTCACCCAGGTCGGCCTGAAGGCCATGCGCGCGGGCATCCCGGTCGTCAACCTCGACCGCGTCTTCGCCTCCCCGCAGGCCTACCGCTGCTGGATCGGCGGCGACAACTACGGCATGGGCCTGAGCGCCGGGCACTACATCGGCGAGAAGCTCAAGGACAAGAAGAACGCACGCGTCGTGGAGCTGGCGGGACTCGACAACCTGGAGCTCACGAAGCAGCGCTCGAAGGGCTTCGACGACGCCCTCAAGAACTACCCGAACATCAAGAAGGTCGCCCGGCAGGCAGCCGACTTCACCGTCGAGTCGGGACAGTCGAAGATGTCCCAACTGCTGCAGGCCCAGAAGAACTTCGACGCCCTGTGGAACCACGACGACGACCAGGGCGTGGGGGCCCTGCGCGCCATCAAGCAGGCGGGCCGCGACGACTTCCTGATGGTCGGCGGCGCGGGCGCGCTCTCCGCCATGCAGGCCATCGAGGCGGACAACAGCGTCCTGAAGGCCACCGTCCTCTACCCGCCGACCATGGCCGCGTCCGCGATCGACCTCGCGCGCGCCCTCGGTCAGGGCAAGGGCGTCAACGGCATGGCCGAGTTCGAGATCCCGTCCTTCGTCACCTGCTACTCGGCCGTGGTCGACAAGGAGAACGTCGGCCAGTACATGTCCACCGGTTTCAAGTGATGCGCACGCCCGCACCCCCCACCGAGCGTCGACGAGGAGGATTACCGCATGCGTGAGACGGAAACCGAGGCCGGTGCCGATTCCCAGCCGGGGGCCGGTACCGCGGCCGATCCCGGGGCCGCCGAGAAGCGGCCGCTGGGTGTCGGCATGGTCGGCTACGCCTTCATGGGCGCTGCCCACTCACAGGGCTGGCGCACCGTGGGCCGCGTCTTCGACCTGCCGGTGCAGCCGGTGCTCTCGGCCGTCTGCGGCCGCGACGGCGGCGCCGTGCGCGCCGCCGCCGACCGGCTCGGCTGGGCCGCCGCCGAGACCGACTGGCGCGCCCTGATCGCCCGGGACGACGTCGACATCGTCGACATCTGCACGCCCGGCGACAGCCATGCGGAGATCGCCGTCGCCGCCCTGGAGGCGGGCAAGCACGTGCTGTGCGAGAAGCCCCTCGCGAACAGCGTCGAGGAGGCCGAGGCCATGGCCGAGGCCGCCGAACGGGCGCGTGCCCGCGGCCAGGTGGCCATGGTCGGCTTCAACTACCGCCGGGTGCCCGCCCTCGCGCTCGCCCGGCGGATGATCGCCGAAGGGCGGCTCGGAGCGCTGCGGCACGTACGCCTGACGTACCTTCAGGACTGGCTGGTCGACGCGTCGTTCCCGCTGACCTGGCGGCTGCGCAAGGACCGGGCGGGATCCGGTGCGCTCGGTGACCTCGGTGCGCACATCGTGGACCTCGCGCAGTACCTGGTGGGGGAGCCGGTGGCGGGGGTGTCGGCGCTCACCGAGACCTTCGTGCGTGAACGGCCCGTCCTGGAGGGTGCTTCCAGCGGGCTCACCGCGGCGGGCGGCAGCCGGCTCGGGACGGTCACCGTCGACGACGCGGCCGTCTTCACGGGACGCTTCCCGTCCGGCGCCCTCGCGTCCTTCGAGGCGACCCGGTTCGCGGCGGGCCGAAAGAACGCGCTGCGGCTCGAACTCAACGGCTCCGAAGGCTCGTTGGCCTTCGATCTGGAGCGTCTGAACGAGCTTTCCTACCACGACCACACCGAGCCCGCCGCCTCGTCCGGCTTCCGCCGCATCCTGGTGACCGAGCCCGACCACCCGTACGTGGACGCCTGGTGGCCGCCGGGCCACGGCCTCGGCTACGAGCACACCTTCGTGCACCAGGCCCGTGACCTGCTGCACGCCATCGGCACCGGGGCGCGGCCCGAACCCTCCTTCGCCGACGGACTCTCCGTGCAGCGGGTGCTCGCCGCGGTGGAGGAGAGCGCGGCGAAGAACTCCGTGTACACGCCCGTTCCCGCCTGATGCCCGCCCGATTCCCGCTCTGAGGAGGCCTGGTCATGCCACGGCAGTTCACGCTCTTCACCGGCCAGTGGGCCGACCTTCCGCTCGAAGAGGTCTGCGCGCTCGCCCGCGACTTCGGCTACGACGGCCTCGAACTCGCCTGCTGGGGCGATCACTTCGAGGTCGACAAGGCGCTCGCCGACCCGTCGTACCTGGACGGGCGGCACGCGCTGCTCGACAAGTACGGACTCAAGTGCTGGGCGATCTCCAACCACCTCGTCGGCCAGGCCGTCTGCGACGCGATCATCGACGAGCGGCACCAGGCGATCCTGCCCGCCCGCATCTGGGGCGACGGCGAGGCAGAGGGCGTGCGGCAGCGGGCGGCCGCCGAGATCAAGGACACCGCGCGGGCAGCCGCGGCCTTCGGCGTCGACACGGTCGTCGGCTTCACGGGCTCCTCGATCTGGCACCTGGTCGCGATGTTCCCGCCCGCTCCCGAGTCGATGATCGAGCGCGGGTACGAGGACTTCGCCGAGCGGTGGAACCCGATCCTGGACGTCTTCGACGCGCAGGGCGTGCGATTCGCCCACGAGGTGCACCCGTCGGAGATCGCGTACGACTACTGGACCACGCACAAGGCCCTGGAGGCCGTCGGCCACCGCCCCGCGTTCGGGCTGAACTTCGACCCGTCGCACTTCGTGTGGCAGGACCTCGACCCGGTCGGGTTCCTCTACGACTTCCGTGACCGCGTCTACCACGTCGACTGCAAGGAGGCCCGGCGCCGCCTGGACGGCCGCAACGGCCGCCTCGGCTCGCACCTGCCGTGGGGCGACCCGCGCCGCGGCTGGGACTTCGTGTCGGCGGGCCACGGGGAGGTCCCCTGGGAGGACGTCTTCCGGATGCTGCGCTCCATCGCGTACGAGGGCCCGATCTCCGTGGAGTGGGAGGACGCGGGCATGGACCGCCTGCAGGGCGCGCCGGAGGCGCTGGCGCACCTGAAGGCGTTCGATTTCGAGGCCCCGAGCGCGTCCTTCGACGCGGCGTTCGGCGGCTCCGACCGGACCGACTGACCGGTCCGTCTCACGCCGCGTTTGTCCATTGACAGGAAAAAGTTCAACTTCTGTCGCGCACAAGGGCTTTCCGCCCGGGACAAACGTGGCTACCGTCCTTGAGGTGTACAGGACATGAAGAGTCCGGGGTGACGGCGCACCCCGGCGCACGGCGCACCCACCCCGTACGACCGTCCCCCCTCCGGAGGAACTTCCGTGCACAGGAAACGCCCGAGACTCCGCAGAACCCTTGCCCTGCTCACCGGCACCGTACTCACCGGTGCCACCCTGACCCTCGCCGTACCGCACGCCGGTGCCGTGCCCGCCGACCCGCCCGCGCAGGCCGCCCCCGTCGCCGAGGACTTCCAGCAGGTCACCCTCGCCAAGGGCGAGCCGGAGACGGGCGAGCCGATGACGCTCGCCGTGCTCCCCGACCGCTCGGTCCTGCACACCTCCCGCGACGGCACGCTCCGCCTCACGGACGCGGCGGGCAACACCAAGGTCGCCGGGAAGATACCGGTCTATTCGCACGACGAAGAGGGCCTCCAGGGCGTCGGCATCGACCCGAAGTTCAGCGAGAACCGCGCGATCTTCCTCTACTACGCGCCGCCCCTGGACACCCCCGCGGGCGACGCCCCGGAGACCGGCACGGCCGAGGACTTCAAGAAGTTCGACGGCGTGAACCGCCTCTCCCGCTTCGTCCTGAAGGCCGACGGCACCCTGGACACCGCCAGCGAGAAGAAGGTCTTCGACGTCCCCGCGAGCCGCGGCACCTGCTGCCACGTCGGCGGCGACATCGACTTCGACAAGGACGGCAACCTCTACCTGTCGACGGGTGACGACTCCAACCCCTTCGCCTCGGACGGCTTCACGCCCATCGACGAGCGCGCGGACCGCAACCCCGCCTTCGACGCGCGGCGCAGCGCAGGCAACACCAACGACCTGCGCGGCAAGATCCTCCGCGTCAAGGTCGCCGACGACGGCAGCTACACCGTCCCCGACGGCAATCTCTTCGCCAAGGGCACCGAGAAGACCCGCCCCGAGATCTACGCGATGGGCTTCCGCAACCCCTTCCGGATGAGCGTCGACAAGCCGACCGGCACCGTGTACGTGGGTGACTACGGGCCCGACGCGGGCGCGGCCGACCCCAAGCGCGGCCCCGCGGGACAGGTCGAGTTCGCCCGGGTCACCAAGGCCGGGAACTTCGGCTGGCCGTTCTGCACCGGCAAGAACGACCCCTACATCGACTACGACTTCGCGACCGGCACCTCAGGGTCCGCCTTCGACTGCGCGGCCCCGAAGAACGAGTCGCGGTACAACACGGGCCTGACCGACCTGCCGCCCGCGCAGGAGGCGTGGATTCCCTACGACGGCGGTTCCGTGCCCGAGTTCGGCAGCGGCTCCGAGTCCCCGATGGGCGGCCCCGTCTACCGCTACGACGCGGCGAACACCTCCCCGGTGAAGTTCCCCGAGGCCTACGACGGCGACTTCTTCGCCGGCGAGTTCGGCCGACGCTGGATCAAGCGCATCGAGCAGGGCGCGGACGGCACGGTGTCGAAGATCAACCCGTTCCCGTGGACCGGCACCCAGGTGATGGACATGGAGTTCGGCCCGGACGGCGCGCTGTACGTCCTCGACTACGGCACGGCCTGGTTCGGCGGCGACGAGAATTCCGGACTCTTCCGCATCGAGAACGCCACCGAGGGCCACTCCCCGGTCGCCGAGGCGAGCGCGTCCGTGACCAGCGGGCAGGCACCGCTGCGCACGAAGTTCACCTCGAAGGCCACGGACGCCGACGGCGGCACGCTGACCTACGCCTGGGACTTCGGCGACGGCGGCAAGTCGACGCAGCAGAACCCCACGTACACGTACAAGAAGAACGGCGTCTACACGGCGACCGTGACCGTGAAGGACTCCACCGGACGCACCGGCTCGGCCAGCGCGCACATCACCGTCGGCAACACCGCGCCCAAGGTGACCCTGGAGGTTCCTGGCGACGGGCAGCTGTTCACCTTCGGCGACAAGGTGCCCTTCAAGGTGAAGGTGACCGACCCGGAGGACGGCGCGATCGACTGCACCAAGGTGAAGGTCACGCACATTCTCGGCCACGACAGCCACGGCCACCCCGTCACTTCGGCCAACGGCTGCGAGGGCACCATCCAGACCTCCGCCGACGGCGAGCACGACCCGAACGCCAACATCTTCGGGGTCTTCGACGCCGAGTACACCGACAAGGGCGCCAACGGCCAGCCTGCGCTGACCACTCACGATCAGAACGTCGTCCAGCCCAAGCACCGCCAGGGCGAGCACTACAACGACTCCAAGGGCGTCTCCGTCGTCAACCACACCCCGGCGCACGGCGGCAAGACCGTCGGCGACATCCACAACGGCGACTGGGTCTCCTTCAAGCCGTACATCCTCGGCAACGCCACCAAGCTGACCGCGCGCGTCGCGTCGGCCGGATCCGGGGGCACGCTGGAGGTACGCAGCGGATCCGTCGGCGGCAAGCTGCTGGGCAGCGTGAAGGTGGCGCCGACCGGTGGCTGGGAGACCTACAAGGACGTCAGCACGGCGATCGCCAAACCGCCGACGAAGACCACGACGCTCTTCCTGGTCTTCAAGGGCAAGGGCTCGGGAGCGCTCTACGACCTGGACGACTTCACCTTCACGACGAGCTGAGAGGGGTCAGCACATGCGCGCATCCGTACGGCTGGCCACCGCGACCGCAGCGGCCGCCCTGCTCATCGGCTGTGTGTCGGGTCCCGCGGCCTCGAAGCCCGAGCCGCCGAAGAAGGCCGGTGAGAAGGTCCTCGTCTTCTCCAAGACCGCCGGCTTCCGGCACGACTCCATTCCCACCGGCATCGCCACCGTCAAGGAACTCGGCGCCGCGAACGGCTTCACCGTCGACGCCCCCGAGGACGCGGGGGCCTTCACGGCCGCCAACCTTGCCCGGTACGACGCCGTGGTCTGGCTCTCTACCACCGGCGACGTCCTGAACACCGACCAACAGGGGGCGTTCGAGCAGTACATCCGCGACGGCGGCGCCTACGTCGGCGTGCACGCCGCGGCCGACACCGAGTACGACTGGCCCTTCTACGGCGGGCTCGCGGGCGCCTACTTCCAGTCGCATCCCGCGATCCAGCCCGCGAAGGTCCACGTCGAGGACCATGCCCACCCGGCCACCGCCCACCTGGGCACCAGCAGCTGGGACCGCACCGACGAGTGGTACAACTACCGCACCAATCCCCGCGACCGGGCCCGCGTGCTCGCCTCCCTCGACGAGTCGTCGTACACGGGCGGCACGATGTCCGGCGACCACCCGATCGCCTGGTGCCAGAGTTACGAGGGCGGCCGCTCCTTCTACACGGGCGGCGGCCACACCAAGGAGTCGTTCGCCGAGCCGGCCTTCCGTCAGCACCTGCTGGGCGGCATCCGCTGGGCCGTCGGCGCGGCACAGGCCGACTGCCGGCCGGAGAAGGGCTACACGCCGATCTTCGACGGCACGGCCTCCTCCCTGGAGGGCTGGAAGCAGGCAGGCCCGGGTTCCCTGCAGCTCGACGAGGGCGACGGAACGCTCAAGACCGTCGGCGGCATGGGCATGCTCTGGTACGACCGGCGCGAACTCGGCTCCTACTCCCTCAAGCTCGACTGGCGGATGCGGGGCGACGACAACTCGGGGATCTTCGTGGGCTTCCCGCCCTCCGAGGACCCGTGGTCGGCCGTGAACAACGGCTACGAGATCCAGATCGACGCCACGGACGTCCCCGAGAAGACCACGGGCTCCGTCTACGGCTTCCGCTCCGCCGACCTGAAGAAGCGCGACAAGGCGCTGAACCCGCCGGGGGAGTGGAACACCTACGAGATCCGGGTCGAGGGCGAACGCCTTCGCGTCTACCTCAACGGAGTGCAGATCAACGACTTCACCAACACCGACCCGGCCCGGAGCCTGCGACAAGGCCACATCGGCATCCAGAACCACGGTGACGCCGACGAGGTCTCCTTCCGGAACATCCGGCTGAAGGACCTGCCGGCCAAGGGCCGCCCGGGGAAGGGACTCTCCGAGAAGGACCAGCCGACGGACGGCCCGTCGGCCCACCGCTCCGGCCCACCCGCCCCGACCGGTTCGGGCGCGGGCCGCTAGACGGCGGCGGGCGGAGGACGCCGGACCTCCGCCCGCCGTCTTGCACCGCACTCACGTTCCGCGAGCTCCCGAGTCGTGTCCCGAGCTCTTGAGCCATGGCAGGAGGCAGCCGTGTCCACATCCGCGACCTCTACATCTGCGCCCTCTACTCCTCCCCTCGGGACGCCGCCCGTCGCACCCGTCGGCGTATGGCTGATCGGGGCCCGCGGCTCGGTCGCGACCACGGCCGTGGCGGGCTGCGCGGCGATGACCGCCGGACTCCACGCCCCCACCGGCATGGTGACCGAGACCGCACCCTTCATGGATCGCGGACTGCCGACGTTGTCCTCTCTCGTCTTCGGCGGACACGACACCACCAGCTGCCCCCTGCCCAAACGCGCCGAGGAACTCGCCGCGGGCGGAGTCCTCCCGCACGGTCTCCCCTCGGCGGTGCACGCCGAACTCGCCGCCGCCGACGCCGAGATACGTCCCGGCGGACCCCAACCCGGCGACGCCCGTTCCGATGAGGAACTGATCGACGCCTTCACCGCCGACCTCCGCGATTTCGTACGTCGCCGGGGACTGGCCCGCGCCGTGGTGGTGAACGTCGCCTCGACCGAACCACTCCCGGCGGACGGCGCCGCACGCCTCCCCGCCAGCTCCCTCTACGCGGCCGCCGCCCTGCGCGCCGGCTGCCCCTACGTGAACTTCACCCCCTCGACGGGCCTGCACCACCCCCACCTGACCGAGACGGCACGCGCCTGCGGCCTCCCCTACGCGGGCCGGGACGGCAAGACCGGGCAGACCCTGCTGCGCTCCGTGCTCGGCCCGATGTTCGCGCAACGGGCGCTCGCCGTCCGCGCCTGGTCGGGAACGAACCTCCTCGGCGGCGGGGACGGCGCCGCCCTGGCCGACCCCGCGGCCGCCGCGGCGAAGAACGCGGGCAAGGAACGCGTCCTCGCCGACACACTGGGCTCCGCCCCCGAGGGCGAGGTCCACATAGACGACGTCCCCTCCCTCGGTGACTGGAAGACGGCCTGGGACCACATCGCCTTCGACGGCTTCCTCGGCACCCGCATGGTCCTGCAGACCACCTGGCAGGGCTGCGACTCGGCCCTCGCCGCCCCCCTGATCCTGGACCTCGCCCGCCTGACGTCCCGCGCCCACGAACGCGGCCTCTCCGGCCCCCTGCCCGACCTCGCCTTCTACTTCAAGGACCCCGACGCGGGAGCCCCCGCGGCCCTGGGCGAGCAGTACGCGGCACTGCTGGACTTCGCGGAGCGATTGGGCGCAGACCCCGCCCCCACCGGGCGAGGCGGCCCTGGTCCTGAGGGCGGCCCGTCGGCGGGTGACTCCGCATGAAGGCCGGGAACGCCGCGAACGCCGGGCGCGCCGGAACCACTGTGAGCGGCGGGGACGCCGGTCGTGCGGGGAGGGCCGTGAGCGGCGGGAACGCCGGTCGTGCCGGGAACGCCGTGAACGTCCCCCGTGCCTGGGTCGAACTCCTCCGTCTCCCCGCCCTGTTCACCGTCCCCGGCGACGCGCTCGCCGGAGCGGCGGCGACCGGCCTGCGCCCCAACCACCGCACCCTCCTTGCCATCGGCTCCTCCCTCTGCCTGTACGAGGCCGGTATGGCCCTCAACGACTGGGCGGACCGCGCCGAGGACGCCGTCGAACGTCCTGAGCGCCCCCTGCCCTCCGGCCGCATCGCCCCACCCGCGGCCCTCACCGCGGCAGCCGCCCTCACGGCCGCCGGTCTCGCCCTCGCCTCCCGCGCGGGGCGCCCGTCCCTCGCGATGGCCGGGGCCCTGGCCGGGACGGTGTGGGCCTACGACCTCGGCCTCAAACACACCCCCGCCGGACCGGCAGCCATGGCCGCCGCACGCGGCCTCGATGTCCTCCTCGGCGCGACCGCCACGGCGGGCCCTGGCCGCGGCCCGTGCGCCCGGGCCGCCGTGCCTTCGGCCGCGGCCCTCGCCGCCCACACCCTGGCCGTCACGGTCGTCTCCCGCCGCGAGGCCCAGGGCGGCTCCTCGGCCGCCCCCTTGGCCGCACTGGCAACGACGACGGCACTGGCCCGGCTGGTCGGCGCGGGTGGTCGGGGAGGGCAGCCCCGCTCCACGGGCGGACCGGGCCTAGGATTCGCTGCCGCCACGGGCCGACAGGACTCCGGAAGCGCTGTCGCCACCGATCGAGACGGCCTGCGGTCCGCTGTCGCCAACTACCGCGACGGCCTGCGGTCCGCTGCCGCTACCGACCGACTGGGCGTGCGGTCCGCCGCCGTCACCGACCGAGATGGCCTGCGGTCCGCCGCCGTCACCGGTCGACAGGCCCTCCGTGGCGTCCTCGCGCTCGCCTACGTCGGGACTGCCGCCAAGCCTCTCTTCCACGCCGCCCTCAATCCGTCACCTCCCCTCACCCAGCGCGCCGTCGGCGGCGGGATCCGCGCCATGATCCCGCTGCAGGCCGCGCTCGCCGCCCGCGCCGGCGCCGCGGGCACCGCCCTGCTGACCGCCGCCCTCGCCCCCGCCGCCCGGAAGTTCGCACGGAAGGTGAGCGTCACATGAGCGGAACAGGCCCCCGGCACCCCCACCCGGTCGACGCGCGACAGGGCGACGGGCTCCGCTTCGGCTACGGCACCAACGGGCTCACCGACCTCCGCCTCGACGACGCCCTCGACCTCCTCGCCGACCTCGGCTATGCGGGCCTCGGCCTCACCCTCGACCACATGCATCTGGACCCCCTCGCCCCCGACCTCGCCTCCCGCACCCGTCACGTGGCCCGTCGCCTCGACCGCCTCGGCCTCAGCGTCACCATCGAAACGGGCGCTCGTTACGTCCTCGACCCGCGCCGCAAACACGGCCCCTCCCTCCTGGACCCCGACCCCCAACGCCGGGCCGAGCGCAGCCGTCTGCTGATCCGCGCCGTCCAGGTCGCCGCCGACCTGGGCGCCCACGCCGTGCACTGTTTCAGCGGCATCACCCCGGCGGGCACCTCGGACGACGTCGCGTGGCGGCGACTCGCCGACGCACTCGGCCCCGTACTCGACGCCGCGTCGGGCGCCGGCGTCCCACTCGCGGTCGAGCCCGAACCCGGCCACCTCCTCTCGTCCCTCGCCGACTTCCACCACCTGCGCCACGAGCTCGGCGACCCCGACCCCGATCTCCTCGGCCTCACCCTCGACATCGGCCACTGCCAGTGCCTCGAACCCCTCCCTCCCGCGGACTGCGTACGTGCTGCCGCCCCCTGGCTGCGGCACGTCCAGATCGAGGACATGCGCCGCGGAGTCCACGAGCACCTGCCGTTCGGCCACGGAGAGATCGACTTCCCGCCCGTCCTGGCAGCCCTGGCCGCCGCCGACTATCGAGGGCTCACCGTCGTCGAACTGCCCCGCCACTCCCACGCGGGCCCCGAACTCGCCACCCGCTCCATCGATTTCCTGCGCCGAGCGCAAGCCGCAGTCCCGGCCGCCGCGACGGCCAGGCCTCAGCCCGGCTCCGCCCCTGCCCCGCTCTCTTATAC
>NZ_LIPN01000071.1 GCF_001418325.1 Streptomyces atriruber | reverse complement strand
GCAACTACAACGCCTGGCTCGCGATGCACCACCAGGAGTACGACTTCTTCGCCTCCGTGGACACGGACCACGTACCGCTCCCCAACTTCCTGGAGCGGATGATGGGCTACTTCCGCGACCCGGACGTCGCGTTCGTCGTCGGCCCGCAGGTGTACGGGAACTACGACACCCCGGTGACCAAGGCGGCCGAGTCCCAGCAGTTCCTCTTCCACGCGCTGATCCAGCGCGCGGGCAACCGCTACCGCGCCCCCATGTTCGTGGGGACCAACAACGTCGTGCGGATCAGCGCCCTCACCCAGATCGGCGGCCTCTACGACTCGATCACCGAGGACATGGCGACGGGCTTCGAGCTGCACCGCCACCGCAACCCGGCCACGAAGCGGCACTGGAGGTCGGTGTACACCCCCGACGTGCTGGCCGTGGGCGAGGGACCGGCCTCCTGGACGGACTTCTTCACGCAGCAGATGCGCTGGTCGCGCGGCACGTACGAGACGCTGTTCAAGCAGTACTGGAAGGCACCGTTCACGATGCCGCCCGGCCGGTTGTTCTCGTACTCGCTGATGCTCGTGTACTACCCCATGACCGCCGTCAACTGGCTCCTCGGCATTCTCAGTTGCGTGCTGTTCCTCTGGTTCGGGGCCTCCGGGACGCAGGTCGCCGCGTCCGTCTGGCTGATGCTCTACAGCGACGCGGCCGCCCTCCAGGTGGGGCTCTACCTCTGGAACCGCAGGCACAACGTCTCCCCGCACGAGCCCGAGGGCTCCGGAGGCCTGGCGGGCATGGCGATGTCGGCGCTCTCCGCGCCCATCTACGCCAAGTCGCTCGGCGCCGCCGTCCTGCGCAGGCCCAGCCGCTTCGTCGTGACGCCCAAGGGCGGTGACGCGAGCCCGGACCGGCTCCTGACCTTCCGCATCCATCTCTTCTGGGCCGTCGTGCTGGCGAGCTCGCTGACCGCCTCCTTCGTGCTGGGCCACACCCACGTGGCGATGCGCACCTGGGCGGTCCTCGCGATGGTCATCTCGCTGGCGCCGGTCACGATCTGGGCCTTCGGCCTCCTCAGGGAGCGCAAGGCGCGCAAGGAGGGCCTGCGGGTGCAGCGGTCTGGCCTGCGCGGAGAGGCACCCGCGGAGGGCGAGCCGGAGCCGGCGTTCGCCACCGGCACGTCGACAGGAGGGAACTGACCCATGGCCTACCGGCCCTCGAAGCGCACCAGGAAGACGCTCATCGGAGTCGGCGCGGGCGCACTGCTCGTCGGGTTGAACGCTCCCGCCGCCCTCTCCTTCGCGGAGGAGAAGTACCACGCGTACAAGATCTCCCAGCCCGGCTACAAGAAGAAGTACGGCTCCTGGAAGCAGGTCGACATCCCCGAGGAGTTCCGCACCAACGCCATTCACGCCGCGCTGCTCCACACCGGCAAGGTGCTGATCGTCGCGGGGTCCGGCAACGAGCAGAAGAAGTTCGACGCGGGCTCCTTCGACACCGTGCTGTGGGATCCGAAGAACGACACGTTCAAGAAGATCAGGACGCCCGAGGACTTCTTCTGCTCGGGGCACGCCCAACTCCCCGACGGGCGGCTCCTGGTGGCGGGCGGTACCGCGCGCTACGAGCTGCTCGACGGCGAGGTGGAGCGGGCCGGCGGCGGCATGCGCGTGAAGAACGAGAACCCCGACAAGCCGGTGGTCCTCAAGAAGGGCACCACGTTCCGCTCCCCGTCGGGCGTCGAGTACGTCAGCAAGTTCGACGTCGAAGTGCCGAAGGCCAAGCGCGACTTCGAGATCACGTACTCCAAGTCCGGTGTCATGCAGCCCTGGAAGACGAAGGTCAAGGCGAGTGAGGCGCGGGTCTTCGTGGAGGCGGTCCAGGACGGCGAGCAGTCGGTCACCGAGAAGTCCGCGCAGTACGAGATCGAGGGACTGACCGGCGAAGAGGCCGACAACACCTACGGCATCGCCGAGAAGATCGACATGGAGAAGCAGGACTTCCAGGGGATCAAGGCGGCGTACGAGTTCGACCCCGAGGCCGAGAAGTACATCCCGGTGGAGCCGATGGACAAGGCCCGCTGGTATCCGACGCTCGTCGGCCTGGAGGACGGCAAGGTGCTCGCGGTCTCCGGACTCGACGACGTGGGCGTCGTCGACCCGGGCGACAACGAGATCTACGACCCGAAGACGAAGAAGTGGACGGACGGGCCCAAGCGGTACTTCCCGACGTACCCCGCGCTCTTCCTCACCAAGGGCGGAAAGCTCTTCTACCCCGCGTCCAACGCCGGTTACGGCCCCGCGGAGAAGGGCCGCGAGCCGGGCCTGTGGGACCTGGACACCAACAAGTTCGAGAAGGTCCCCGGCCTGGAGGACCTCGACCAGACCGAGACGTCGGCGTCCGTGCTGCTGCCGCCCGCGCAGGACCAGAAGGTGATGATCCTCGGCGGCGGGGGAGTGGGCGAGTCGGAGAAGTCGACACGGCGCACGGCCGTGATCGACCTCAAGGAGGACAACCCGTCCTTCAAGACCGGCCCCCCGCTCCCGCAGGGCACGCGCTATCTGAACAGCGTCCTCATGCCGAACGACTCCGTGTTCACGACGAACGGCGCATCGGACTACCGCGGACGCAGCGCCAGCAACATCCACAAGGCGCAGTTCTACGACCCCAGGACGAACGCCTTCCAGACGGCGGCGTCGCCCGAGGTGGGCCGCAACTACCACTCCGAGGCACTGCTGCTGCCCGACGGCCGGGTCGCCACGTTCGGCTCCGACCCGCTCTACGACAACGAGCAGAACACCAAGCTCGGCCACTTCGAGCAGCGCATGGAGATCTTCACGCCGCCCTCGCTGCACCGCGGCGGCGAGCAGCGCCCGGTGCTCGGCGAAGGGCCCGAGCAGCTGGCGGCGGACGGCCGCGCGACGTTCCGGACCGACCACCCCGAGAACATCGCGTCGGCCCGGCTGATGCGGCCGAGCGCGGTGACGCACACGACGGACGTCGAGCAGCGCTCGATCGCGCTGGGGCTCAGCAAGGGCAAGGGCTCGGTGACGGTGGACGTGCCGCGGGGCGACACGGCCCTGGTCCCGCCGGGCTGGTACATGCTCTTCGTGACGGACAAGGACGGCACGTCGTCCGAGGCGAAGTGGGTGCACGTCGGCACGGACGGCTGAGGACCGGAGGCGGCCCGCTCAGGCCGCCTTCGCATTGCGCGCCAGCCCCAGCGCGTAGTCCGGCCACCACTGGCCCGCCGCCGGGCCGCCCCGGCACGGGCCGTCCGAGTCGCCGGGGCGCTTGATCCACAGGACGGCGTCGACCAGCGGGTCGCCGGTGCGGTCGGTCGGCGGGGTGCCGAGGCCGCGGCCCGGCGGGTTGCACCAGGCGTCCTGGCGGTCGCCCGCCAGGGGCCCCCGGCCGTTGCGGCTGGTGTCCATGACGAAGTGCTTGCCGCCGACGGTCGCCGACAGCGTGCGGCCGTACGCCTTGATCGCCCCGTCGCTCTGGAAGTTGGAGACGTTCAGCGAGAAGCCGTCGGCCTCCGCGACGCCCGCCTTCCGCAGGGGCTCGGTGAGCTTGCCCGCGTCGGAGATCCAGCCGGGGTTCCCCGCGTCGAGGTACACCTTCACCTTCGGCTGCCGCTTCAGCCGCTGGATTGCCTCCGACAGCAGCTGGTAGCGGTCCGCGTGGTACTCGGCCGGGGTGCAGCCGTCCACGATGTGCGGGACCGCGTCGGGTTCGAGGACGACCAGCGCGGGCGCGTCGCCGATCGCGGCGGCGAATTCGTTCACCCAGTTCCGGTAGTGGCCCGCGCTGCCCGCGCCGCCCGCGGAGTGCTGGCCGCAGTCGCGGTGCGGGATGTTGTACGCGACGAGCACGGCCGTGCGGCCCTCCCGCGCCGCGCCCCGCGTCGCCTGCGCGATGTCGGGCGCCGGGTCGTCCCCGGCGGGCCACACGGCCGTGGGCTGCTCGGAGATGCGCTTGAGGGCCTCGGCGTCCCGCGCGCGGCCCTGCTCCTCCCACTGCTGCACCTGGCGGGCGGCGGGACTGTCCGGGTCGACCCAGAACGCGCCCCGGGACGGCCCTTCGGTGCCGGTGGCGGGTCCGCGCACGGCGGCCTCCTCCTTCGCGCCGGACGCGGAGTCGGAGGAGCAGCCCGCCGGGAGCCCGAGGGCGGCGAACGCCGCCAGTGCCGTGAACGTGCGGAGCAGCCGGTGCATCCAGCCCCCTTGGGCGACGGTGACAGTGGCGGTGACGGTCAGTCAGCCCGGCAATCGTTACATAAAGGACTAGTCAAACTCTTGTGCCACACCGCCCCCGGTGGCCAGGGCGATGCCGAGCGGCGTGCACTCGTAGAACACCTGGTGCCCGTACCGCCGCGACACCAGGAGCCCGGCGCCCCGCAACGCCGTCAGATGCGCCGACACGGACGACGGCGCGAGCCCGAGGCGGTGCGCGAGCCCCGACGTGGTGGCGGGCGCGTCGAGCGCGGCGAGCACGGTGGCGCGCCCGCGGCCGAGGAGCCGTACGAGCGCTTCGGGCGTACGCTCCGTCGGCTCCGCCCACAGCCCCGCGATCCCCCGCACCGGATAGGCGAGCGTCGGCTGCCACGGCGGATCGAACCCGCTGACCACGTCCGGCCAGGAGAAGACGCTCGGGATCAGGATCAGCCCCTGCCCCGACAGATGCCGCACGTGCTCGTCGCGCCACTCGACGGTGAGCCTGCCCGCGTCCCACCGCAGCCGCCGGTCCAGCTCCGGCAGCAGCCCGCCGAGACCGACCTCCGCGAGCCGCCGCGAACGGAAGGCGACATCGGCCTCCAGCAGCGCGCGCAGGCGCGGCCAGTCCGGCTCGATCAGCGCGTGCCAGGCCGCCTCCATGGCGTCCGCGAGCTCCCGGACCGCCGCCGCCGGATCAGCGAGCAGCGCCCGCCCCCGCGCGGAGTCCGCGGCACCCGGGGTGCAGGCGAGCGCCCGCGCCATGTCGTCCCGCGCGGCCACCGGATCGGACGCGCGGACCCCCGCGATCTCCTCATCGAAGCGGGCCGCGGGACCGATCGGCGGCGGGCCGAGGAAGTCGGGGGAGTGCCCGCGCCGCGGCATCAGAAGCCAGAGCGCGGAGAGGTCGAGGCCACGGCCCGCCTCGCGTATCCGGCGCAGCCACTGCGGGTGATAGGCGTGCCGCTCGGGGCGCTTGAGGGTGCGTACGGCCTCCTGCGTCTCCCACAACGGCGACACCGCGAACCGGCAGCGCAGCAGATCGTCCTGCCCGAAGTGGATGTGGAACGGCACGGAGCCCCTCGTTGCGTCGAAGGTCGGTGCGTCGAAGATTCGCCCGAGCCCGAAACTTTAGGGCAGCGCGCGCCCCCGCGTGAGGCTGCGGTCATGCCCTCCGCAGAGCCCACCGGCTACACCCGCGTCTTCGCCGTCCGGGAGTTCCGTGCCGTCTTCACCGCGCACGCGCTCTCCCTGCTCGGCGTCGTCGTCAGCGAGATCGCGCTGACCGTCCTGGTCTACGGCCTCACCGGATCACCGCTGCTCAGCGCCCTCACCTTCGCGCTCGGCATGCTGCCCTACCTGGTGGGCGGAACTCTGCTGTCCGGGATCGCCGACCGGTACCCGCCGCGACGGGTGCTCGTCGGCTGCGACATCGTGTGCGCGGGGTGCGCGGGCCTCATGGCGCTGCCCGCGACGCCCGTCGCCGGGCTGCTCGCGCTGCGCTGCGTCATCGCCCTCGTCTCGCCCGTCTTCAACGGCACGCGCATGGCGACCCTCACCGACATCCTCGGCGACGGCGACCTGTTCGTCCTCGGCCGCTCGCTGCTGCGGATCGTCTCGCAGAGCTCCGTCCTGGTCGGCTTCGGGCTCGGCGGCGTCCTCCTCACCTTCGTGACACCGCGCGGGGCGCTCGTCATCACCGTCTGCACGTTCACCGCGTCCGCGCTGCTGCTGCGGTGCGGGACGAAGCGGCGGCCCGCGCGCGGGAACAGCGGCGGCGGCGCGCTCGTGCGCTACTCGCTGGGCGGCGCACGGGAGGTGCTCGGCAACCGCCGCGTGCGGGCCCTCCTGCTGCTCTTCTGGGTGCCGCCGATGTTCCTGGTCGCCCCGGAGGTGCTCGCCGCGCCCTACGCCGACGAGATCGGCGTCGGCGTCGCGGGTGTGGGGCTCCTCATGTGCGCCCTGCCGGTGGGCACCATCGCCGCCGAGCTGTACGCGGGGTCGGCGCTGTCCGCGTCCGCGCGCGCCCGCATCGTGCTGCCGCTCGCCTCGCTCACGCTGGTGCCGCTCACCGTGTACGCGGTCACGCCCGGCCTCGTCCCCGCGCTCGCGGCCCTCGCGCTCGCCGGCGCCGGTTCGGCCTACACCCTCGGCCTGGACCGCTGGTTCGTCGACGCGGTGCCCGGCGAGCTGCGGGGCCGCGCGATGACGGTGCACACGGCGGGCCTCATGACGATCCAGGGCGTCGGCATGGCGCTCGCGGGGCTGGCCGCGGAGTTCTTCGCGGTGAGCACGGTCGTCGCCGGGGCGGGCGTGCTCGGCACGCTCTGCTGTCTGCTCCTGGTGGCGGAGGTACGTTCGACCGAATTGCGAGACGGGGCTGACCAGCATGTGACCGGCGGGTAAGGTCGATGGCGTGCCGAAGCCGCTCAGCCTCCCCTTCGATCCCATCGCCCGCGCCGACGAGCTCTGGAAGCAGCGCTGGGGATCCGTCCCGGCCATGGGTGCGATCACCTCGATCATGCGGGCGCACCAGATCCTGCTCGCCGAGGTCGACGCGGTCGTCAAGCCGTACGGACTGACGTTCGCGCGCTACGAGGCGCTGGTCCTGCTCACCTTCTCGCAGGCGGGCGAGTTGCCGATGTCGAAGATCGGCGAGCGGCTCATGGTGCACCCGACGTCGGTCACCAACACGGTGGACCGCCTCGTGAAGTCCGGCCTGGTCGACAAGCGCCCGAACCCCAACGACGGCCGCGGCACGCTCGCCTCCATCACGGAGAAGGGCCGCGAGGTCGTCGAGGCGGCGACCCGTGAGCTGATGGCGATGGACTTCGGGCTCGGGGTGTACGACGCGGAGGAGTGCGGGGAGATCTTCGCGATGCTGCGGCCCCTGCGGGTGGCCGCGGAGGACTTCGAGGAGAAGTAGGGCCGTCGGACCCGGCCGTTCCGCCCGGGCCGGGGGCGGCGAAGATCGCGCATTACGGGCCGTTACGCTCGTAGCCATGAAATCCAGC
Source organism: Streptomyces atriruber (assembly GCF_001418325.1). GTDB lineage: Bacteria > Actinomycetota > Actinomycetes > Streptomycetales > Streptomycetaceae > Streptomyces > Streptomyces atriruber. The sequence continues at coordinate 2,245 of NZ_LIPN01000071.1, read as the reverse complement.
GTGCTGACCCGCTACCGGGTGATGGCTTACGTCACCGCCGTCATGCTCCTCATCCTGTGCGCCTGCATGGTGGCCAAGTACGGCTTCGACAAGGGCGAGGGCCTGACCCTGGTGGTCTCCCAGGTTCACGGGGTCCTCTACATCATCTACCTGATCTTCGCCTTCGACCTGGGCTCCAAGGCGAAGTGGCCGTTCGGGAAGCTGCTGTGGGTGCTGGTCTCGGGCACGATCCCGACCGCCGCCTTCTTCGTCGAGCGCAAGGTCGTCCGTGAGGTGGAGCCGCTGATCGTCAAGGGCTCCCCGGCCACGGCCAAGGCGTAACCTCCGCCGCCACGGACAGGTCCGTGGCGGTTGGGCATCGACTTTTACTAGGACGTCCTAGTAAATTCGAAGGCATGGACGCTGAAGCGATCGAGGAAGGCCGCCGGCGCTGGCAGGCCCGTTACGACAAGGCCCGCAAGCGCGACGCGGACTTCACCACGCTCTCCGGGGACCCGGTCGACCCCGTCTACGGGCCCCGGCCCGGCGATACGTACGACGGGTTCGAGCGGATCGGCTGGCCCGGGGAGTACCCCTTCACGCGCGGGCTCCACCCCACCGGGTACCGCGGCCGGACCTGGACCATCCGCCAGTTCGCGGGCTTCGGCAACGCCGAGCAGACGAACGAGCGCTACAAGATGATCCTGGCCAACGGCGGCGGCGGCCTCTCCGTCGCCTTCGACATGCCGACCCTGATGGGCCGCGACTCCGACGACCCGCGCTCGCTCGGCGAGGTCGGCCACTGCGGTGTCGCCATCGACTCCGCCGCCGACATGGAGGTCCTCTTCAAGGACATCCCGCTCGGCGACGTGACGACGTCGATGACGATCAGCGGCCCCGCCGTGCCCGTCTTCTGCATGTACCTCGTCGCGGCCGAGCGGCAGGGCGTCGACCCGGGCACCCTGAACGGCACGCTGCAGACCGACATCTTCAAGGAGTACATCGCGCAGAAGGAGTGGCTCTTCCAGCCCGAGCCGCACCTGCGCCTCATCGGCGACCTGATGGAGCACTGCGCGCGCGACATCCCCGCGTACAAGCCCCTCTCGGTCTCCGGCTACCACATCCGCGAGGCCGGGGCGACGGCCGCGCAGGAGCTGGCGTACACGCTGGCGGACGGCTTCGGGTACGTGGAGCTGGGCCTGAGCCGCGGGCTCGACGTGGACGTCTTCGCGCCGGGCCTCTCCTTCTTCTTCGACGCGCACGTCGACTTCTTCGAGGAGATCGCCAAGTTCCGTGCCGCCCGCCGCATCTGGGCCCGCTGGCTTCGGGATGAGTACGGCGCCAAGAGCGACAAGGCCCAGTGGCTGCGGTTCCACACGCAGACCGCCGGTGTCTCGCTCACCGCCCAGCAGCCGTACAACAACGTCGTGCGCACGGCGGTGGAGGCGCTCGCCGCGGTGCTCGGCGGCACGAACTCCCTGCACACCAACGCCCTGGACGAGACCCTCGCGCTGCCGAGCGAGCAGGCCGCGGAGATCGCGCTCCGTACGCAGCAGGTGCTGATGGAGGAGACGGGCGTCGCGAACGTCGCCGACCCGCTGGGCGGCTCCTGGTACATCGAGCAGCTCACCGACCGCATCGAGGCCGACGCGGAGAAGATCTTCGAGCAGATCAAGGAGCGGGGGCGCCGGGCGCAGCCGGACGGGCAGCACCCCATCGGCCCGATCACCTCGGGCATCCTGCGGGGCATCGAGGACGGCTGGTTCACCGGCGAGATCGCCGAGTCCGCCTTCCAGTACCAGCGGTCCGTGGAGAAGGGCGACAAGCGGGTCGTCGGCGTCAACTGCCTCGAAGGCTCGGTCACGGGCGACCTGGAGATCCTCCGGGTCAGCCACGAGGTGGAGCGCGATCAGGTCCGGGACCTCGCGGGGCGCAAGGGGCGGCGTGACGACGCGGTGGTCCGGAGCGCGCTCGACGCGATGCTGGCGGCGGCGCGGTCCGGGGCCAACATGATTGCGCCCATGCTGGAGGCGGTACGGGCGGAGGCGACGCTCGGCGAGATCTGCGGGGTGCTTCGCGATGAGTGGGGCGTGTACGTGGAGCCGCCGGGCTTCTAGCGGGTTCGTCCGGCTGCGGGAGGCGGGTCTTTTGCGCAGTTCCCCGCGCCCCTTGAGGGGCTGTCCGTGCGCGCTCGTCTGCGGGTCGTGGGCCTTTTTGTGCAGTTCCCCGCGCCCCTGGGTCAGTCCCTCGTGCCGGGAGTCGGTTT
>NZ_LIPN01000703.1 GCF_001418325.1 Streptomyces atriruber | reverse complement strand
CCACCCGCCCCGCCTCCGCATCCGCCACCGCCGATCCAAAGTCCTCCACCGGATACGTCGCCGTCACCAGCTCGTCCAGCAGCAGCCGCCCACTCCGGTACAACTCCGCGTACAGCGCGAAATCCCGCTGCGGCCGCGAACTCCCGTACCTGCACCCGAGAATCGACTTGTCCAGGAACATCGACGCGACCACGAACGACGCCTCCGCCGCCGCCCCCGGCATCCCCAGCAGCACGGCCTGCCCATGCCGGTCCAGCAGTTCCACCGCCTCCCGCACCAGCTCCACCCGCCCCACACACTCGAAGGCGTGGTCCACCCCGTGGGGCAGCACCTCCCGCACCCCCTCCGTGGACCGGAAGAAGTGCGTCGCCCCGAACCGCCGCGCCACCGCCTCCTTCTCCGGATTCGCGTCGACCGCGACCACCACCCCCGCCACGGCCACCGTGCCCGCCGCCACGGCGAACGCGGCGTGCTGGCCCGTCAGGGCCGACGGGCCGGCCGCCGAAGCCGCCCCGGCGAGGACCGCGGGGCCGAGCCCGCTGCCGATCTGAAGTGCCGTGGCGGTCACCGCGGACGCCGCGCCCTGGCGGTCCCGCGGGACGCCCCGCAGGCCGAGGGCCGTGAGCGCGGGGAAGGTCAGCCCCTGCCCGGCCCCGGTCACGACGAGCCCCACGAACACCGGCCACCAGTAAGGGCTCTGAGGACCCGTCAGGCACCACACCAGCACCCCTCCCCCGGTCAGCAGCAGTCCCGTCGTGAGGACGGCCCGCACACCGAGCCGCTCCACGAGGCGTCCGGCGAGCAGTGCCGTGGCGGTCACGGCCGCGCTGACCGGCAGGACCGCGAGCCCCGACCGAGCCGGTGACATGCCTCGTACGTCCTGCAGATACAGCGGTACGAAGAAGAGCGAGCCGTTCACGCAGAAGTAGAAGGCCACCGCCAGGGCCGCGGAGGTCCGCACGGTCGGGATCCGCAGCAGCGCCCGGTCGAGCAGCGCCTCGCCACCGCGCCGCCACCACAGCGTCGCCGCACCGGCCGCGCCCGCCGCCGCGGCGACGGCGAAGAGGCGCCCCGCGCCCCGGTGCGAGAGCAGATCGACGCCGAGGACGACCAGGACGACCGTCGCCACCAGGGCCGCGCCGCCGACGGGGTCGACGCGACGGTTCCCGTCCGGCGCACCGGCCGGGAGCACGCGGACCGCGGCGAGCGCGGTGAGGAGTGCCGCCGCGCCCTGCACCGCGAAGACGAGCCGCCAGCCCGCCGCTCCGGTGAGCACGCCGCCGAGGACGAGGCCCGCGCCGTAACTGCCCGCCTGCGCCGAGGCGAAGACACCGAGGGCGCGGGAGCGTGCGGGGCCCGCCGCGTACAGGTCGGCGACCAGCGCGGTCGCCGCCGGGACGGTGATCGCGGCGCCCGCGCCCTGCACGGCCCGGCCCGCCGCGACCATCCAGAAGTCACTCGCGGCCACGGCGGGAACGGCCCCCGCGGCGAGCGCGAGCAGCCCCGCGGTCAGCACGCGGCGGCGCGGAAACCGGTCGGCGAGGGCTCCCCCGGCGAGCAACAGCCCGGCGAAGGCGAGCGCATAGCCGCTGACGGCCCAGGACAACGCCTGCGGGGCCGCCCCGAACTCCGCGCCGAGAGCGGGGAGCGCGCTGTTCAGCACGGCGACACTGCCCGCGTCGAGCCCGGCGGCAGCGCTCAGGACGAGCAGCGCGAGCAGGGCGGGTCGCGGC
>NZ_LIPN01000702.1 GCF_001418325.1 Streptomyces atriruber | reverse complement strand
CGGCGCGGTCGTCGCGGCCGCGGCGGTCGGACTGATGGCCGTCACCTCCGGGTGTTCGCACACCGATGCCGCCGCCGACGGCAGCGGTGGGGGCGACCCGGCCGACGTCGTGCGCGAGGCCGCCGACTCCGTCGTCAGGTCGGGCAGTTCGAAGGCGTCGACCTCCATGGAGATGGCCAGCGGCGGTACGCGCGTGACTATCCGCGGCAAGGGCGTCTACGACTTCCGGCGGCAGCGCGGACGGTTCGAGGTGGTGCTGCCGCCGGATCCCGCGGGCGACGACGAGCACCGGCCCATCACCGAGCTGATGACCGCGGGAGCGCTCTACATGAAGAACCGGGGGGCCGGGGTGCCCTCCGACAAGTGGGTGCGGATCGAGACACGTTCGCTCTCCGACGGCAACCTCGTCACCGGTGGTGTCACGGACCCCCTGGCGGCCGCCGAGCTGCTGCGCGGGGCGAAGAAGGTGCGGTTCGTGGGAGAGGAGCGGGTCGGCGGGGTGGAGGTACGGCACTATCGCGGGGTCGTGGACCTGCGTGCCGCGGCCCGGGCGGCTTCCCCAGGTCAGCGCGGTGCGCTCGGGGTCGCGGAGGCGAAAGGGTTCAGCAGGGGCAGCGTGCCCTTCGACGTGTTCCTCGACGAGCAGGGGCGGGTGCGGAAGCTGCGGCAGCGGTTCGCCGTGGCCGACGCGAACGTGGCGTCGACCACGTTGCTCTATGACTTCGGGGTGCCGGCCAAGGTACGACTTCCGGCCGAGAAGGACATCTTTGCCGGGAAGATTGCCGGGCAGTAGTCGCGTACGACTGGTGGAAATGGTCCGTCCGTGCCATGCGCGGTGCGTAGACCGCTCCCTACCCTAGGAAGTCGGCATCAGGAAGAGGTGATGAACGTGGCTCCGATGCGTGGCGGTACGGCGGTTCAGGACCACGTCGCCCTCGCCGAGATCGAACTGTGCGGCGAGCTCATCATTGCGGCGAGCGCGGCGGCCGAGCGGTTGAGCTTCGACCGCATCGACGAGGTCCTCCAGGTCTCCGACGGCCCGGAACCCGCCACGGCGGGCGAGGACCTCCCCTAGCGGACCACCCGCCCACCCACCGGTTCAC
>NZ_LIPN01000701.1 GCF_001418325.1 Streptomyces atriruber | reverse complement strand
CCGCCCCCGCATCCCCGACCCTGCGTCATCGATACGGCACCCCGGCCGCAGCCGTGTATCAACCACCGCTCAACCGCGCATCACACGACCCGGAACTCCTCGACCTCACCCGTCCGCAGCTCCAGCCCGTGCCCGACGCCGCCGTCCGGGCGGATCACGCCCCCGGTCGGGTCGAGCGCCCCGTCGAAGAACATCGACTCGATCCGCACGTGGTCGTGGTACCACTCGACGTGCCGCAGGTTCGACACGCACGCGGCGACCGCGGCATGCGCGTGCGGCGCGCCGTGCGCCGAGACCTCCAGGCCGTGCGACTGCGCGAGGGCCGCGGCGCGCAGCCACTCCGTGAGGCCGCCGCAGCGCGTCGCGTCCACCTGGAGGCAGTCCACGGAGGGGATCATGCGGGCGAAGTACGGGAGGTCGTACCCGTACTCTCCCGCCGTCACGTCGCACACCAGCGCGTCCCTGATCAGCGCGAGCCCCCGCAGGTCGGCCGACGACACCGGCTCCTCGAACCAGCCCACGCCGTGCTCGGCGAGCACCCGGCCCACCCGTACCGCCTGCTTGCGCGTGTAGCCGCCGTTCGCGTCGACGTACAGCTCGGCCTGCGGGCCGATGACGTCCCGCGCGGTGCGGACCCGGGACACGTCACGGGCGGCCGCCCGGCCCCAGGCCTCCCCGACCTTTATCTTGACGCGCGGGATGCGCTGGCCGTGCACCCAGCCGTTCAGCTGCGCCGCCAGATGCGTGTCGTGGTACGTCGTGAAGCCACCGCTCCCGTACACGGGAACCTCGTCGCGGGCCGCCCCGAGGAGGCGTACGAGGGGCAGTTCCAGGAGGCGGGCCTTCAGGTCCCACAGGGCGATGTCGATCGCCGAGATCGCGCACCCGGCGGCGCCTGCCCGGCCGGTGTTGCGGACGGCCTTCGTCATCGCGTCGTGCGCGGCGGGGATGTCGAGGGCGTCGAGGCCCTGGACCACGGGGGTGAGCAGCTCGTCCACCAGGGTGGCCACGGACGCCGGGGCGTAGGTCCAGCCGGTTCCCGTCGCGTCGCCCGCCGTGACCTCGGCGACGACGATGGTCGTGGTGTCCCAGGACAGGGTGCCGTCGGCCTCCGGCGCGTCCGCGGGAATCGTGTACGCGGAGACCGCGGGTCGTTCAATGGGGACTTCCTGCTTCATCGGACCGTTCCTCAGTCGTGCCCGGAGGGCGTGGGCGGCGGGTGCCGTCAGCGGAATGGGCGGGCG
>NZ_LIPN01000700.1 GCF_001418325.1 Streptomyces atriruber | reverse complement strand
CTACCCGGCAGGGCGGCGCGGGGGGAGGGGGCGAGGTGGTGGGGCACGGTCATGCGCCGAGGAGGCTTTGGGCGCAGACTCGGATCGTTTGGGCGTTGAGGCCGCCCTGGGCCAGCCAGGAGGTCGCCTCGGCGACGTCGACGGGGAGACCTCCCTGGGAGAGGGAGTTCATGCGGCGACCCGCCTCGCGGATGAGCAGCGGCACCGCTGCGGTCATCTTCGTCTCGATGAAGCCGGGCGCCACCGCGTTCACCGTCACCCCGTGCTCCGCAAGCGCGCGGGGCCCGAGCGAACGGACGAGCCCGATGATCCCCGCCTTGCTCGCCGCGTAGTTCGTCTGGCCCGCGTTGCCCGCGATCCCCGCGATGGAGGCCGTGGCGACGACGCGTCCGCCGCGGTGGATCGTGCCGGTCTTGAGGAGCGTGTCGGTGACGGTCAGGACCGAGGTGAGGTTGACGTCGAGGACCGAGGTCCAGCGGTCCCGCGCCATGTTGGCCAGCTTGCGGTCCCGGGTGATGCCCGCGTTGTGGACGAGGATGTCGAGGCCGTCGGGCAGCGCCGCGGCGATCTGGTCGCCGGCGTCGGGCGCCGTGATGTCGAGGGGCAGCGCCGTGCCGCCGAGGCGGTCGGCGAGGTGGGTCAGGTCCGGGCGGGCGGACGGTACGTCGAGGAGCGTGACCCGGGCGCCGTCGCGGGTGAGGACCTCCGCGACCGCCGCGCCGATGCCGCGGGCCGCGCCCGTGACGAGGGCGGTGCGGCCCGCCAGCGGGCGGTCCCGGTCGGCGGGGGCGGCCAGCGTCTCGGCGGGGCCGGTCTCGATCAACTGGCCGGTTATGTATGCGGACTTGGGGGAGAGCAGGAAGCGCAGGGTCGAGTCGGCGGTGGCTATCGGGCCGGTGACGCGGACGAGGTTCGCGGTGCGGCCGCGGCCCAGTTCCTTGGCCAGGGAGCGTATGAACCCTTCCAGGGCCTGCTGTGCCGCCGCCTGGTGGTGGTCCGCCGGGTCGGGCGGGGAGCCGAGGACCAGGACGCGGCCGTTGTCCGCCACGGTGCGCACCACGGGGTGCAGCGCCGCGTACACCTCGGTGAGGGTCCGGGTGTCCGTCACCGCCGTGGCGTCCAGCACAACTGCCGTGGGGTGGGGTGTCGTTGGGGTG
>NZ_LIPN01000070.1 GCF_001418325.1 Streptomyces atriruber | reverse complement strand
CCCTCCCGCCGGAGCACCCCGACCCCACGGTCCTGCCCGAGATCACCCTCCTGGACCGCGCGGACAGCGACGACGGCGATCCCGCCGCCCCGGACGCCCTCAGCGGGCTGCCGCTGCCGCCCGGCACGCTGCTCGCCGGCCAGTACCGCCTGGTGCGGCCGCTCGGCTACGGAGGGATGGGCGAGGTCTGCCTCGCCCACGACACCAAGGTCGACGACCGCGCGGTCGCCGTGAAGATGCTGCACGCCGAGCTCGCCGCGGACTCGTACAGCCTCCTCGAAGGCGAGCGCAAGGAACTCGTGGAGCTCAACCACGACGGGTTCATCCGGGTGTTCAACTACGGGCACCACTCCGGGGTCGGGGACTTCCTCGTCCTCCAGTACGTCGACGGGCTCAACCTCGAAGAGGTGCGGGCCCGCGCCCACGAGCACCCCGAGGAGTTCGGCGGCACCCGCTTCCTGGAGTTCGTCCTCGCGTACGGGGTGCGGATCCTGGCCGCGCTCGCGCATCTGCACGCCCCCGAGCGCGGCAAGGTCTACGGCGACCTGAAGCCGCCGAACGTCATGCACGACGGCTCCACCACCAAGCTCGTCGACGTCGGCAGCGTGCGCCGCGCGGGCGCGCCCGGCCTCACCACCGCCCTCTACCGCGCGCCCAGCGTCGGCGCCCACGGCGAATCCGCCCCGCAGGACGACCTGTTCAGCCTCGGCGAGACGCTGCGCACCCTGTGCGGGATCGGGGCGACCCGCCACGACCTGGCGGACCTGGCGGCGCTCGCCCCGCTGGACGACGCCACCGGGGACCACCGCGGACTCGGCCTGGTCTCCCTGGCCAGGGCGCTGCGCCGGGCCACCCGCACCGCGCGCGCCGGACGCTTCGCCACCGCCCGGGAGATGGACGAGCAACTCCGCGGCGTCTTCCGCGAGTTGCGGTCCCTGCGGACGGGCGCGGAGACGTTCGAGCCGTCGCCGCTCTTCCTGCAGTCCGCGTACGCCCTCGACGGCGGGCTCGGCGCCGCCCCCGAGGTGTCGCGCTGGGCCGCCCCGCCGTCCG
>NZ_LIPN01000007.1 GCF_001418325.1 Streptomyces atriruber | reverse complement strand
ACCGCGCTCGCCCTGGCCGAGGACGCCATAGGGCCCGCGAACGGACCGCACGACTGGCGGCTCGACTGGCACCGGGGGCTGCTCGCGCTGGCCCGCTCCCGGGTGCCCGAGGCCCGCGGACACTTCGACCGGGTGTACGCCGCCATCCCCGGCGAGTACGCGCCGAAGCTGGCCCTCGGCTACTGCGCGGAACAGCTCGGGCGCCGCCACGAGGCCCTGACCTTCTACGAGGCCGTGCGGCTGCGGAACCCCTCGCTGGGCAGCGCCGCGTTCGGCGCCGTCCGGGCCCGGCTCGCCCTCGGCGGCCCCGACGCCCTCACCGACGCCATCGCCGCCCTCGACGCCGTGCCGCAGCACTCCCGGCACCGCACCGCCGCCCGCACGGCCGCCGTGCGCATCCGCGTCGACCACGCGCGGGACGCCGACGGGCTCGGCGCGGCGGTGCGGGCGCTGGCCCAGCTCTTCTCCGCGCACGGCCTGACCGACGAACAGTCGCGCGTGCGGATGAAGGCGGAGGTGTGGGGCGCGGCGCACCGTCTCCTCGGCGAGGGCGAGGAGCCGGACGGGAGCAGGACGGGGCCCGGTGGCGGCACGGACGGCCCCCGCATGACCGCCGCCCAGCTCCGCACCGTCGCCGCGCACGCCGACCCGCTGCTCGAATTCCCCTTTGACGGCAGGGCGTTGCGCACCGACCTGTCCCGCTTCTACCGGGTCCTGGCCCATCAGGCGGCCCGGGACGCGCCGGACCCGGACACGGCCGCCGACACCGGCCTCGGCCCCTGCGTACCGCTCGCCGAGATCCTCCTGGACCGCGCCTACGCGGTACGCCCCTTCGGCCTCCTGCACTCACGATTCGGCAAGGACTTCCCATGGCTGGGCAAGAAGATCAGGAACTGGCCGCCTCGGTCGGCCTGGAAGTGAGCCAGGTCGTCGAGCTGCCCCGCCCCCGCACAGCGGACGGGCAGGAGACGGCGCGGATGTACGCCGTCCTCACGGTGACGGTCCGCAGACCGGGCGCCGCGCACGCGCCGCCCGCCGCCACCGTGCGGGCCCCCGCGGACGCGGACGGGGCCGACGCGGACGCGGCGGAGGCGGCCGGGCCCCGCCTCGCGGAGGTCCTGCTCATCGACCACTCCTCCTCGATGGTGATGCCGCCGAGCCGCCTCGCGGCCGCCCGCGCCGCCGCCGTCAGCGCGCTGGCCCGCATCCCGGACGGCTCACTGTTCGCCCTGGTCGCCGGGGGCGACAGGACCGCCATGATCTACCCGCGGCGGCCCGGACTCGCCGTCGCGCACGCCGAGTCGCGGGCCGCCGCGGAGGCCGCCCTGCACGACTGCACGCCGGGCGGCGGCACCGCGATGGGCACCTGGCTGGAGCGCGCCCGGCAGCTCTTCAGGGAGCTGCCCGCCGCCGCCGACGGCGCCTGGGTGCGCCACGCGCTGCTGCTCACCGACGGCAAGAACGAGCCCGGCTACGAGACGCGCGCGGAGCTGCACGAACGCGTCGAGCGGTGCGCGCGGGCCTTCGCCTGCGACGTCGTGGGCATCGGGGACGCCTGGGAGACCGACGAACTCCTGCTGATCGCCAGGACGCTGGGCGGCCGCACCCGCGCGGTGGCGGATCTGACCCGGCTGCCCGACGAGCTGGCCTCGCTCACCGGACGGGCCGCCGACCGCGACGTCACGGGCCTGCGGCTGCGCCTCTACCACCGCGCCGGGGTGCGTCCGCACTCCTTCGAGCAGGTCCACCCCACGCGGGTCGCGCTCCGCCCCGACCGCGTCGACCTGTCCGGGGTCGGAACGGGCGCGGGCGGCCCGGTCCACGAGTACGACCTCGGCCCGTGCGGCGAGGAGACCCGCGCCTATCTGCTCTGCGTCGGCGCCCCCTACGACCCCGCCCAGCTCGGCAAGCAGCTCCTGCTGACGGAGGTCGAGCTGGACACGGAGGGCCCGGCCGCGGCGCGGCTGCCCGACCCGCAGCCCGTGCTGATGCGCTGGACCGACGACGCGGACCTCTACAGCCGCCTGGACCCCCAGGTCGCCCACTACCGGCAGGAGGAGGAGCTGCACCGCACCTTCGAGGAGGCCTGCGCGGAGCTGAAGCTCGGCAGACGGGCGGCCGCCGAGACCCTGCTCGGCGCGGCGTGGCGGCTCGCCTCCGAGGCGGGCGACACCGCCATGCAGGACCATCTGCGCCGCCTGGTCCGCGTCCGCGACTCGGCCGGGGGCACGGTCGAACTCCGGGACCGCATCGCGAAGTTCGACGTGGAGGCGGCCCGCATCCAGTCCAGCACCACCGTCCTGCCGGGCCCCCGCCCGCCGGGACCCCGCCCACCCGGCGCCGCCCGGTGACGGCCCCGTGGCGCGCCGTCCCGCCGCTCGCCGCCGACGCGCTGCGCGCACTGCGCCGGTACGCGTGGCCGGTGCCGCTCACCGAACGCCCGCGCAACCGCGCGTACTTACGGGACCGGCTCGTGGCTCTGCCGCTGCTCACCGTCGTCGTGGCCGTCGCGTTCGGGTGGGCGTACGCGGACGTCCGCGAGGACTCCGCGGTCCTGCGGGACAGCTTCGTGCCCGCGCTCGTCGGGCTCGCCGAGGCCGAGACGTCCCTGCGCATCGCCGACCGCGAGGCGCAGGAGAGTCTGGCGGCCGGGGAGGCCGTGCAGCTCAGCGGGTTGAGCAAGCGGTACAGCACGCGCACCACGCGGGCCGTGCAGCGCCTCAACCAGGTGGCCCGCAGCGGCGCTCTGACCACCGCCGAACGCCAGCAGCTCGACGTGGTCTCCGGGCTCGTCGTCGACTACGGCACCTGGATCACCTTCGCGCAGAACAACGTCGCCGACCCCGCGCTGCGCGACGCCGGACTCTCGTACGCGCGCAGCATGCTCTGTCCGCCGCCGGGGACCGCGAAGAAGACGGACGCGGACGGCTATCCGCGCTGCCGTCCCGACAGCGGCTCGGGCTCCGACGCGACCTCCGTCGTCGACCGCATCTCCTCCCTGGAGGACCGGCTGCGCGACAGGCTCGCGGACCGGGCGGCGCCGGGCGACCGGGTGATCGCCGCGGGAGCCGTCTCCGCTCTCGCCCTCGTGCTGCTCGTGTTCGGCCTGTGGCGCACCCAGCTGTTCCTGCACCACAGGCTGCACCTGTACGTCAGCGTCCCGCTGCTGGTGGCCGCCCTGCCGCTGCTCGCCGTGCCGTTCCTGACGACCGACGCCGTCCTCGCCCACCGGGCGCAGCAGCGCGTGGTGTCGACGGCGGCGGACCTCGCCGAGCGGACGACACCGGCGATCGAGTCGACCGGCGACGAGCAGCCGTTCGGCGAGCCCCACCCCCTTCTGATCCGGTCCCTGGACGAAGACGTCCGCCACGACCTGTCCGCGGGCCGCCTCTCCTGGCTCGACGGAGTCGCGCCCTGGGTGACGCCCGCCGGTCTGCTCTGCGCGGCCCTGTCCGGCGTCACCCTCCACGCCTACCGCCGCGAATACGTCCTCATCTCCCGCTCAGGAGCCACCGCATGAACCGCCGCACGCGCCGCCGCACCGGCCGGTCGCGCACCGTGTTCCGCGCCGCCCTCGCGGCCTGCCTGCTGGCCGTCACCGCGAGCGCCTGCGGGGACGCGAGGCCCCAGACGCTCGTCGTCCTCGGCCCCTGGACGGGCCCGGAGGGCAAGGCGTTCGAGTCGATGCTGCACCGCCTCGACGACGGCACCGGGAAGTCGTACACCTACCAGGGCACCCGTTCCCTGCGGGAGACGCTCGGCGCGCAGCTGGAGGCGGGCGACCCGCCGGACGTGGCGATCCTCAACAGCATCGGTGAGCTCGTGGAGCACGCCCGCGCCGGTCACCTCGTCCCGCTCGACCGCGCCGCCACCGCCCGCGCCTTCCCGCCCTGGGCGCCGCGCCTCGACGTGGACGGCGGGCGCCGCACCTACTGGGTGCCGCTGAAGGTCGACCTGAAGAGCCTGGTGTGGCGCAAGGAGGGCCGCTCCGCCGGGGATCCGAAGTGGTGCGTGGGCCTGGCCTCGCAGGCCACCTCGGGCTGGCCGGGCACCGACTGGATCGAGGACATCCTGCTCCACCGGTCGGGCCCCGCCACGTACACGCAGTGGGCCACCGGGCGGCTCCCCTGGCGCGATCCGCGGGTCCGCACGGCGTGGACGACCTGGGCCGAGCTCCTCGGCGACCGCGGCAGGACATCGATCGACCGGTCCCTGACCACGCCGTACGTGGGCCCGCGCGGCCTCCTCGACTCCCTCGAACCCCGCTGCACGCACGAGCACCAGAGCGCCTTCATCCGCTACGTGTACGCGCACGAACGGGTCCGCGTCGACCCGGCGGCGGGCTATCTGGGCGGCAGCGCCGAGCACGACGGCGCGTACGAGGTGGCGGGCGACATGGCCGCCGTGTTCAGCCCCGACCCGGCGGCCCGCGCCCTCGTCGACCGCCTGTCGGGCCGACGGGCCCGCACGCTCTGGCGGGCCCGGGCCACGGACGGGCTGCAGCCGTTCTTCCCCGACGCGACCGACCCCCAGCCGACCGACGCGACGGGACGGCGCATCGCGGGCATCCTCACCGGCAAGGCGCGCACGCTCTGCTTCGACGCCTCGGACGTGATGCCGCCGGGCGTGCGCGACGCGTTCCACCGGGCCGTCCTGCAGTACTTCGGGGACCCGACGGGCAAACGCCTCGACGAGCTCCTGGGCCGGCTCGACACCGTGCGCACGGAAGCCGCCGAGGACGCCGCGGACACGGCCCCCGGGCGCCTGCCGGAGTCCGGGGTCTGCGCCCCGCCGGGCGGCTGAGGGACCGCGTCAGCGGCTCAGCTCCTCCGGGCAGGGCGTGCCGCGGGGCAGCTGGTAGGGCGAGCCGAGCCGGTAGGTGCCGGCCTTCGGGGCGAGCAGCTCGACCCACTTGTCGCCCGCCTGGTCCTCCCGCGCCTCCGTCAGACAGCCGTTGGCGTTCTCGTACTTCTTGGGGCGCTTCTCGTTCAGCTCGCGCTGCCGCTTGGACGCGTCGGTCTCCTGCGGCGCCTTCATGCCCTTGCCGTGCTCGTCGACGATGCTCAGCCACGGCGAGTACGGGATGCGGATCAGGATGCGGCCCGGCTTGTCGACGCGCAGCGTCATCTCGCCCTGCTCGGCGCGCGTCACGACGGCGTTCGGCTCGGCGAGCGGCCGCGGGTCGGTGACCTCGTACAGCTGCCAGTTGTCGTCGACCCACACCTTCTTCAGGTACGGCAGGCCGTCCGTGATGAGCTGCGCCTCGCGCTTGCCGCCGTCGCCGTCGGGCTCGCCCTTGGGGAGCGCCACGTAATGCACGGACCAGCGCTGCAGCCACTCGTGGTAGTTCGCCGAGTTCAGGGTGTCGTCGTAGAAGAGCGGGTTGCGCTCCATGTCGGCCTGCCGGTTCCAGCCCCGCGCGAGCTGGACGTACGCGGGCAGCGCGGACGCCTCGCGGTGGCTGCGGGCCGGCACCACTTCCAGGCGGCCCTTCGCGGCGCCCTTCTCCTTCAGCTCGTTCACCAGGGGCGCGACCTCACGCGTCCAGGAGGCGTCGGAGCGGGTGTGCACTATGTCGTCGACGGCCTTGTACCCGATCCAGCCGGTGAAGCCGACGAAGGCCACGACGATCACGTACCAGGTGCGGGACTTCGGCACCGCGTACGGCAGCGCGGCGATCAGCGCGACGCCCGCGAAGGACATCGCGAGGCGCGAGATGTTGGAGCCGATCTGCGAGCTGATGAGCCAGACGCCGAGCACGAACGCCGCGTACACGGCGGTGGTGATCCGGACAGTCTTCCACTGCTTCGGCACGACGAAGTAGACGATCACCGAGGCGATCAGCGGCAGCGACGCCGAGCCGAACGACATCGGCTGCGTGCCCGAGAACGGGAAGAGCCACGCGGAGAGGCCCACGACGATGGCGGGCGCGATGCCCAGTGCGTACGCGCCCGGGTAGCGCTTGCTGAGGAACAGCGCGACGGCGACGAGCCCGACGAAGAGGCCCGCCACCGGGCTGCCCATCGTCGCGAGCGCCGCGAACGGGGCGGCGACCAGCGCCTTCGCCCACCGCTTGTAGCGCCAGCGGTGCGGCCAGCAGAAGACGGCGGCGACGGCCGCGAGCGCGAACATCTGGCCGAGGCCGTAGGTCACGCGGCCCGACACCGCGTTGGCGAGCAGTGCGAAGACACCCGCGGCGACCGGCCACAGCAGCCTGCCCTTCACCGCGCGGCTGCGCATGAGGATCATCGTGAGCAGCGCCGCGGAGACGGTGCCCGCGATCATCATCGTGGTCCGCACGCCGAGCACCGACATCAGGTACGGCGAGATCACGCTGTACGACACCGGGTGCATGCCGCCGTACCAGCCGAGGTTGTACGCCGACGCGGGATGCCGCCCGACGAACTCGGCCCAGGCGTCCTGCGCCGCGAGGTCGCCGCCGCTGTTGGCGAAGACGAGGAACCAGACGACGTGCAGCACGGCGGCGACCGCCGTCGTGATCGTCACCGGGTGGCGCAGGAAGCGCTTCTGCCAGGGCTCCGCGGACCCGTTCCCGGGCTCGCTGCGCTGGGCCGGCAGCTTGATCCGCCCACCGGTGCGGGGGCCGTCGCCCTGGTCAGGTGCGGCGGCTTCGTCCGCGCGCGTCGGCTCCGCTGTGGCCACTGGAGGCTCTCCCCGTGTCGTCCATGTTTCCGGAGTACCCCGGGTCCCCGAGCTTGTGACGCTAGCACGCACGCGCGAGGGGAGGCCCGCGGCGGGCCTCCCCTCGCGGGGCTCAGCCGACCCGGGTCAGCTTGGCGCCGAAGCCCGGTTCGCTGAGATCCTTCTGCAGCGCGACCGGCACCTCGACGGCGTCGCCCTTGCCGTCGCCGACGTGCAGCACACCGACCTCGGTGCCCGCCTTCGCCGTGTTCGGAACGGTCTTACCCTTGATGTCGTCGAGCTGCAGCTTGACGGTCAGGCCCGACCAGCCGACCGCGGAGACGTCCTTGGTGGCGACGACCGGAGTCGTGCCGCCGAGACCGTCGTCCACCTGGCCGACGACATCGCCCTTCTTCACGATCGTCTTGGACTTGAGGGCGTCCTGTCCGGCCGCGATCAGGTCCTTGGTGACGTCGGTGACCTTGTCGATGTTGGCGACGCCGTTGCTCCCGTACTGGCCGAGGGCGGCGCCGATGATCGTCTGCCTCTTGCCGTCGATCACCTTCTCCGCGGCGAAGAGGATGTTGCCGCCGGCCGCGGTGGTGGTGCCGGTCTTGATGCCGATGGCGACGGTCGGGACGAGCTTGAAGAAGTTCGTCTGCTTGTCGTTGTTGAGGTCGGTGTAGCTGGGCTGGCGGGAGATCTCGTTGAAGACGGGGTTCTCCATGGCCGCCCGGCCGAGCTTCACCAGGTCCTCGGCGGTCGACACGGTCGTCTTGTCCAGGCCGCTGGGGTCCGTGTAGTGGGTGTTCTTCATCCCCAGCTCCTTGGCGGTCTTGTTCATCTTCGCGACGAACTCGTCCTCGGAGCTGCTCTTGGTGTCCCAGCGGGCGAGCAGCTTGGCGACGTTGTTCGCCGACGGAAGCATGACCGCCTGCAGCGCCTCGTACTCGGTGATCTTCTGGCCCTCGGTGACCTTGACGACCGACTCGTTGGCCGGCTTGCCGGTCTCGTAGTGCTTCTGGGCGGCGGCGTCGACGGGGATCTTCGGGCCGTCCTTGCCCTTCTCCAGCGGGTGGTCCCGCAGGATCAGGTAGACCGTCATGACCTTCGCGATGCTCGCGATCGGCACGGGCTTCTGCTCACCCGACGTACCGAACGTGCCGATGCCGTTGACGTCCATCGCGGCCTGGCCGTCGCTCGGCCACGGCACGTCCGGCTTGCCGCCCTCGAACGACACGCTCTCCTGCGCGGTGAGCTGCAGGGTGGGCGTCGGCAGCGGACGGACGGCCTGTACGACTGCAAAGACGACCACCAGGAGCAGGACCAGCGGCGTCCAGATCTTGACCCGGCGCACGGCGGTGCGGACCGGGGTCTCCGGCGGCGGCGGGGTGTTGGTCAGCTCGGCGAGCAGGTCGATCGGCGGCTTGGGCGGCAGCGGCTGCTGGGTGGTGCGCTCCACCGGCGGGGGCACGGCGGGACCCGCGGGGGCCGTAGGCCCCGCCTTGACCTCGGGGCCCTTGGGGGCGGCCTTGGGCGCCGCCTTGGACTCGGCCTTCGACTCCGGCCCGGCGGCCGACTCACCCTTGGGGGCGGTCTTGGGCGCGGTCTTGGGCGCGGTGCGGGCGGACGGCTCGTCGAGCGGCTTCAGCGCGACGAACTTGCTGGTCCGCTCGGCATCGCCCTCGGGCTTTGCAGTGCCCTTTGCACCCTCGCTCTTGGGGTCCTTGTGGTCCCCCAGCTTGAGCATGGTGGTGGGCTGGTCGACGGCCTTGCCGGTGCCCTTCGGGGGCAGCGCCTTGAAGACGGCCGTGGCCTGGTCGACGCCGGTGGACTTGGCGTCGCCGTCGGCGGGGGCGTCGTCGGCAGGGGTGTCCGCGGCTTTGCCTTCGGCTTCGGCTTCGGCTTCGGCTTCGACCGAGTCGTCCTTGGCGGAAGGTTCCGGCTTCGACTTCGGCTTCAGGTCCGGCTCAGCGGCCGCCTCGGGCTTGTCCGCGGGCTCGTCCGCCGCTTCCGTCGCGTCGGAGCTCTCCTCCGACGTCTCGGACTCGGACTCGGGCTCCGGGTCGTCGGAGGTCGCGACCCACGCCGCCACCGCGTCCCGCAGCCGCGCGTCGCCGTTCCCCTCCGCCTTGGGAGCGTCGGCCTTGGGAGCGTCCGCCTTGGGAGCGTCCGCCTTGGGAGCCTCCTCGCCCTCGCCCTCGCCCTCGCCCTCGCCCTCGCCCGCGGCAGAGTCCCCTGACTCGGACTCTGCCGCGGGCGCGGACTCGGGCGCCGACTCGTGCTCGGACGCGGACTCGTGCTCGGGATCCGGCTCGCCCGGACCATCCGAACCGTCCGCATCGCCCGAATCGTTCGAGCCATCCGGACCGTCGGAACCGGTCGCCGCCTCGGCGACGTCCTTCGTCGAGAAGACGGCGGTTGCCCGGTCCTCCCGCGCCTGCGGCGTCTCGCGCGTCATCGCGAGACGCGGGTCGCGTTCCTCCGGCGCCGGCCCGGAGGTCTCCTCCGGGGTCGGGTTCCCCGACGACTTCCGCTGCTTCGATCTGTCGGGGGTCTCGCCCGCCACCGATGCCTCCTCGTACGCCATGCCGTTTGCCGATACTGATGCTTGCCGTGTGCTGGCCGTGCGCCAAATCCGGCCGGACCCCACTGTCCGAACCGTGTACCAGTGTCCTGTGTGAGGGCTTAACCCCCGTGGTAGACGAGAACGACATACCTACTGGTTCCCGTACAACCCGACCACGCGCTCTCGACAGACCAATGTGAGAGGGGTCACCCTGTCATTCATCCACGCGGGGAGGCATGGATGGGCAGGAGCCGCAGAACAATTCCGGAGGAGCTTCTGCTGCTCGCTTTGGACCCGGCCACGGGTACCACAGCGCAGCCGCAGTCGCTCGACCTCGGTCTGGCCGGAGCACAGCTAGTAGAGCTGGCGCTGGCCGGACGGATAGCCCCAGACGGGGATCGTATCGCCGTGGTGATGCCACGGCCGACCGGAGATCCGACTCTGGACTCCGCACTGGAACTGCTGCGCAGGCGCGGCAGCCCGGTTCGGGCGGTCCACTGGATCGGCGGGCCCCGACTGGGGCTCCGTCAGACGTACCTCTCGCACCTGGAGCGGTGCGGCATGGTTCATGCCGTGGCGGGCCAGATGTGCGGGGTGCTGCCGACAACTCGCTACCAAGCGACGGACACGGCCATCAGCCGGGAAATCAGGTCCCGGCTCGATTCGGCGATCCGCACCGGCGTACCGCCGGACCCGCGGACCGCCGCGCTCGCCGCCCTGGCCCATGCGGTCGGTCTCGGCAAGCATCTGTACCCCGGGAACGAGGGGCGTTCATCGCGCTCCCGGCTCCGGGACCTGATCAGGCACGACCCCATGGGCGGCCTCGTGGCGCACGCCGTGATGGACGTTCAGAACGGCGTGGCGGCCCAGCCGCGACGCAGCGCCGCACCCGCGGGTCCCACCGGACCTGGCGGCGGCCGGCAGCCGGCGAGGGCGACAGCGGACCCCGGCGGGGTCCCACTGCAACCGCGCCGCGGATCCATGGCACGCGCCGTCGCTCACTGAGCACCACACCGAGCACGGCTCAGCACCACCGCGTCATAGCGCACCACTTCACGTAATCGCGCACCACCATCGCGCAACCGCTCAGCACCACCGCACCAGCGCCGCGCCGCCGTCCCCAGACCCGGTTCGGGAGCCGCTGGGCCGCGCGGGGAGTGGGACCGGACCGTCCGGACGACGACACCCCGGTTCCACCGCCCCGCGCGGCCGCCCTCACGTTCGCACATCCGCTGTTTCCCAGCGGTGCCGACCTCGTTGGTGGCACTCTGCTGAGCAGTAGATACGCAAAGTAGAGGAATGCAAGCCGGAGGTGCACGTCCCGTGGCGTCCAATGTCAATCCCACCGTCAGGCGGCGCCGGTTGGGCCAGGAGCTGCGTCGGCTCCGTGAGCTCAAAGGCATGACGGCCGAGGAGGTCGCCGAGCGGCTGCTCGTCTCGCAGTCGAAGATCAGCCGCCTCGAGAACGGCCGCCGCTCGATCAGCCAGCGCGACGTCCGCGACCTGTGCGGTGTCTATGAA
Source organism: Streptomyces atriruber (assembly GCF_001418325.1). Classification (GTDB taxonomy): domain Bacteria; phylum Actinomycetota; class Actinomycetes; order Streptomycetales; family Streptomycetaceae; genus Streptomyces; species Streptomyces atriruber. Next base: position 23,021 of record NZ_LIPN01000007.1, on the reverse strand, counting down.
GTCGAGGACCACCGCGTCGTGGACTCCCTCATGCAGATGGCCAAGGACTCCCGCCAGCAGGGCTGGTGGCACTCCTTCGGCGACATTCCCTACAGCGTGTACATCGGCCTGGAGACGGACGCCGCGTCCCTGCGCGTGTACGACCCGCAGGTCGTCCCCGGTCTGCTGCAGACCCGGGCGTACGCGGAGGCACTGATCACCGGCGCGCTCCCGGAGACCACTCCGACGGACATCGAGAAGCGCGTCCAGGTGCGCATGCGCCGCCAGGACCGCATCGCGGCGCCGGACGTTCCGCTGCGCCTGTGGACCGTGCTCGACGAATCCGCGCTGCGCCGCGTCGTCGGGTCCCGGCATCTGATGCGCGACCAGCTGGAACACCTCGTCGAGCAGTCCCAACTGCCGCACGTGACGGTCCAGGTGATCCCCTTCGAGATGGGCGCGCACCCGGGCCTCAACGGGCAGTACGCGATCCTGGAGTTCCCCGACGCGGCCGATTCCAGCGTGGTCTACATCGAGGGCGTCACGAGCGACCTGTACCTGGAGAAGGCGAACGACGTCCAGCAGTACAGCGTCATGTACGAACACCTGCGGGCCCAGGCGCTGAACGTCGAGCAGTCGAGGCAGCTCATCGCGGACATCGCGAAGGACTACGCCCGCTGATTCAGGGCCCGCTCCCCCCCCTGATTCGGGACCCCCTCCGCCCCAATCCGTACGAAAGCGCCGCACGGTACACCCTTGTCACGCCGAAGCGTAAGTCCCCACTGGAATATGCCATCCGGTTGAGTGAACGATCCCTTCACGCCACGATGTTGGCGAGTAGCGTCATTCACGCCATCGAGCAGCACCGTTGGCGCCCACCGCAGGGATGCGGCGACAGCAACTCAACGACTGGATAGACCGGAGCGGACATGGCGATTCAGCAAGGCACTTCGCACACGTGGGTCAAGTCTTCCTATTCCACCGGAAACGGCGCGTGTGTCGAGGTCAAATCACCGGTGCGGCACGGTATTTCCGTGCGCGACTCGAAGGTCGTGGAGGGTCCGGTCCTCGCCTTCCCCGCCGAGTCGTGGAACGCGTTCGTCGGCGAGGTGAGCAGGGGGGCTGCTGACCTCGCGTGAGACTGCAGCGCACACCGACAGAGGAACAACCGCATAGGCACCACCCTTTGAGCCCTCTCGACTGGCCCGCCGTCCCGGCCGAGGGGGCTCGGCCCTGCCCGGTCCGCGCGGCTCAGCGCAGGGCGTCGACGTACGTGTCCGTGCCCGGCACCGTGGGGATGAACGGCGCCACCAGCTCCACCCGCCCCAGCCCCGACTCCGCGACCGCCTCGTCCCGTCCGGCGAAGTGCGCCTCCCAGCAGTCCCGCGGGTCCTCCTGGAGGAACCACAGCAGCGTCAGCCGGGTGTCCACGCCCTCGACCTGTTTCACGTACGTCATCCGGTCCCCCGGCAGCGGTGTCGGCCGGAACAGCGTGACCATGGCGGCGGGCGCCCCGGCGAGGGCCCGCGGCAGGTGCCGGGACCGCAGCCATTCGAGGAGTTCGCCGCGCCGCTGGGGCCCTTCGGCGTCGATCACCTCCAGGACCAGGCCCTTGTAGGGGTGGTCGAGCGCGTGGAAGTCGCGGGGGCCCGCCGCGCCGTCCCGGTAGACGGTCGCCTCGTGGTCCTGGAAAGCGGTGAAGACGTGGGTGCGGGCCTGGTGGACCCGGCCGTCGCGGTTGAGCCGCTTGTTGATGCCGACGGTCCACTTCATGTGCTCGTCGTAGCGCCCCTCCGTCACCCAGTACGTGGAGAGGTAGCACCCCGCGGTGACCGGCTCGGCGACCGCGGACTTGTCGGGGTAGCGCAGGAGCTGGAGCTCGCGCGTGGCCACCCAGCGGCGTCCCGCGTACATCCAGGGCATGGCCATCGCGCCCGCGTAGTAGTGGTCGTCCTCGTACCAGCGGTTGTACGCGAACTCGTGCCCCGGGTGCGGCTCGACCATGGTGATCAGGGCGTGCCCCGGGTGCACGCCGTAGGGGCCGACGGCGGCCAGCTCGGCGTAGGCGTCGCTCCGGGTGTCCGCGCGGGCGCCCGCGCGGGGGTCATCACTCACGTCTCTCCCCTTCCTTCCTCCGATGCACGCCCATACTCTGACGCCCCGTCAGCAAAACTGCCAGAGCCGGGAGGCGCCCCATGCAGTCCTCGCTCCTAGAGGGAAAGACCGTCGTCGTCTCGGGCGTCGGCACCGGGCTCGGCCATCAGGTCGCGGCGGCCGTGGTGCGCGACGGCGGCAACGCCGTGCTCGGGGCGCGCACGGAGGCGAACCTCGCCAAGACGGCCGCCGGGATCGACCCCGAGGGCGCCCGCACCGCCCACCTGGTCACCGACATCACGGACGAGCGGCAGTGCGAGGCGCTGGCGGCCCTGGCCCGGGAGCGCTTCGGCGGAATCGACGCGGTCGTCCACGTCGCCGCCTGGGACAGCTACTTCGGCGGCCTGGAGGACGCGGACTTCGCCACCTGGCAGCAGGTCATCGACGTCAATCTGCTGGGCACCCTGCGCATGACGCGCGCCTGCCTGCCCTCGCTCAGGGAGCGGCGCGGCGGCTCGGTGGTCTTCATCGGCACCCAGTCGGCGATCGCGTCGCCCTCGCAGGTGCGCCAGGCGGCGTACGGGGCGTCGAAGGGCGCGCTGACCTCGGCGATGTACTCGCTGGCGCACGAGCTCGGCCCGGACCGGATCCGGGTCAACACCGTGCTGCCGGGCTGGATGTGGGGTCCGCCGGTCGAGGCGTACGTCCAGTTCACCGCGCACACCGAGGGCGTGCCGGAGGCTGCGGTGCGGGACCGGCTCACGGAACGCATGGCACTGCCCGACCTGGCGACGGACGGGGACGTGGCCGACGCGGCGGTGTTCCTCGCCTCGGACCGGGCGCGCTCGATCACGGGACAGTCGTTGCTGGTCAACGCGGGAGAGATCATGCGGTAGCCGCAGTCGAGGAGGTCCGCGAAGGCCGTACGGGAGACAACTCCCGTACGGCCTTCGCGCGTTCGGAGACCGTCTCGCTCAGTCAGATACATGAACAGAGGTCAGCAAACAGAACGATTTTACTTGCTCTTGACCAAGCGACCGGTTGTCCCCGACGTGCGCCCGAACCCACGATGAGCGGGCACTTCTGGGCCGCTCTCGTCCCCATCGGCCCGTTCACCGGGCGGACCCCTGGAGGGCCATATGAACAGTCTCGACTGGGCCGTGCTCATCGGCTACTTCGGCGTGATGGTCGCGATCGGCGTGTGGTCCCACAAGCGGGTCGACAACGTCAGCGACTTCTTCACGGCCGGCGGGAAGATGCCCTGGTGGCTGTCGGGCATCTCGCACCACATGTCGGGCTACAGCGCGGTGATGTTCACCGGGTACGCGGGCATCGCGTACACCTACGGCGTGACGTCCTTCGTCACCTGGTCCTTCCCCATCGCGCTCGGCATCGCCATCGGCGCCCGGCTCTTCGCCCCCCGCATCAACCGGCTGCGCTCGCGGCTGCACGTGGCCTCGCCGCTGGAGTACCTGAAGAACCGCTACAACCTGGGCACCCAGCAGGCCCTCGCCTGGTCCGGCATGCTCCTCAAGATCGTGGACGTGGGCGCCAAGTGGGCCGCGATCGCCACCCTGCTGTCCGTCTTCACCGGGGTCTCGCTCAACCAGGGCATCCTCATCACCGGTGTCATCACGGCGATCTACTGCACCATCGGCGGGCTCTGGGCCGACGCGCTGACCGAGCTCGGCCAGTTCATCATCCAGCTCCTCGCGGGCATCGCCATGTTCGTGGCGGTCGTCTCCGAGCTCGGCCCGCACGGCGGCTTCTTCGGCGTCTGGGACGAGCCGGAACTCGCGGGCCACGGAAAGCCGCTGGTCGGCCCCTACGGCACGGTCTTCCTGCTCGCGTTCCTGTTCATCAAGCTCTTCGAGTACAACGGCGGCATGCTCAACCAGGCGCAGCGCTACATGGCGACCGCCAACGCGAAGGAGGCCGCGCGCTCCGCGAAGCTCTCCGCGGTCCTGTGGCTGGTCTGGCCCGTCGTCCTCTTCTTCCCCATGTGGATGTCACCGCTCCTGGTCGACGCCAAGAAGACCGACGGCTCGGACGCGTACGCCCTGATGACCGAACAGCTGCTGCCGCACGGCCTGTTGGGCCTGGTCATCGTCGGCTTCTTCTCGCACACCATGGCCATGTGCTCCTCCGACGCCAACGCGATCGCCGCGGTCTTCACCCGGGACGTGGCGCCCGCCTTCTCCGCGAAGGCCCGCGCCTGGACCGAGCGCAAGGGCCTGATCGCGGCCCGGCTGACCACGGTGGTCTTCCTCGCCCTGTCCATGGCGGTGGCGACGCAGGTCAACTCCCCCACCTTCAAGGACATCATCACGGTCGTCATCAAGTGGGTCGCCGGTCTGATGGGGCCGATCGCGATCCCGATGATGCTGGGCCTGCTGCGGGCGTTCCGGAAGTCCGGGCCGACCGCGGCGCTGACCAGCTGGGCGGCCGGGCTCTTCGCCTTCTACCTGGTCAACTATCCGATCGACGAGGCGATCGACGGCGGTGTCGCGCTGCAGTACCAGGTGTCGATCCCGCTGGCGGTCTCGCTCGTCCTCTACATCGTCATCGGTTATGTGAAACCGGAGGACACGCCGGAGCGGGACGCGCTCATCGAGCGGATCAACACGGACGACGACGGCTCTGTTGGAGCCGTTGTGCCCAATCCTTCGCGGCCGCAGGACGACGCGGTGACCCCGTAGGGGCGGGCGCACTGCGCCCCTTACGGGGCCCCCACGCGCTCCGGCGCCGCCACCGTGTCGGACTCCGCGACCTTCCGCAGCCGCGGGGCGTGCCCGGCCGTGAGGCCGAACAGGGCCACCGCCACGACGAGGACGAACGCGCCCCCCGCGACGGCGAAGCTCAGCGTGAACTGGCTCTCCTGCGGCAGCGCGGGCATGCCCGCCGGAAGCGGAATCGTCTTCGAGGCGAGCAGCGAGGTGATCATCGCGCTCGCGACGGCGCTGCCCACCGAGCGGGAGATGGAGTTGATGCCGTTCGCGATGCCCGTCTGGTGGGCCGGGACGCTGGCGACGATGAGGGCGGGCATCGAGGCGTAGCCGAAGCTGATCGCCAGGCCGATGACCATGCCCGCGCCGATGACGGAGGCGCTGGTGCCGTGCGCCAGGGTCAGCCAGGCGAAGCCGATCACGCCGAAGGCGGCACCGACCGCGAGCGTGACGCGGGCGCCGGCCCTGCGGACCAGGATCCCGCCGAACTGGGCGCCGAGGAGCGAGACGATCGTGGTGGGCAGCAGATAGACGACGGAGGCGCCGAGCACCGAGGCGCCGAAGCCGTACCCGGCGATGTCCTCGGGCATCTGCACGAGGTAGGAGACGCCGATGAACTGGGCGAACATCGCGAAGCCGAGCAGCAGTCCGGCCAGGTTGGTGAAGAGCACCGGGCGGTGGGCGAACATCTTCATGTCCACCATCGGCTCCTTGACCCGCAGTTCGGTCAGGACCCACACACCCGCCATGACGACGGCGCCCGCGAAGGAGCCGAGGGTGCGGCCGGAGGTCCAGCCCCACTCGTGGCCCTGCGAGATCGGCAGGAGCAGCAGGACGAGCAGCAGCGCCAGCGTGCCCGCGCCGAGCCAGTCGGTGCGGCCGCCGGTCTTCGAGCGGGAGGCGGGGACGGCGAGCACGACGCCCACGAGCGCGACGACGGCGAGCACGACCGCGAGCCAGAACACCCGGTGGTAGTCGGGGTCGGAGCCCTGGGTCAGCAGGCCCGCGCCCACCAGGGCGAGACCGCTGCCGAACGCGAGCGTGCCGCTGACCAGAGCCATCGCGCCGGGCAGCTTGGCGGGCCTGATCTCCTCGCGGAGCACGGAGAGCGCGAGCGGGAAGATCGCGGTGGCCGCGCCCTGCATGATCCGGCCGATGATCAGCCAGGTCAGGGAGGTCGTGGTGGCGGCGAGCACGGAGCCCGCGATCATCACGAGCAGCACGCCGATGAGGGTGGGCTTCTTGCCGTGCTGGTCACCGAAGCGGCCGAGCAGCGGGGTGAAGACGGCGGCCGAGAGCAGGGTGGCGGTGGTCACCCAGCTGACGCCGGCGGTGGTGGCGTCCAGCTCGTTCTGGATGATCGACAGGATCGGGACGACGAGCGTCTGCATCATCGAGACGACCATGGCGGCGAGTCCGAGCACCAGGACGACGGCGGTCTGTCCGGTGGGTTTCGGCGGGGCCGCGTGCTGCTGTGCGTGGGACACGGTGGCTTCTTCTCCAGCTGCTCAACTGCTTGAGGCCTCGATACTTGAAGACCTCGATACTTGAGTACTTCAAGTAACACATAAGAAGGTAAGCCTCAATATTTGAGATCGTCAAGTTTTATGGCGTAAGGTGGCTCACATGCCTGGAACACCGAGCGTCGACAAGGCCCGGCTCATGGAGCTGCTCGCCGTGTCGCTCCGTGCCTATTACGGGGACTTCACGGAGGCGGCGGCGAGCGAGAACCTGACCGCGAGCCAGGGCAAGACGCTGAGCGTGCTGCGTCAGGGGCCCGCCGCGATGCGGGTCCTCGCCCGGACGCTGTCCTGCGACGCCTCGAACATGACGGGGATCATCGACCGCCTGGAGAAGCGCGGCCTGGTCCACCGGGAGCCGAGCCCCACCGACCGCCGCGTGAAGAACGTCGTCCTCACCCCCGAGGGCGAGCGGGCCGTCGACGCGATCCGGGCCAACATGCACGCCACGCTGGCGGGCCTGGACGCACTGGACGACGCCGAGCGCGCCACGCTCCACGACCTGCTGAGCCGCACGTTCGAGGCGGCGACGGCAGAGAGTTAGGGCCTGTCAGGCCCGCGGGTAGCGGGCCAGCCACCCCGGTGAGGAGAGCGCGGGGCCGTGCAGTGCGGGCCCCTGGGTCATCTCCATGGCGAAGTCGTCCGCGATCTCCAGGACGGTGGGGCGGCCCTCCAGCTCCGTGAGCCACCCCGGCGGCAGCGCGGTCTCCCCGTGCAGCGCGCCGAGCAGCGCCCCGCACAGCGCGCCGCAGGCCGCCGACGCCCCGCCGTGGTTCACGGCGAGCCGCAGCCCGTGCCGGATGTCCTCGCACACCAGCGCGCAGTACACGGCGGCGGCCAGCACGCCCTCGGCCGTCCCGTCCGCGACGAGCTCCTCCACGCGCGCCGGGGTGGGCATGCCCTGTCGCACGGCGCCCAGCGCGTGCCGGAGCGCGTCCGTGACGGGCTGGTGCCCCGGGCGGGTGGCGAGGAGGGCGAGGCACCGCTGGATCGCGCCGTCCAGGGACTCCCCGCGGGCGAGGCCGTGCACGATGACCGTGTGGGCGCCCGCCGCGAGATAGGCGATGGGGTGTCCGTGCGTCTGGACGGCGCACTCGACGGCGAGCTGCAGCACGAGCTGCGGCTCCCAGCCGACGAGGAGGCCGAAGGGCGCGGACCTGACCGCGGCCTCGGCGCCGCGCTCGTCCGGGTTCTTCGGGGTGTCGAGGGTGCCCATGTGGTCGTCGCCGAGCCCCGTCAGACAGGCGCGGGACGGGTCACGCCGCGAGTACAGCCACTCCTCGCGGGCCAGCCAGCCGTCCTCCTTGCGCCGCTCGTCCGGGCCCCAGTCGCTCTGGGTGGCGGCCCAGCGGCGGTAGGCGCGGTGCAGGTCGGTCGGCGGGTGCCAGGCGCCGGTGTCGCGGCGCACCTGGGCGCGTATGAGTCCGTCGACGGTGAAGAGGGTGAGCTGGGTGACCGCGGTCACCGCGCCGCGCCGGCCGTGCGCCGGGGCGGGTTCGGTGAGCCCTTCGGCTCCGTGCGCCCCGCGGATCTCTTCGAGCGACAGCGCGTCGACGGGCGCCCCCAGCGCGTCGCCGACGGCGGCCCCGAGGAGGGTGCCGCGCACCCGGCTGCGGAAGTCCTGCTGCTCGGCGCGGCCCCAGACGCCGGTGGCTGCTGCGGTACCCACGCGGGCCTCCCTCCGTGCAGTGACGTGCCTCGACGCACCGTTGACGTGCCCTCGACGCGTCTCGACCGATTGCGACTTTGCAGCACTGTAATCGACCGGGAACGATCGGTTCAGGCCCGAAGAGGTATGCGAAGAGTCGCCCTTGAGGTCGCATTTGAACGACGTTCACGAGAGCTTCGCAGTTGCTACGGAATGGATGATTCCGGTGCCGGCGCGCAGCGGGCCCTGAAGGCGTCCCTGGCGGCGGTGAGGCGGACAAGGCGGGGGGCCAGGCGGGAGCGGTCCACGCCCGGGGCCCGCAGGAGCACGGTCGTGAAGGCCACCATCTCGGCCAGGTCGTCCCACTCCAGCTCCGCCAGGCCCGCGCCGAGCAGTCGGTCGAGGTGGGCGTCGGCGGCGGACCAGTCGTCCTGCGCCGCCGCGGCGAGGGCGAGACCATAGTCCTTCCAGACCGGGAACTCCTCGAAAGCCCCGACCAGTTCGGCGGTCCTGCGCCACAGCCGGGCGGCGGCGCCCGGCCCCTCCGCACAGGTCGTCACCAGCGCGGCGAGCAGCGTGCCGAGCTCGACGTCGTCGTCCGCGCGCAGCCGCTCCGCGACGGCGCGGGCGCGCGCCCACTGCCCCGTCAGGCAGTACGCCTGCGCCAGCTCCTCGGCCCCGTCCGCCCCGGCGCCCTCAGCGTCGGGCGCCAGCAGGCGGAGCCCTTCCTCGGGCCGGCCGCTCCACAGGTGCAGTTCGGCGTGGCGGCGCCGGGCCCAGTCCGCGTCCCCGTGGTTCTCGGTGTACGCGGAGAGGTCGGTCAGGGCCTGTTCCGTCCTGCCGGTGGCCAGCGCGAGCCTGATCCGGCACAACAGGGCCCAGGTGGACGTGGGTTCGAGCGCGACGGCCCGGTCCAGGTCGGCGTACGCCTCCGCGTACCGCCCGAGTCGGCGCAAGGTGATGCCCCGGCGGCAGAGCGCCAGCAGGTACTCGGGGTCCAGTTCGATCGCCCGGCCCAGGTCGACGAGGGCCTCCTCGTACCGCTCCAGGGCGAAGAGCGCCTCGGCGCGCTGATAGCGGAGCCAGTCGACGCCGGGCGAGAGCTCCACGGCCCGGTCGGCGTCCGCCAGGGCCCGTTCGTACTCGTCCATGTCGTGCAGCAGCATGGCGCGGCGGCCCCACACCCATGCGTTGTCCGGATCGTGCTCCACCGCCTGGTTCAGATCGGCGAGGGCCTCGGGGTACTGGCCGAGCTGGTGCCGGGAGATGCCACGGTCGCCGTATGCCGCCCAGTTCTCGGCATCGAGTTCGATCGCCCTGTCGTACGCGGCCAGGGAGTCCCGCGACCGGTCCGCAAGGCGCAGGGCCTCTCCCCTGGTCCAGGCCACCCAGCTGGATTCGGGGGCCAGTTCGGCGGCGCGGCCGCTGTCCGCGATGGCCTGCTCGTACTCCTGGCGGCCCATCCGCGCCCTGGCCCGGTTCGCCAGCGCCCACGCGTAGTTCGGGGCGATCGACAGGGCGCGGTCCAGGTCGGCCAGGGCCTCGTCGATCCGGCCCAGCCCCAAGCAGGCGATGCCCCGGCTGGTCAGCGACTCCGCGTCCGACGGGTCCAGTTCGAGCGCTCTGTCCAGATCCTGGACGGCCTCCTCGAAGCGCCGCAGGACACGCCGGACCTCGCCCCGCATCCCCAGGGTCCTGGCCTGCTCCGGACCGAGCTCCACCGCGCGGTCGAGGGCGACGAGGGCGGTCTCGTCCTGGTCCATGTACCAGTACGTGACGCCCCTGCCGTAGTACGCACGCTCCAGCTCGGGATCCAGGGCGACGGCCCTGTCGTACTCCGCGAGCGCCTCCGCATGGGCACCGCTCTCGCGCAGCTCGCGTCCGCGGACCACCCGCGCGAGCGCCAGCCCCCGCACGTCGAACCCCGCCCGGTCGATGAGCAGTTGCAGCGCCGCCGCGCAGCCGCCCGCCTCCAGCGCACCCCGCAGATCGCGGCCCCACGCCCCGGCCTGCGCGGCTTCCGCGTCCTCCCCCGCGTCCACGAGCAGCTGCGCCCAGCGCCGCGCCACCGCCGCCCCCGCGTCGCACGCGTCGACGACGTCCCGCAGGACGACCGGGAGCGCGGTGCGGGGCGCCCCGCACAGCAGGTGGTACGACTCCGCGAGCCGCAGCTCGCGCCACGGCTCGTCCTCCCACAAGTCGTCCGCGGCCAGGCCCGATTCGGCCTCCGCACGCCACCGTGCGTACGCCTGCGCGAGCGTCCCCTGCAGCTCGGCCCAGCCGCGCGGCGAGCGCAGCCGTTGCAGGCGCAGCATCGGGGCCCGCACCACGTCGTGGAACTGCAGGCGGCCGCCGCGGTCGCTCACGAACGGCAGGCTCCGCAGCCAGGCGACGATGCCGGGCACGTCCGCCGGGGCGCACACGCCGTCGACCGCCGCCGCGACCACGTCCGCGTCCAGGCGTCTGGGCAGCGCGCACGCCAGCGCGGACGCCCGGCGCACCGGGTCCTGCTCCCACTTCAGGAAGCGCTCCACGGCGGTCGCGCTCGGGTCGCCGACGTCGCCCGGGTCGGCGGGGCGGTTCTCGGCGAGGGTCGACACCAGGACGGGCAGGCAGCCCGACAGGCGCAGGACCTCCTCGACCACCGGCTCCGCGACCACGCCCTTGCCCGCCAGGAGGCTGCGGGACTCCTCCTCGGTGAAGGGGTCGAGCGCGATGTCCGTGACGTAGTCCGCGTAACCGCCCCAGCGGGCGGTGTCGAAGGGCTGCTGGCCCGCCGTGACCACGACGACCTTGGCGGACAGCGCGCCGTGCCGCGCCGTCGTCATCACCTCGTGCAGCCAGCCGTCGAGGAACGGCGCGGTCCTTTCGTACGTGTCGAAGAACAGGACGATCCACGGCACCGTCCTCGCGGCCTGCGCCAGCTCCCGCAGGAGGACCGGGGTGAGGACCCGCTCCGGGGACAGCACCAGCTGGACGTCCTCCTGGTTGCGGAAGCGCGCGCTGAGCCCGGCCCGCAACCGGTCCGCGCCCTGGGCGAGCTGAGCCGGATCGACCGCGCCCGCGAGCGCGCCGACGCCCGGCACGAGACCGAGTCCCACGAGGCTCGCGCGGGCGGCCGTCATGGCGCCCGCGGAGGGGGCGGGCGGCGCCGGGGCCTGGGCGGGGACGACGGGCGCCGACTCCGCCTCGTGGCGGCGCTCGCGGTGGGTGGTGAGGAGCTGGTCGAGTTCCTTCAACCGCCGGCCCTGGCGGGCGAATTCGGCGCTGACGGCCGCCAGGGCCTCGGGGACGCTGCCGACCCGCTCGTCCACGTACGCGGTCAGCGCGCCGCGCTCGCGCGCCAACTGCTCCAGCTCGTGCACCAGGGACGTCTTGCCGACGCCCGCGTTGCCGTGGACGTGGAAGAGGAAGCGGTGGCGCAGATCGGCGGGCGGCACGTCGAAGTTCGCCCTGAACGCCGCCAGTTCGCCGCGCCGCCCGATGAAACCGGCCCGCCCCCTGCGGCGGATCAGTTCCTGCATGGACGGCTCTTCCCCGTCGGCCGACGCCATCGGAATCCCCCCGCTCCGCTCTGCCCCGCGCCCCCACCGGTCTCCACCGGTCAGGCCGTGTCGGCCTCCATCATCCGCTGCCGCTGTTCCCGCGCCCACCCGTACTCCGGATCGAGCCGCAGCGCCTCGTCCAGCGACGCCAGGGCCTCCTCCTCGCGCCCCAGTGCCTCCAGGCACAGGGCCCTGGACCCCCACGCCCACGCATGGCCGGGATCGAGGGCGAGTGCCCTGTCGTACGCGGCGACGGCCTCGTCGTGGCGGCACGCGAAGCGCAGGATGTCACCCCGGTCGCTGTAGGCGCCAGGTGCGTCCGGGGCCGCTTCATGGGCGCGGTCGAGGTCGTCGAGGGCGCCCGGCAGATCGCCGAGCGCCTGTCTGACGCGCGCCCTGCGCAGCAGCGCCCAGGGATAGTCGGGCCACAGGTCGATCGCCCGGTCCAGGTCGTCCAGGGCCTCGCGGGGGCGGCCCAGCACGAACTTGGCCTGGCCGCGGCTGCCCAGCGTCAGGGGTTCCCGCGGGTCCAGGGCGTGCGCGCGGTCCAGCCAGGGCAGGGCCTCCTCCGGGCGGCCCATGCGCCGGTACGTCTCGCCGCGGTCCCGCGCCACCCACTCCGCGCCGGGCGCCACCTCGTCGGCCGCCGCCAGGTGGCGCAGCGCCGTCTCGAACTCGCCGAGGGCCCGGTGGGTGACGGCGAGGCCGTGGTGGCCCCCGGGGTCACCGGGATCGATGGCGATGGCGCGCTCGTGGTCGGTGAGGGCCTCGCGCAGCCGGCCGAGGTGGAAGAGGCGCAGGCCGTGCGCGTTGTACGCGGCCACCCGGTCGGCGTCGTCGAACCCGGCACGGGAGAGGAGGAGTTCCAGCACCCGCAGGGCGCCGAGCGCCTCGTCGGCGAGCGCGTCGCGCAGGTCGTCGGACCAGGTCCGCAGGTGATCAGCCGCCGTGTCCTCGGCGGCGTCCGTCACCGCCCGAGCCCACTCGCGGGCCACCGCCGTGTCGAAGCGGCACGCGTCGATTCCCGCGCGCAGCGCGCCCGGGAGCGCGGTGCGCGGCCCGGCGCAGAGCGAGTGGTACAGCTCGTCGACGCACAGGGCGCGCCACTCCGCGCGCATCCAGGGGCGGCCCGGCGCGCCCCGGAGCTCCTCCTCAAGCACCTCGCGCCGTCGCCCGTACAACTCGGCGAGGCGGGTGTGTCCCGCGCTCCACAGGGCGGGCGCCGTGTTGCGGCGCAGGCGCAGCATCGGGGCGCGCACGACGTCGTGGTAGCGGGCGGTGCCCCGGCGGTCCGGGCGGACGAACGGCATGGTGCGCAGCCATCCGTACAGCTCCGCCGGGCCGTCGCCGCCGCTGCCGCCTCCGCCGTCGCCGTCCCGGCCCACGGCGGCCCGCACGATCTCCTCGTCCAGGCGCCTGGGCAGGGCGCAGTCCAGGGCGGCCGCGCGCCGCACGGGGTCCCGCTCGGCCTTGAGGAACCGCTCCACGGCGGTGGCGCTGGGGTCGCCGACGTCGTCCGGGGCCGTGGGGCCGGTCTCGGCGAGGGTGGAGACGAGCACGGGCAGCCGGCCCGAGAGCCGCAGCACCTCGGCGATCACCGGCTCGTCGGTGACGCCCTTGGCGGCGAGCAGGCCGCGCGCCTCGGTCTCCGTGAAGGGGCGCAGCGGCAGTTCGGCGGCGAAGTCGGCGGCGCCGTCCCAGCGGACGGGGTCGAGGGGGCGCTGTCCCGCGGTCACCACCACGGCGTTGGCGGGCAGTTCTCCGTAGCGGTCGGTCGTCATCACGTCGTGCAGCCAGCGGTCCAGGAACGGTGCCGTCCGCTCGTACGTGTCGAAGAGCAGTACGAGCCACGGCGCGGTGTCGGCGGCCCCGCCCAGCCCGTCCAGGAGCACGGGGGTCAGCGCGCGCTCGGGTTCCAGGGCGAGGCGGGCGTCCTCGTGGCTGCGGAAGCGGGCCCGCAGCCGGTCCGCGCCCAGGGCGACCCGGTCCGCGTCGACGACGCCGGAGAGGGCGCCGACGACCGGCACCAGGCCGAGCCCGACGACCCCGGCGCGGGCCACCGCCGCGCTGCCCGCCGAGGGCACCTCGGGCTCCGGCGCGCGGGCGGCGGCCGCGACGGCCTCGTGGATGCGCTGGCGGTGCGCGGCGAGGGCGCGGTCCAGCGCCTTCATCGTCCTGCCCTGTTGCGCGTACTGCGCGGCGATCTCGCCCAGCGCCCCGGGGAGGTCCGTGACGCCGTCGTCCACATAGGCCACCAAAGCACCGCACTCCGTGGCGAGTTGCCCCATTTCGCGCACGAGCGACGTCTTGCCGACGCCCGCCGGACCGTGCACGTGGAAGAGGAAGCGGTGCCGGTCGTCCTCGGGCGACAGCTCAAAGTTCTCCCTGAACACACGGAGTTCCTCACGACGGCCCACGAAGGCCGCCCGCCGCCTGCGCCGGATGAGCTCCTGCATGGACACCTTCAGCCGCGCCATCGGCCCCTCCCGCATCCCGTCGACCTCCAGTCTGACGCAAGGGATGAGCCGGATCGAGGCCGATATCAGGTGAACGGGAACCGAGTTGGGACATAAGTGCGTGTGCACCACAGAAGTCTCTGCGGTGTACAACCTTCTCCGCGGAACGAACGTCTCCTTACACGACCACACAAATTCCCCCACAGGAGGAACAGTGCGCCGCAGTCTCATCACCGCCGTGGCCGTCGCCTCGCTCACGGCACCGATCGCCCTTGCCACGGCGGGTTCCGCTTCGGCCGCGCCCACCCCGCCGAAGGCCCCGGTCACCGACTTCAACCACGACGGTTACGCCGACCTCGCCATATCGGCCCCGGGCAGTTCCAACGGCAACGCCCCCGGCAGCGTCTCGATCGTGTACGGCTCGGCGAACGGCCCCGACCAGGCGCACGCCGTCACCATCAGCCGCGCCACGCCCGGCGTACCGGGCTCCGCCGAGGACGGCGGGCACTTCGGCAACACGACGGCCGCCGCCGACCTCGACGGCGACGGCTACACCGACCTCGTCGTCAACGGCGGCAAGAAGGCCGTCGTCCTGTGGGGCTCCGCCCAGGGCCTCTCCGGCCAGGGCAGCACCGAGCTGGAGTCGAACGGCGCGCGCGTCACCGCCGGTGATTTCAACGGCGACGGCAAGCGGGACCTGGTCACGGCCGAGTACCCGGAGCCCGAGGACCCGATGGACAACGACGACGCGGGCATGACCATCGCGTACGGCCCGTTCCAGCGCGACGGCAAGGCCGCGAGCACCCAGCAGGTCGTCACCAGCCAGACCTTCGGCCCCGGTGACTTCGTCGTGGGCGACGTGACCGGCGACGGCGCCGACGACATCGTCACCAGCCACGGCTTCGAGGAGATGGCCCACAAGAGCCAGCTCTGGAAGGGCGGCAAGAACGGGGTGGCCACCACCTCTCAGAAGCTCGCGCCCTCCCTCGGCGGCGCGGTCGCGGACATCGACGGCGACGGCTACGGCGACTTCGTCACCCGCGACATCGGCGACAACTTCGAGGACATGCCGTCCCAGAAGGGCACCGTCCTCGTCCGCTACGGCTCGGCGTCCGGCCTCTCGGACCGCAGCGCGAAGATCACCCAGGACACCGCGGGCGTCCCCGGCGCCGGTGAGGCGGGCGACGAGTTCGGCGCCGCCATCAGCGCGGGCGACGTGAACGGCGACGGCTTCGCCGACGTCGCCGTCGGCGTCCCCGGCGAGGACATCGAGACGATCGCCGACGCGGGCAGCGTCGTCCTCCTCAAGGGCTCCCGCTCCGGCCTGACCGGCACCGGCGCGCAGGCGTTCGACCAGTCCAAGCCCGGCGTCCCCGGCGCCTCCGAGAAGGGCGACAAGTTCGGCAGCCAGGTCCTGCTGTCGGACACCAACAAGGACGGCAAGGCCGACCTGACGGTGGGCGCGCCCGACGAGGACGGCACCTACGCCGACTCCGGCGCCGTCTGGCACCTGCGCGGCTCCGCGAGCGGCCTGACCACCACCGGCATCACCTCGTTCGGCCCGGCCGCGGTCGGCGCCCCCGAGAAGGACGCGCGCTTCGGCGACTTCCTGGCGAAGTAGTTCCGCGGTGACGTAGCACCGCGGTGAAGCAGCTGTGCGGAGGGGCCGGGCGCATCGCCCGGCCCCTCCGTCGTACCCCGGCGGTCCCGGTGGTCCCGGCTGCTGTCCCGGCCGTCCTAGCTGTCCAGCACCGGCAGTAGCTCCGGCAGGTGCCCGTCCGAGGCCGCGGCCGCCCGCTGCCGCTCCTGCGGCACCTCGCCGTACAGCGTCGTGCGCGGCTTCGCGGGCCGCCCCGCCGCGTCCGCGATGGCGATCAGGTCCTCGATGGACCGGTAGGAGCCGTAACTGGAGCCCGCCATGCGGGAGATGGTCTCCTCCATCAGCGTTCCGCCCAGGTCGTTCGCGCCGGACCTGAGCATCTCGGCGGCGCCCTCCTGGCCCAGCTTCACCCAGCTGGTCTGGATGTTGGGGATGTGCGGGTGGAGCAGCACGCGCGCCATGGCCGTGACGGCCCGGTTGTCGCGGGTGGTCGGGCCGGGCCTGGCGATGCCCGCGAGGTAGACGGGCGCGTTGGTGTGGATGAACGGCAGCGTCACGAACTCCGTGAAGCCCTCGACGCCCTTGGCCACCGCCTGCTGCTGTATTCCGGCCAGGGTGCGGAAGTGGCCGAGCCAGTGGCGGGGCTGGTCCACGTGCCCGTACATCATCGTGGAGCTCGACCGGATGCCCAGCTCGTGCGCGGTCGTGATCACCTCGGTCCAGGTGGCCGTCGGCAGCTTCCCCTTGGTGAGGACCCAGCGCACCTCGTCGTCCAGGATCTCGGCGGCCGTCCCGGGGATGGAGTCGAGCCCCGCCTCCTTGGCGGCGGTGAGCCACTCGCGGATCGAGAGGCCGGTCCTGGTCGCGCCGTTGACGACCTCCATCGGCGAGAAGGCGTGCACGTGCATGCCCGGCACCCGTTCCTTCACCGCCCGCGCGATGTCGAAGTAGGCGGTGCCCGGCAGGTCGGGGTGGATGCCGCCCTGCATGCACACCTCGACGGCGCCGACGTCCCAGGCCTGCGCGGCCCGGTCGGCGACCTGGTCCAGCGACAGGGTGTAGGCGTCCGCGTCGGTCCTGCGCTGAGCGAAGGCGCAGAAGCGGCAACCGGTGTAACAGACGTTGGTGAAGTTGATGTTGCGCGTCACGATGTACGTGACGTCGTCGCCGTTGACCGTCCTGCGGATGTCGTCGGCCACCGAGCAGAGCGCGTCGAGCGCGGGCCCGTCGGCGTGCAGCAGGGCGAGCGCCTCGTCGTCGGTGAGCTTCGTCGGGTCGTCGGCGGCCTGCTTGAGGGCCGCGCGCACGTCGCCGTCGAGACGGGAGGGCACCATGCCGGGCGCGGCCTGCTCGCGCAGCGCCTCCCAGTCGCCGTACACCTCGTCGAAGTCGTCGCGGCGGTCGGTGGTGCGGCCGGTGGTGTCGATGGTGGCGTGCAGGTCCGTGCGGCCGGAGGAGGCGACGTACCCCTCGTCGGGCTCCTGCCAGGGGTGGCCCTCGACCACCGCGTCGGGGCGGGCGAGGCCGGTGTCGGGGTCGGCGAGGGCCCGCAGGTGCGGGAGGAGGCGCGGGTCGAGCCAGGGCTCGCCGCGGCGCACGAACTCCGGGTAGACGCAGAGGCGTTCTTCGAGCCTGAAGCCCTCCGCCGCCGACCGCTCGGCGAGCTCCTCGATCGCGGGCCAGGGCTTCTCGGGGTTCACGTGGTCGATGGTGACCGGCGAGACGCCGCCCCAGTCGTCGATCCCCGCGCCGATGAGCCGCTGGTACTCGCCGTCGACGAGGTTCGGCGGCGCCTGGATGTTCCCCGAGGGGCCCATGATGTGCCGGGCGACGGCGACCGTGGCGACCAGGTCGTCGATCTCGGCGTCGGGCATGCCCCGCATCGCCGTGTCCGGCTTGGCGCGGAAGTTCTGGATGATCAGTTCCTGGATGCCGTGGTACGAACGCGCCACGCGGCGCAGCGCGAACAGCGCGTCGGCCCGCTCCTCGTACGTCTCGCCGATCCCGATCAGCAGCCCGCTGGTGAACGGCACCGAGGAACGCCCCGCGTCCTCCAGGACCCGCAGCCGGACGGCGGGCTCCTTGTCGGGCGAGCCGTAGTGCGGCATGCCCGGCTCGCTCCACAGCCGCTCGGAGGTGGTCTCCAGCATCATGCCCATGGAGGGCGCGACGGGCTTGAGCCGCTGGAAGTCCGTCCACGTCAGGACGCCGGGGTTGAGGTGCGGCAGGAGACCCGTCTCCTCCAGGATCCGGATGGAGATGGCGCGGACGTACGCGATCGTGTCGTCGTACCCCTCCGCCTCCAGCCACTCCCGCGCCTCGGGCCAGCGGTCCTCCGGCTTGTCGCCGAGGGTGATCAGGGCTTCCTTGCAGCCGATCGCCGCGCCGCGCCGGGCGATGTCCAGGACCTCGTCCGGGGACATGAACATGCCGTGGCCGTCCCGGCGCAGCTTGCCGGGCACGGTCACGAAGGTGCAGTAGTGGCACTTGTCACGGCAGAGCCGGGTGAGCGGGATGAACACGCTCTTCGAGTACGTGATGACGCCCGGCCGCCCCGCGGCCTCCAGCCCCGCGTCGCGCACCCGGGCCGCGGACGCGGTGAGGTCGTCGAGGTCCTCGCCGCGCGCCTGCAGCAGGACCGCGGCCTCGGTCACGTCGAGCGCGACGCCGTCCCTGGCCCTCCTGAGCGCACGCCGCATGGCGTTCGCGGTGGGTCGTCCGGCCTCCGGGGGCTGCGCGCTGTTGGTCATGTCTCCGAGCATACGAGCGAGAACACCTGCCTCTTACAGATACTTCCGCCCCTTCCGCCGGTGCAAAAGCGGGCGCACGTCATGGCGTCACGAAGTCACGTACTGCCCCAGCCCGTCGAGCGCCGCGCACACCTCCGCCTCCCCGGCCGGCGGCAGCTGCACGATCACCTCGTCCACGCCCAGCTCGCCGTAGTGCGCGAGCTTGCCCGGATCCGGTGCGACGGCGGTCACCGCCACGTACAGCTCGTCCGCCCCGCGCCCCGCGTCCGCCCACGCCGCCCTGAGCGCGGGCAGCGCCTCGCTCAGACCGCTGCCGCCGACCGGCATCCAGCCGTCCGCGTACTCCGCGACGTGCGTGAACAGACCCGGCCCCGCCGCGCCGCCGATGAGCGTGCGCGGCCCGAACAGCGGCCCCTTCGCGAGCCGTTTGCGGGGCGCCCGCCCCGGCTTCGGATGGACCTCGCTCGCCCGCACCCCGCCGAACTCCCCTTCGTACGCCTTCGGTCGGTCCGCCCACAGCGCCCGCATGACCGCCATCCGGTCCCGCACGACCGCCCGGCGCCGCGGCCACGGGACGCCGTGGTCCTCGGCCTCCTCGCGGTTCCAGCCGTAGCCGATGCCGAGGGTGACGCGGCCGCCGGAGAGGTGGTCGAGGGTCGCGATCTGCTTGGCCAGGTCGATCGGGTCGTGCTGGGCGATCAGGGCGATGTTCGTGCCGAGGGAGATGCGTTCGGTGACGGCGGCGGCCTGGGCGAGGGCGATGAACGGGCTGAGCATGCGGGCGCACTCGGGCGGCAGTTCACCGCCCGGATAGGGGGTTTCGCGGGGCACCGGGATGTGGGTGTGCTCGGGGAGGTAGAGACCGGCGAAGCCGCGCCGCTCCAGTTCCCGGGCCAGGCGGACCGGGGTGATCGTCCTGTCGGTCATGTAGAGCGTGGCGGAGATGCGCACGGGTCCCTCCGAGCGTGTTCGGTGCGGGCCGGGTGTCGGCGCGGGACACTCTTCCTATCCCCGGAAAGTCGGTTGGTCCATGCCCGTGCGCCGATTAGCGTGACGCGCGTGAACAGACGACGGCAGAAGAAACTGACCCGGCGCCTGGTGCTCGCCGCGTCGCTCGGCGAGACGGCGACCGTCAGGACGCTGCTGCGGTCCGGGCTCGACCCGGAGCTGCCGGACGGCGACGGCAGCACCGCCCTGTACGGCGCGTCGGTGCACGGGGCGGCCGACACGGTGCGGGTCCTGCTGCGTGCCGGAGCGCTGCCGGACACCGAGAGCCGCTTCGTCACCGAAGGCACTCCCCTGTGCGGAGCCGCCGCCTGGGGCCACGTCGACACCGTCCGCGAGCTCCTCGCGCACGGCGCCGACCCGAACCTGCGTGAGGACCTCGGCACGGGAAACACCCCGCTGTGGTGGGCCCGCAACGGAGCGTCGGGACCGCACCGGGATACGGAGGCCGCTCTGCTGGCGGCGGGCGCGCAGGGGTGACGTGACCCCCCGGTTGCCCTAGCATGCGCGCCAGATCCGGACACTTCCGGGAAAACTGGGGGTTTCGTCATGCGCCTGCGACTCGCGACCGCTCTGCTTCTCGTCGCCGCCCTGTTCGGCGGGGCCCCGCCCGCCGCGTCGTACGCGGCCGCACCGCCCGCCGCCGTCGCGCAGCACCACGAGTCCGGCGCGTCGACGCTCGCCAAGGCCGGGCGGACCGCACAGCAGGAGCAGACCGGGCAGACCGCTCGGACCGGCCCGCAGACCGGCAAGAAGAAGAAGCACAAGAAGTCGAAGGGCGGGATCCTCGGGCTGATCATCGTGATCGCCCTGGTGATCGTCGTGCTCCTCGTGCTCCTCGTGCTCCTCGCGGTGCGGCGCGCCCGCGCCTCCCGCAAAGGACGCTGACCACGCGAGCCGGGGCCGCCCGCGCACACCCCGGCCACCGCGCGTAAGTCCGTCAATCTTCTTCCCTTGCCGCACAGTTCACGGCTCAATACCAGGGTTGCACGCACCACCCATGTCACCGTCGACACGACACCCTGGGGAGCCGCAGCATGTGCGAGGACGTACACCACCCGAACGGCCCGAACCGGCGCGGACTGTTCGTGACGGGGGCCGCCGCCGCGATTACGTTGGGCAGCGTGAGCTTCGCCAGCGGCGCCGAGCGGCGCGCTCCCGCCCGGGACCGGGCGCCGGGGAGCACGGAGACGAGAACGGTGCGCGGGACGCTGCCCACCGGCTCGCCCGACTTCGTGTACCTGCCGGTCGAAGTCCCGGACGGCGTCAGCGAGTTCCGCGCCGCCTACAGCTACCAGAAGCCGACCGTGCCGCCCGGCACCCAGGGCAACGCCCTCGACATCGGCGTCTTCGACGAGCGCGGCACCGAGCTCGGCGGCAAGGGCTTCCGCGGCTGGTCCGGCGGCGCCCGCACCGAGTTCTTCATCCGCGCCGACGAGGCGACGCCGGGCTACGTCCCGGGCCGGGTCCGCGAAGGCACCTGGCACATCGCCCTCGGCCCGTACACGGTCGCCCCCGAGGGCCTCCCCTACGAGGTGACGATCACCCTCACCTACGGGGCGCCGGGCAAGACCCCCAAACCGTCCTACCCGCCCGAGCGCGCGAAGGGCCGCGGCCGCGCCTGGTACCGCGGCGACTGCCACCTGCACTCCGTCCACTCCGACGGCAAGCGCACCCTCGCCGAGATCGCCGCGCTGGCCCGTGAGGCGGGCCTCGACTTCATCAACAGCTCGGAGCACAACACGCACTCCGCGCACGCGCACTGGGCCGAGCACGCGGGCGGCGACCTCCTGATCATGCTCGGCGAGGAGGTGACGACCCGGAACGGGCACGTCGTCGCCCTCGGCGTGGACCCCGGCACGTTCATCGACTGGCGCTACCGCGCCCGCGACAACCGCTTCGGCAGGTACGCGCGGCAGGTCAGGGACGCGGGCGGCCTGGTCGTCCCCGCCCATCCGCACGCGACCTGCGTCGGCTGCAACTGGAAGTTCGGCTTCGGCGACGCGGACGTCATCGAGGCGTGGAACGGCGCGTACACGCCGGACGACGAGATCGCCCTCGCCGACTGGGACAGCCGGCTCGTCGCCTCCGTGCGCGGCGGCCGCCCGTGGATCCCGGCCATGGGCAACAGCGACGCGCACCGCGACCCCGACCGCATCGGCGGCCCGCAGACCGTCGTCCTCGCCGACGACCTGACGCGCGAGGCCATCCAGGACGGCATCCGGCGCGGCCGCTCCTACGTCGCCGAGTCCAAGGCCGTGGAACTCGCCTTCTCGGCGGCGGGCGGCCGGGGCGCGCACGCGGGCATCGGCGGCCGCCTCGCCGTCGACCGCGACGACCCCGTCACGGTCCGCCTCGACGTCAAGGGCGCGCCGGGCTGCACGGCCCGCTTCGTCACCGACCAGGGCGTCCTGCACACGGGCTCCGCCCTGCCGGAGTCCGGCGAGGGCACGCTGGAGTGGCGCACGACGGCTTCGTACGCCGCCTACGTGCGGGCGGAGGTGCGCCACGCGCCCGTGGTGACCGGCCTTCCGGGACCGCTCACCGCCTTCACCAACCCCATCTTCCTGGGCCGCTAGCGAGCGGACGGACCGCCGCTTCCCCACCCCTTCCGGAGCGGGGAAGCGGCCCCGCGTCCCCTCACCCCGGCCAGACGAGGGACTGCAGTTCGCTGTACGCGTGCAGGGCGTACGAGCCGACGTCCCGGCCCACGCCGCTCTTCTTGAAGCCGCCGAACGGCGCCTCCATGTTCCGCGCGATCGTGTTCACGCCGACACCGCCCGCCCGCAGCCTGCGGGCCACCCGGAAGGCGCGGGCGACATCGCCCGACCACACGTAGTCGATGAGGCCGTAGTCGCTGTCGTCGGCGAGGGCGACCGCCGTGTCCTCGGCCTCCTGCGGGCCGTCCGCGTCGAAGGGGACCACGACCACCACCGGGCCGAAGATCTCCTCGCGGACCACCCGCATGTCGTGCGTGCAGTCGGCGAGGAGGGTCGGAGCGACGTAGAAGCCCTTCCCCGCTGCCGGGCGTTCGCCGCCCGCGACGACCCGCGCCCCCTCCTTGCGCCCCTCCGCCACGAACGCCTCGATGCGGTCGCGGTGCGCCGCCGAGATCACCGGACCGACGACCGTGCCCGCCTCGGCCGGATCACCGACCTTCAGGTACCCGGCGTACGCGGCGAGCTTCTCCAACAACGCCTCGTACACGCCCCGCTGGACGATGACGCGGGTCGGCGCCGTACAGATCTGCCCGCTGTAGAAGGAGAACGTCGTGCCGATGCCCGCCACCGCGGCGTCCAGGTCGGCGTCGTCCAGGACGATCGCCGCGCCCTTCCCGCCCAGCTCCATCAACTGCCGCTTCATGTCGCGGCCGCACACCTCGCCGATGCGCTGCCCCACGGCCGTCGAACCGGTGAAGCTCACCATGTCGACGTCCGGGGACGCGACGGCCGCCTCGCCCACCGCCGCGTCCGTGCCGGACACGACGTTCACCACACCGGGCGGCACACCCGCCTCTTCCAGGGCCGCCGCCATCCCGTACACCGACAGCGGGTCCTGCGGCGCGGGCTTCACGACGACCGTGTTGCCCATGGCGAGGGCGGGCGCGACCTTGCCCGCGGGGTTCGCCCAGGGGTTGTTGTACGAGGTGATGCAGGTGACGACGCCGACCGGCCTGCGCACGGCGAGCGCCCCCACGA
>NZ_LIPN01000699.1 GCF_001418325.1 Streptomyces atriruber | reverse complement strand
CCTCCGCCCCCTCCCTGGCAGCCACCTTCACCGAGGACTTCAACGGCCCCGCAGGAGCGGCGGTCGACGGCAGCAAGTGGCAGATCGAGACCGGCGACAACGTCAACAACCACGAGCGGCAGTACTACACGTCGGGCAACAAGAACGCGGCGCTCGACGGCCAGGGCAACCTGGTCATCACCGCCCGCAAGGAGAACCCCGGCAACTACCAGTGCTGGTACGGCCGTTGCGAGTACACCTCGGCCCGCCTCAACACCTCCGGCAAGTTCACGCAGACGTACGGGCACGTCGAGGCCCGGATGAAGGTGCCGCGGGGCCAGGGCATGTGGCCCGCGTTCTGGATGCTGGGCGCCGACATCGGCAACGTGGGCTGGCCCAACAGCGGCGAGATAGACGTGATGGAGAACGTCGGGTTCGAGCCGTCCACCGTCCACGGCACGCTCCACGGGCCCGGCTACTCCGGCTCTGGCGGGATCGGCGCGGGATACACCCTGCCCGGCGGGGAGGCGTTCGCGGACAAGTTCCACACCTTCGCGGTGGACTGGTCGCCGAACAAGGTCACCTGGTCCGTGGACGGCAAGGTCTACCAGACCCGCACCCCGGCCGACCTGAACGGGAACAAGTGGGTCTTCGACAAGCCCTTCTTCCTCATCCTCAATCTCGCGGTCGGCGGGTACTGGCCCGGCGACCCGGACGGCGGCACGACCTTCCCCAAGCAGCTCGTCGTCGACTACGTCCACGTGACAGGGGGCAACGCGGCTCCGAGCCGCGGCTGAGGCCCGCCGCGGCGCGCTTTCCGGGCCCTGGCGGGGCCCGGCAGGCGGCCGCCGCGGTCCGGCCGCTGCCGGACCGCTCGACCGGCGCCCGGCAGGGCCCGCGCGCCGGTGACCCAGGCCACTTCGAGGGGCCGACGGCTGTGAGCCCACTCATAGGGGCCACGTCACATGCTAAGGAAGGTAGTAGCCGCCCCGAGGGCGCCGTGCGGGGCCTGGGGCTCCGCGGGGCAGGGCCCCGACCAGGGCCTCTTCGTATCTCGGTAGTACGTCACATGATTGCGTCCGCACCCGGGCGCCGCTAACCCTGGCTGAGTCTTCGGGACGCCGGGATCGCACATCAGGCACAGTCGCCTGCTCGATCCGGCGCCCATCTCGTCCCCATCCAGGAGTTGCACCCGCATGTCCCTGACGCGCACCGCCCGGACCCGTAAGTTCTCCGTCGCCGGCATCGCCGCCGCCGGAGCAGCCGCAGCCGCCCTGACCCTCGCGCCCTCCCCCGCCCACGCCGCGGAGCCCGCTCAGGCCGCCGCAGCCGCGCCGCAGGCCGCCAAGGGCGACAAGACGTACCCCGAGAACCTCGACGGCTGGATCCGCGAGTCCCTGGACATCATGAAGTCCAAGGGCATCCCCGGCAGCTACGAGGGCCTCCACCGCAACATCATGCGCGAGTCCGCCGGTGACCCGAACGCGCAGAACGGCTGGGACGTGAACGCCCAGAACGGCACCCCGTCCAAGGGCCTGCTGCAGGTCATCCAGCCGACCTTCGACGCGTACCACGTCGACGGCACCCCCAATAACCTGACCGACCCGGTCGCCAACATCACCGCGGCCGCGAACTACGCCGCGGACAAGTACGGCTCCATCGACAACGTCGACTCCGCGTACTGAGTCCCTCCCGGACCTCCCTCCCCATCTCCTGATCACCCTCCCCGTCC
>NZ_LIPN01000698.1 GCF_001418325.1 Streptomyces atriruber | reverse complement strand
ACTCGCCGAGCGGGTCGACGCCGCCGACGCCTACGTGGTGATCACCCCGGAGTGCAACCACAGCTTCCCGGCCGCCCTGCAGCACTTCATCGACCTGCACCGGTCGGAGTGGGAGGCCAAGCCCGTCGGCTTCGTCTCCTACAGCGGAGCGGGAGGCGGTCTGCGCGCCGTCGAACAGCTGCGCCTGGTCTTCGCCGAGCTGCACCGCGCGACCGTCCGCGACGTCGTCAGCTTCCACGACGCCTGGGACCACTTCGGCGAGAACGGCAGCGCGCACGACGAGAACGGCGCGGTCGGCGCCGCCAAGGTGCTGCTGGACCAGCCGGCCTGGTGGGCGAAGGCCCTGCACACCGCCCGCGCGCAGCACCCGTACCGCTAGATCCTCACCTCGGTCTTCACCCAGGTCCTCACCGCCGGGGCCGCACCGGCCCCACGGGGCTCAAGGCCTCTTCAGCACCAGCTCGAACTCACGCGAGGACGGGTCGCCCGGCACCGGGACGGCCCCTCCGCTGCGTACGAACCCGAACCGCCGATAGAACGCCTGCGCCCGCGGATTGTCCTCGTGGACGTACAGCCGCACCCGCTCCAGCCCCTCCAGGGTCCACGCCCACCCGACGACCGCCTCGAACAGCGCGTCCGTCGCGCCGCTGCCCCGGTGCTCCGGCCGCACGAAGACCCCCACGAGATGCGCCTGCCGCTGCTCGATGACCCCGCCGAAGACATCGGCCGCCCCCGCCTCCTCGACCAGCGCGGTCACCGAGCCGACCCACGTGCCGTGCGGCCCCACCGCCACGAACTGCCGGGCCGACAGCCCGCGTGAAGCCCCGGCGGCACGCTCCTGCCAGTACGAGTCGGGCTTCGCGGCGGCGTCCTCGTACGTCTCCAGAAACGCGACCGGCGCGGCCGGGTCCCGGAGCGCGGCCAGCCGGAGCTCCCTGACCTGCGGCCACTCGTCGGCCCTGACGGCTCGTACGACGTACTCGTGTTCCATGCCGTGATCCTAGGTTCCGCCGTCAAGGGGCACCCCGCAGCCGCCGCCCGCGGCACCTCAGGGTCGGCGTCGTACCCGGGTACCATCCCCGGCCCGCAACGCCC
>NZ_LIPN01000697.1 GCF_001418325.1 Streptomyces atriruber | reverse complement strand
GGGGTAGCCGTAGCCGGGCTGCGGCGCCTGCGGCGGCTGGCCGTAGGGGCCAGGCTGCTGCGGCTGCTGGCCGTACGGCCCGGGCTGCTGGGGCTGCTGCCCGCCGTACGGGCCCGGCTGGTTGTAGCTCATTGCTGGGGGTCCCTCCCGATGCTTATGTGTTCCGAACATCCTGGCGGATGGGAGCGCGGGGTTGGGCGGCCGGGGCGGATCGATGCGGAGTTGTTGAGCGGCTGTTCCAGAGGACGGACGTACGAGGGGCGTCCCGGGCCTCCCGGGGGCTCCCGAGGGGCGTACGACGGCCCGGGGCGCGCGCACCGCCCCGGGCCTTTTCTCCGCTTCTCCGCTTATGTCCCGCTGCTCCGCTACGCCTTGACGCGGGCCGCCTTGCGCAGTTCGGCGGCGAAACGGGAGACCTCGTCCGTGGGCAGGCCGCCACCGCCGCCCTTCACCATCGCGGCCACGTCGATGCCGAAGACGATGCCGTACGTGCTGTGATCTGCCCAGATGCAGATCGGCAGCTTCGTCGAGTCGCCGTCTTCCGCGATGGTCGCGGTCTGGCACTTCATGACGGCGTTGTCGAGACCGTCCGGCTCGACGCTCTCGGGACTGCCGACGAGCTCGATCTGCTCGTCCGGGTCGCCGGTGGCCTTCCCCGACTCCTTCTTGGAGTTCTCGTCGGCCTTGGCGAAGCCGTCGTCGACGGCCTGTTCCGGGTCCTCGATGTCGCCGTACATCCCCTGGAAGCTCATCTGCTTGCCCTTGAGAGCTTCACCGGATTCGTACGTGGCCGCCACGTTCTCCGCGTTCTTGATGCCGATCTCCTCGGCGTTCTTCTTGTCGCCGGAGCCGAGCGGGCCGTCGTCGGGGTCGTCGGACGCGTCGCCCTTCTTGTACTCGCCCACCGAGGCCGGCGGCACCAGCTTGTGCGCGCCGTCGTCCTCGACCGAGGCCGAGTCGCTTCCGCCGAAGAGGAAGTACGCGCCGACGGCGGCAGCGGCGACCACGGCGACCGCGCCGATGACGAGCCCGGTCTTCTTCTTGCCGCCGCTC
>NZ_LIPN01000696.1 GCF_001418325.1 Streptomyces atriruber | reverse complement strand
GCTCACGGGGCGTCCTCGTACCGGGCGACGACCGGCCCCTCGGTGGTGGCGGCGCGCTCCGCGAGGTCGGCGAGCAGGGCGGCGTAGACGGGATGGCCGGTGCGGTCCGCGTGGGGCGCGAGGGCGGCGAGCGGAGGGAGGTCGGGCAGGGGCTGCCGGTCGGACAGGGGTATGCCGCTCTCCGCGGCGGAGGCGGTCACGCTCGGCCCAGCAGGGTCTCTAGGCGCGCGATGGCGTCGCGGATCTCGTCGGCCCGTACGTACGAAGCGGCGTCCGGGCCGTACTCGGGAAGCAGCCGCCCGGCCTTCCGGTACTCCGTCAACGCCCGCTCCGGGTCGTCGAGTTCCTCCAGGGCCTCGGCGTGCGACTGGTGCGCCTCCGCGGCGAGCGACGGTTCGCCCGCGGCCGTGGCCGCCTCGGCCGCCGTTCGGTAGTACTCGGCCGCCCAGTGCAGCTGGACCAGGAGGTCGGTGCGCGCGTAGATCTGTGCGGCGACCTCACCGCGCCGCAGCCAGCAGTACGCGGCGAGCACGTCGTCGGTGACGCTGCGCGCGACGGCGCCGAGGAGCCACTCCGCCTCGTGGAGGTCGGCGAGCACCTGCTGCACCTGGAAGCGCGCGACGTACGCCCCGGCCAGGTGCATCCGGCGCTCGTCCCGGGCCGGGTCGAGCGAGGGCGTCGCCTCGACCGCCTCGCGCAGGTGGCGCACCGCGTCGTCGGTGTCCTCGGCCGAGGCCGTGGCGACACCGCGCTGGGCCAGGGCGGCACCGAGCCGCGCCATCAGGACGACCTGGCTCGGGTCGTCCCGCGAGGTCAGGGGCAGGGCCTTCTCCCAGCCCTCGATGGCCAGTTGGCGGTGCTCGGGCAGGCTGGTGGCCAGGTGGCGCGCCCAGTGCACGTCGGCGCCGCGCACATGGCAGGCGAGGGTGAGGTCGTGGTCCCCGTCGGCCGCTTCGAGCGCCTCCTCCAGGGCGGAGTGGATCAGCCGCTGCCCGCCCTCGTCGGCGTCGTGGCACCAGGCGAGCTGCAGCGCCTCCGCGAGGTCGAGCCAGGCGAGGCTCCGCTCGTCGGCGGCGAACATGCCGCGCGCGAGGGCCTCCTGGAGGTCGTCACAGGCGTCGGCGGCGATGGCGGTGCCGTCCGGCACGCTCCGGTCGCCGCCGTCCCGCGCGATCTCGCCGCGTCCCGTGCAGTGCCGTGCGAGCCGCTTGCGCAGCCGCCCCCGGAGCAGGAGTCCGTCGGCCGGGTCCGGGCCCACCGTCAGGACGCCGGTGGTGTCGACGGCGCGGCGCATGAAGTCGACGTAGACGTCCTGGGGGCGGGGGCCGCCCGCTCCGTGACGGGGGCTGCCCAGCGTGCTGCCGTGGAAGGCGGTGTCGCCCAGGTCGAGGTGTGCCGGGCGGTCCGGGGCGCCCGGGTCGCCCGCGGCCGGGCCGAGGAAGACCCCGCCGCTGAAGTCGACGCGCGGCGCGCCGCCGGATGCGCCCCCGAAGGTGTCCGCGAGCCCGCCGCGTCCGGGCCCGCCCTGCACGGCCCGCCCCCCGAAGGCACCGCCCGGGGTGCCGCGGTGCCCCGTTCGCTGCGCCGCACCCCGGGCGGTGCCTTCGGGGGGCGGGCCGTGCAGGGCGTGCCCGGACGCGGCGGGCTCGCGGACACCTTCGGGGGCGCATCCGGCGGCGCGCCGCGCGTCGACTTCAGCGGCGGGGTCTTCCTCGGCCCGGCCGCCGGCGACCCG
>NZ_LIPN01000695.1 GCF_001418325.1 Streptomyces atriruber | reverse complement strand
CCGGCCAGGACAGTCCCGGAGCCTGAGCCCCCGGCGACAGGAGGGGGAGGGGATGCCGCCCTCGCCGTGGCTGCGGGGCGCTGGTGTGCCGCGGTCCGGCCGGTGGCGTGCCGTCCGGCCAGGACAGTCCCGGAGGGCCCGAGCCCCCGGCGACAGGAGGGGGAGGGGATGCCGCCGCGTCCCCGCCGCAGCGGCAGCGGCGCAACGATGCCCCGCCGCACTGCCGTTGAAGCGCCGCCGGGCCGGAATGCGCCGGGCGAGGGGAGGTCCGGGCCGCCCCTCCCGGCGAGGGGAAAGGGGGAGGGCGGCCGCCGTGCCGCGGCCGCGGCACGGCAGGGCGGCGGTGCCGGGCGCGGCCGGCGCCGGGGCCGTCCCGTTCGCCGCCTCCTCCCCGCCCTCGCCCCCGGCGCCACCGCGGTCAACTCGCCCCGGGCGGGCGGCACAGGCGGACGCGGGGACTCCGCGCGCGGTCCGGCGGCGGCCCCGGAATCCGGGCCGCACAACATCACTGCGCAGTGACCTACGTCACTTTCGGAGTCCCTTGGTGTGCGGACGGCATCCGTGTCACTATTTCCGCACGACTTCCCTGCCCAAAGCCGGTTCTGAGGCGGTGGGTTGACTGTCGTATCCGCCGCTTTGTGCAGGCCATGCCGAGTTCATGCCCCCGCGGCGCCGCTTCCCCCCATCGAATTCCTTCGCCCGTATGCCGTGACGCCCTGCGTCGCCAGCCGCGGGCCCCGGCGGGGACATCTCCCTCCTCCTTTTCGGCCGATACGAAATCCGGGCCGGGAAAGCTTTCGGTGAAAGGCGGGGTGCGCGGGGCCCGTCACCTCCGCAGGCCGCCGGGTGCCGCCCCGCGCGGGCAACGGTGTGCCCCGGCCCGGCCTGCCCGGTACGCCCCCGCCCCGCCCCGTTCTTCCCCGGGGCCGGTCACCGTGCCCGCCCTCCCGGCGGGCGACGGGGCAGCGGCGCGCCCGGAGGAAGGGGCGGGGTGCGGCAGGTTCTTCCGTACCCCGCCCCGCCCGGCGGCCCCGCCGCCGGTTTCGCCGGGCGGGCCTGTTCCGCCCGGCCGGGGCCCGCCCGCCGTCCTGGTCTACGCCCGTCACCCGGCCCGGCCGGCCCGACCGTCCCTCGCGCGGCCGGGCCGGCCCCCACGCCCCACAAGGGGGGGGGCCGACTCCCGCGCCCCGCACGGCCGGTGCGCAAGCGAGCCCCGCACGGCCGGGGGCCCTCGCCCGGCGCGACGGCGGGTGCGTCATCGGCCGGGTTCCCGGCGGGCGCGCCCGCGGGCGGTGGCCCGGCGCCGCGCCGGGCCACCGGAAGACCGGCGCCACCCGGC
>NZ_LIPN01000694.1 GCF_001418325.1 Streptomyces atriruber | reverse complement strand
GGGTGCGGGGGGTCATGGAGGAGCTCCTCTGGTGGAGGGGTGCGGCAGGGGTCCGGCTCGGTGGGGGTCAGCCGTCGGTGCGGCCGCGGCGCAGCATCGCGAAGCCGAGGCCCGCGGCGCCGGCCGCCGCCATGCCGCCGCCTGCCACCAGGAACGCGGGGTCCCCGGCGTCGCGCACGCCCTCGGCGCCGGCCTTGACCCCGCCCTTGGGGGCGCCGGTCTTGTCGCCGGTGCCGTGCTTGGTGCCGGTGCCGTGCTGCTGCTTCTGGCCGTTGTCCTGGCCCTTCAGGTATGTGATGCCGATGTGCCCGTTGGACGGGTGCAGCTCGTACTTCACGCCGCCCTGGGTGACCGTCGGATGCGTGGCGGAGAGGGTCGCGATCTCCTTGCCCTTGAGGGAGATCGTCGCGACGTACGAGCCGCCGCGGTTCTGGATCTTCGCCTGGGCGCCGTTGCCGAGCGTGACCTCGTAGACCTCGCCCTTGGCGTGCGGCGCGGGCTGCGGGCTCTGCGGCGCCGTCGGCTCGGGGGCGGGCGAGTCCGCGAAGGCGCCCGCGGCCGGTATGAGCAGCGCCCCGCCGGCGAGGGCGGAGACGGCGGCGGTACGGAGGAGGGTGTGGCGGCGACTGGTGCTCACGGGACGTTCCTTACGGTCGGTCGGCTGATCGCTCCGGCGTGATCGGGTGGACTCCTAAGAAGTTAGATGTCCGCTATTGCGGCAATTCGGCGGCTATGTAACAGCGGCCCATAGCTGTGTGGGCAGTGCCGTTACGGGACCAGGGGGACTTCACACCCGGACCGGGCGCACTCGGCGCAAAGACGCCCCAACTTCCGTCGCCCGCGACCGGGTTCTTGCCGGGGAGCGTGCGGACTGTTCCCATGGTCGAGGGGGTGATGGCGCATGACCGGACTGCGCGTCGTACCGGCCTGGAGGCACGGTCAGGAGCGTTTGTACGTGTATCTCGCGGACGGCAGGAGTGTGGCCTGGTACGACCGCGACTCGTCCCGCGTCAACCTGCTCAGCGAGGAGAGCGAGGAGGCCGTCCTCGACGTCCTCGCCCCCTTCCTGGTGGGCCAGGTCACCGTGGGGCCGCCGCCCGTCCCCACCCCCGTCGAGCTGGCCCGTCT
>NZ_LIPN01000693.1:1231-1627 GCF_001418325.1 Streptomyces atriruber | reverse complement strand
GGAACGCACCAGCGGCCCCCGCGATCTCGTATCGATCCTCATCGGCTCCAACCTCTGCCTGGGGGTGATCGTCTTCGGCTGGCTGCCGGTCTCCTTCGGCCTCGGCTGGTGGGAGTCGGTGAGCGCGGTCGTGGCGGGCACCGTGCTCGGCACGGCGCTGACGGCGCCGCTCGCCCTGGTCTCGCTGCGCACCGGAACGAACCTCTCCACGTCCTCCGGCGCCCAGTTCGGGGTGCGCGGCCGCCTCGTCGGCTCGATCGTCGGCCTCCTCCTCTCCCTCGGCTACACGGCGCTGACCATCTGGATCGGCGGCGACGTGATGGTCGCCACCCTGCACAGCCTGCTCGGCCTGCCGACCGGCGGACTCTCGTACGCCCTCGTCTACGCCCTGCTCGC
>NZ_LIPN01000693.1:0-1193 GCF_001418325.1 Streptomyces atriruber | reverse complement strand
GCCCTGGTCGCCGCGGGCCTGTCGGGGCCGATCGCCTTCATCACCCTCCTCGGCGACTACACCCGCTACATCTCCCCGGCCCGGCACGGCTCCCGCGCGGTCCTCGGCGCGGCCTGGCTCGGCCTGCTCGCGGGGCTCCTGATCCCCCAGCTCTTCGGCACGTTCACGGCGTACGCGGCCCGCGCGGCCCTCGACTACGCGGGCGGGCTCGTCGACGCGTCCCCCGGCTGGTACCTGGTCCCGCTCCTCCTCGCCGCCTCCGCGGGATCGGTCGGCAACGCGGGCCTGATGCTCTACTCCATGGGCCTCGACCTGGACGCGATCCTGCCCCGCGCGTCCCGTGCCCGCGCCACGTACACGGTCGCCGCCGTCGCCACCGGCTGCGTCTTCGTCGGCCACTACGCATGGGAGGCGCAGGACGCGATGACGTCCTTCGTGCTGCTCCTCACCGCCATCGGCACCCCGTGGGCGGTGATCACCCTCATCGGCTTCGCACGCTGCCGCGGGGAGTACGACGCGGACGCCCTGCAGGTCTTCAACCGCCGCTCCAGGGGCGGCATCTACTGGTACCGCGCCGGCTGGAACATCCGGGCCACGGCCGCCTGGGCGCTGGGCGCGGCGGTCGGCGTCCTCGCCGTGTCACTGCCCTCGTACGAGGGTCCGCTGCTGCCCCTGACGGGCGGGGTCGACTGCAGCTTCCTGCTGTCGGGCCTGGTGGGCGGCGCGGGCTATCTGGCGCTCGACCGTCCGGCGGCGTCCCCGCGGCCCGTGGCCGCCTCGGCGGATCCCGAGTCCGTGCGCCTGTGACAGAACGAAGACTTCGCCGAGGACTGCCCGTAACTCGGTGCGGGATACAAATAGTGCTGACCGCACGCACCCGGCCACTCCTGGGGGAACACCATGAAGCACACCCGCACCGCCGCTCTCGCCGCCCTGAGCCTCGCCGCCGCCCTCTCCCTCACCGCCTGCGGCGGCGGCGACTCCGGCACGGACTCGTCGTCCAAGGGCTCCTCTTCGTCCTCGTCCTCCTCGGGCTCCTCGGGCAGCGACTCGAAGCCGGAGAGCGACTCGGGCTCCGGTGACACGAAGTCGGACTCCGGCAAGGACACCGGGGCGGGCGCCGCCGCCGCGAAGGGCGCGACGAAGACCAGCGGCAAGATCCCGTTCTGCAGGACGGAGGACCTGGCCATCGA
>NZ_LIPN01000692.1 GCF_001418325.1 Streptomyces atriruber | reverse complement strand
GGAGGGTTGTGTGTCGGAGAGCCCGGTGGGGACGGGCTCGGGAGCGGAAGCTGGGGTGGTGGCGGGTTCCGGGGCGGATCCGGTGCCGGGGTCCGGGCGGGACTCCTCCGCCTCGGTCCCCGCCTTCGCCCTCGGCGCCCACGAGCGCTGGCGGCTCCTTCTCGGCAGGTCGCGGGGGCTCGGCGGGCGGGCGGGGCGCGTCGCCACCGCGCTGGACGAGCTGTACGGAAGCGGGCGCGGGGAAGGCTCCCGCGGTGAGGACGGCCCCGGCAGCGGATCCGGAGGCGGCAGCGAGGCCTCGTACCCCGATGTGCGCAGCTGGTCGGAGGAGCTGGCCGCGCTGTTCGGGCCGGGGGTGCGGGAAGAAGTGCTGGCCGCGGCGGCCGACGCAGGACGCATCGACGCCGCCGTGGAACTCGACCCCGCGACGGCACGCCCTTCGGTGGAGCTGCTGCGCACCGTCCTGTCGTACGCGGGTGGTATGCCGGAGAGCCAACTCGCCCGGCTGCGCCCTCTGGTGGCACGGCTGGTGAAGGAGCTCACCGAGGCCCTGGCCACGCGGCTGCGTCCGGCGGTCACGGGCTTCGCGCATCCCCGGCCCACCTCGCGGCCGGGCGGACCGCTGGACCTCGCGCGCACGCTGCGGGCCAACCTGGCGACCGCGCGCCGTGATCCGGTCACGGGCACGGTGACGGTGCTGCCCGAGCGGCCGGTGTTCCGCACCAGGGCGCGGCAGGCGGCGGACTGGCGGCTCGTACTGGTCGTGGACGTGTCCGGGTCGATGGAGGCGTCGACGATCTGGTCGGCGCTCACCGCGTCCGTGCTCGCCGGAGTGCCCGCGCTCAGCACGCACTTCGTCGCCTTCTCCACGGAGGTGCTCGACCTCACCGACCAGGTGGCGGATCCGCTCGCGCTGCTCCTCGAAGTGCGGGTCGGCGGCGGCACCAGCATCGCTCGCGGGCTGCGTCACGCCCGCACCCTCGTGACCGTGCCGTCCCGCACGCTGGTGGTGCTGATCAGCGACTTCGAGGAGGGAGGCCCGGTCGGGCCGCTCCTGTCCGAGGTGCGGGCCCTGGTCGACGCGGGCTGCCACGTCCTGGGCTGCGCCTCGCTGGACGACGCCGGGCTCCCCCGCTACTCGACCGGCGTGGCGGGGCAGTTGGTGGCCGCGGGCATGCCCCTCGCGGCGCTGAGCCCGCTGGAACTGGCCCGCTGGGTCGGCGAACGCATGGGAGGAACGACGCGATGACCGGACAGTCCACGCACACCGTGCTGCCGCCGGTGACCGCCGAAGTGGCCGCCACCGCACTCGAACCGCTGCCCGCACGGCTGCGCAAACGCGTCGACGGAGCAGTGACCAAGGCGGCGGCCTGGCAGATCGACGCCACGGAGAACGGCGAAGGCACCGTGATCCGTGCGGTCGTCCGGGTGAACGACGAGACGTCGGTGACCCTCGCCGCCCCGGACGGCACCGTCACCACCGCGGACGACGTGACCTGCACCTGCCTGCTCGCTCCGGCCTGCCTGCACAGGGCGGCGGTGCTGCTGCGGGCGCCGCTGGCGGAGGAGCCGCTGTCCGGGGAGAGCGGGGGCACCGAGCTGTCGGCCGACAGCTCTGACACACCCACAACACCGGTACCAGCAGCGGTTGCAGCACCGGTTCCAGCACCAGCCCGTGGGCCCGATCCGAGCCACCCACCCCTCATCCTGTCTCTCATA
>NZ_LIPN01000691.1 GCF_001418325.1 Streptomyces atriruber | reverse complement strand
TCGTCGCCGCGGCCATGGAGAGGGTGCTCGTCGGGGACCGGCGCGGACGGCTCGCCCCCGGCACGCCCCGGTCGGGGCTCGGACCCGCCGTGGAGGCGGAGCTCGGCGAGCTGTCGCTGCCGACGCCCGAGGCGCCCGCGCGGCGTGAGTTGCGCCTGGATCCGCACCGTTCGGAGCTGGACCTGCGGCGCGAGGTCCTCCTGCGCCGCCTCGCGGTCTGCCGTGTCCCGTACGGGGAGGAGGGCGATGTCGCACGGATCGGTGAGGCGGCCGCGCTCACCTCGCGCTGGACGGTGGAGTGGACGCCTTCGGTGACGGCGATGCTGGACGTCACCGGCGTCCACGGCGTGACCCTCGAACAGGCGTCGGCCGGTGTGCTGCGACAGCGCCACGCGGCCGACGTGCGGCACGGCGGGCCGACCGCGACGCAGGTGCTCGCCGGTCTGTCGGACGCGGCGTGCTGCGCGCTGCCCGACCTCGCGGCCGAACGGCTCGCGGAGGCAGCCGAGTTGCTGCCCGCTTCGGGGACGCTGCCGGAACTTCTCGCCGGGCTCGACCTGTTGAGCCGTGTCGAGGCGGGCCAGCTTCCGGGGCTGCCCGGACGATGGCGTGCCGCCGAGGTCGCCGCGGCGCGTGAGCAGCTCGGCGCGGCAGGGGCGAGGGCCCTCGACGGACTCGCCGGTTCCACCGATGTGGCGGACGCCCGCGCGCTGGTGGATCTCGCCGTCCGCGCGGCCGAACGGGGCGGCGGGCTGCGGCTCGCGGACGCGCTGGCCCGCCTCGACGCGGAGGGCACGCCGCTGATCCGGGGCGCGGCGGGCACGGCACGGGTGCTGCTCGGGCAGCGGGACGTCGACGGGTTCGGCGTCCGGCTCGCGTCCCGCGTGGACGGCGCG
Organism: Streptomyces atriruber; assembly: GCF_001418325.1. GTDB lineage: Bacteria > Actinomycetota > Actinomycetes > Streptomycetales > Streptomycetaceae > Streptomyces > Streptomyces atriruber. The sequence continues at coordinate 606 of NZ_LIPN01000691.1, read as the reverse complement.
GTGACTCCTGAGCTGCGTGCCGATCTGAGCGCCTTCTTGCGGGGCACGCTGGTCGCGGCGGGGCCTCTTCTGGAGACGGGCCGGGCGATGGACCCGCTGCTCGAACGTGTCGAGTCCCTCACGGACCGCGCCTTCCTCGACCGGCTGCCCGCGCTCCGTTCGGGCTTCGACGCCCTGTCCCCCGCGGCGCGTACGCGGATGCTCGCGGCGGTGGAGGACCGTACGGGTCTCTCGGCCGACACGCTGCCCGCGACCGTCGCCGACCCCGCGGCGCTCGCCCGGCTCGCGGAGGCGGATGTGGCGGGGCGGGAGGCGTTGGCCGCGGTGGGGGTCTGTCTGGCCCTGGTCGAGCCGGGCAGCGGGCGCGTACGGATCGCCAACGCGGGCCACATCCCGCCGCTGATCGTCCGCGACTCGGGAGAGGCCGAGTACGTGAAGGCCGCCGGGCCGCTCCTCGGGCTCGGAGATGTGTATAAGAGACAGGTGTCGCACAGCGCGACCGTCCCGGCCGGGGCGCCCGCCGCGGCGGCCCGCAGTTGCTCCAGGGAGAGCGAGAGATCGATCCCCCGGGTCTCCACGAGCCCGTCCGTGACCATGAGCAGCCGA
>NZ_LIPN01000690.1:964-1402 GCF_001418325.1 Streptomyces atriruber | reverse complement strand
GGCCTGGGCGCGCTCGCGCAGCGGATGCTCGGCCGCGAAGACGCTCAGGGGGGCGATCGTCTCGCCGTGGCAGCCCAGTTCGAGCGCGCAGGCGAAGAACTCCTCCTGCGCGGTGACGGAGAGTTCGGTGAGCCGGTCGCGCTGGCGCCGGGCGTACGGACCGGGCAGCCCGGCCAGCGGGGCACCGTCGGAGAGGGCGAGCGCGGCGGTCAACTCGGCGTAGGCGTCGGCGTGTTCACCGGCGACGCGCAGCGAGCGCGCCGCGGCCAAGCGGTCCTCCAGCTCGCTCGCGTCGAGGGCGCCGCGCGGGACCCGCAGGGCGTAGCCGTCGCCCGCGGACACCAGGAGCCGGGCGGGTTCACGGGCCCGCCGGTCCGGTTCGAGGAGGGTGCGCAGCCGCGAGACGTACGTACGCAGCGTGCCGATCGCGCGCGGCGG
>NZ_LIPN01000690.1:0-953 GCF_001418325.1 Streptomyces atriruber | reverse complement strand
GTCCCGGCCCGTGCGGCCGCCCGCGTCGCCCCGCATCGTCAGCCCGCGCCCCTTGCCCTGTGATGCACCGCGAGGTGCCCGTTCGTACGCACCGCGCATGGCCGTACGCACCAAACGTTACGTCAGCCTCACGAGCCCCCGACTCCCCCGGGGTACTTGTGCCCCCTTGTTGACCAGGTATTGACGTCGGGGTCACACCGGGTGGGGCATATGCGCCACCGACCGTCCACATTCGGCCGGGGCGCGCGCCGCACGACGCCGCCTCCCGCGGACCCGTTTGCCCGCTGCCCCGTGCCGGTGACCGGACGGGCAACACCCCTCACGCATCTCCGGCCCGACCGCACGCGACCACGAACCCACTGGTCGGCGGCGGCCGGCCGACGGCTGAACGGGCAGTGGCATCTGCCCTCACTGACGTCCTTCCGTCTCTACGCACCGGCCCGCGCGTGGGACATCGTCGACACGGTAAGAACCAGCGGGGACCGGCACACGGCCGGCCACAGGGGGAACGAGCGGCAGCCGCACCGGCGCATCGCCGGTCCGCCCGCCACACCCTCGCCACCCCTCGAGCCTTGGAGCACAGCAGCATGCCCAACTACCTGTCCCCCGGCGTCTACATCGAGGAAGTCGCCAGCGGTTCGCGCCCCATCGAAGGCGTCGGCACCTCCGTCGCGGCCTTCGTCGGACTGGCACCGCGGGGACCGCTCAACGAGCCGACGCTGGTGACCAACTGGTCGCAGTACGTGGCCGCGTTCGGCGAGTTCACGGACGGGTACTACCTGGCGCACTCCGTGTACGGGTTCTTCAACAACGGCGGCAGCGCCGCGTACGTCGTGCGCGTCGGCGGCACCGACGCGGCCGAGCCCCAGCAGCAGGCCCCCGCCCCCACCCAGGCGCCCAAGGAGCTCACCGCGGGCGAGCCCGTGGCGCTCGGCGCCTTCACGGTGTCGGCC
>NZ_LIPN01000069.1 GCF_001418325.1 Streptomyces atriruber | reverse complement strand
ACAGCCCTCCTGGTGCCCGTCACGGCCCTGGCCCTCGGCGCCATCCTGACCACGGGCGTCGTCCTCACCACGGACGACGACGCGCCCGCCACCTCGGCGACCGGGCAGCACGACGCACGGGACATGAAGCCAGCGGCGGCACTTCTCGACCAGATCTCCGACGCCGCAGGCAAGGGCGACGCCCAGAAGGTCAGGGACGACCAGTTCATCTACACCCGGGCGAAGGTCCGGGAAGCGGACCTCACCAGCGGCAAGGCCGTGGTGAGCCCGGTCCGGGACGTCGAGTCATGGGCCTCGCAGCAGCCGGGCCCGCTCCACAAGCTCGGACTCACCCGTGAGAACGGGGAAACCCTGCCGATCAACGCCCAGCTGGGCGACACCGACGGCACGCCGGAGGGCCTCGACCGGCCCACCTACCACTGGCTGTCCTCCCTGCCCACCGACCCCGACAAGCTGCTGGCGCACCTGTACGCCAAGACGCCGAAGTCCGACGGGGTCGAGCGCGACCAAGCCGTCTTCGACCGCATCGGCAGCCTGCTCGGCGGGGTGATGCCGCCCAAGACGGCGGCTGCCCTCTACCAGGCCGCGGCGAAGATCCCCGGTGTCACCAGGTTGCCCGTGGCCAAGGACCTCACCGGCCGGACCGGCGTCGCCATCGCCCGTGACGACACGACGTTCGGTGCCCGCACCGAATGGGTCTTCGACCCGCAGGACTTCACCTTCCTCGGGTCGCGCAGCTATCTCTTCAAGGACACCCGGTACGGCAAGGCCGGGACGCTGATGTCCGCCCAGGCGGTGATCGACCACGCGGTGGTCGACGAGGCGGGCCGGGCACCGGCCGCCTCGCGGGAGAGCTGAGGTCCGTGCGCGGCGGCGGTCGCGCCGGGTTCGCGACCGCCGCCCGCCGCGGGTTGCGTCCATGATCCGTGCCGCCATGGTGGACGTCGTTCGCGTACGGGAGCATGCTTCGGAAGAAGCGGTGGCGCGAGGCCCGTCAGTTCAGCGGGACGTGTCCGGGGGGACACGCCGAACGGCTCGCCCACCCGACACGGGGGCGCCGGGGTGAGACCGGCTGGTCCCGCGCGCGACGCGGGGTTCGGCCCACCACCTTGACCCCCGCGGACACAACGGGGGACAGCATGACGGCACGGAGCCGCAAAGCCTGGTTGTACAAAAGCCAAGCCCGCCGCCGACCGGGACCACGACCCACCACAACGAACACAACGAACACATCACCGGCACCCACTACGGCCACCACAGCAGCCACAGCAGCCACAGCAGCCACAGCGAACCAACCTCAACCGCCCCCTGACCGCCACCGCAGGTCCACGACGTGGCTGCATCGCACCCAGACCCGTATGTGGGTACTGCGAGACCAACTCGACGCCTCGAAAGGGCCATCGGACCGCCCGCACCACGCGGAGACCCGGGAGGGGCAGTCGCGGGCGGGAGCGGAGCGCCTCCTCGACAAGGCCGAGGAATACATGCGACAGGCCGCCGGAAACCGCGACCTCCGCTGGCGAGTGGGCAGTTGGTGGAACGGTCTGGCGTACGAGGGCACGCTGGCGTGCCTGCACGCAGCCGAGGTCGCGATCATCGCCCAGTCGGCGCCGGCCAGGGCGTGGACCCGGATCGACACGGTGCTCGCCCTGGCGGGGCCGCTCTGCCAGAAGGACCCGCGCCTCACACTGGTCGAGGAGCTGAAACTGAAGGACTCGCCGCACGACGAGCGGGTGCCCTGGGCCGTCGCGGCCCTCTTGGAGGCCGCCTACGCGGCCCAGGAGGAACGAGCCGTACGCAGCCGCAACTTCCGCAACCGGCTCATCCGTTCCGGCAGCGTCCTGACGGTACTGCTCATGGTGACCGTCCTGGTGGCCTGGCGCAGCGCGGGGGCGCTCCCGGTCTGCTCGGACGGCTGCCCCCGCCGGACGGATCCGGGTCTCCGTGAAGTCGGTCTGGTCATGCTGCTGGGGATGCTCGGTGCGGCCACGCACGTGGTGGGACGACTGCAGAAGATGGGCGGCAGCTGGAACCCGTACAACCTCCCCTTCTACCAAGAGCTCATCAAGCTCCCGATCGGCGCGCTGACCGCCGTGATCGGCTTGCTCCTGGTGGACACCGAGTGGCTGCCGATGATCAAGGCACCCGACTCCTGGCGCGGCGTCATGGCCTACGCCGTAGTGTTCGGGCTGTCCCAGATCGCCCTCACCCGGACCATCGACCAGCGCGCGGACAAGATCCTCGCGTCCGATCCGGACCCGGACGAAGCCCGGCAACTGGAGAATGTCCCCGCTCCCGACCCCGACCCCAGACGGCAGACGACCCCGGAGTTCTTGACTTGAACGCTCAGGTCGGAGTGATCGCCTCGTACGACTTCACACGAGAAGCGGAACTGCGCCGCTGGTTCCCGCCGGGCGTGGAGTGCACGCTGAGGTGCACCGAGAAGGTCCTTTCGTACGCGGACAACCTGGACCTCGTCACCCGCCTGGGCAAGTCGCGCCTGCTGGTGGAACCGACCCGGGACCTGGTGGCACGCGGAGCCGAAGCGGTGGCGTATCTGTGCACCGCGTGCAGCTTCGTCGGCGGCGCGGCGGGCGAGCGGGCGCTGCGGGAAACGATGACGGGACACGGCGCGCGGCGGGCGCTGACGACCAGCAGCGCCACCATCGGTGCGCTCCGGGCCGTCGGCGCCCGCCGCGTCGCCGTCGTACATCCCTACGAAGATCCGGTCGACCGACTGCTCGCCGCGTACCTCGACGCATCCGGCTTCGAGGTCGTGGCGCTCACGCCGCTCGGTCTCGACGCGGTCGAGGACGTCTACGCGGTCGGCGAGCGGGACGTACTGGACACCGTCGTGGCCGGAGACCGTCCCGAGGCGGACGCCCTCTTCGTCAGCTGCACGGCGCTGCCCACCTACGACGCACTCCCCCGCCTCGAAGAGCGCCTGGGCAAGCCCGTGATCAGCGCCAACCAGGCGACGGCGTGGGCGCTGCTGGAGGCGGTGGGCACACGGGCGCACGGCCCGGGACAGCGACTCCTGGAAGAAGCCCACGCCTGACGCCTGATACCTGACGCCCGAAGTCCGCAGCCCGACCATACGCCCGTCCACCGAACCGACTACTCGTCAGACGACGACAACCCGACGCCCGCGCGTGTGACCCGCCTGGCTGTCGACGTGCGCCGCCGCGGCATCGGCGAGCGCGTACGACTTCTCGACCGGAATGTGCAGCTTTCCCCGGGAGATGAGGTCGGCGGCCTCGGCGAGCGCGTCCGGCACGCTCCCGGCCACACCGGAGAAGCGGACCCCGAGCTCCGGCGCGCCGAGATCGGCGATGGAGACGACCTTGCGCGGATCCCCGGTCAGCTCGACGAGTTCGCGGATCACGCCCGAGCCCGCCAGATCGAGAGCCGCGTCGACATGACCGAGCTCCCGCACCCGCTCGACCCACCCCTCGCCGTACGTCGTGGCGAGGGCACCCAGGCTCCGCAGGTAGTCCTGGTTCGCGGCACCGGCCGTGCCGATCACCGCGATGCCGCGGACGCGGGCGATCTGCAGCACGGCAGACCCGACTCCCCCGGACGCGCCGCTGACCAGCAGCGTCTGCCCGGGCTGCACTCCGACCTCGCGGATGACGCGCAGCGCGGTCTCCACCACGGACGGATACCCAGCCGCTTCTTCGAACGTCAGCCCCGCGGGCATACGGGCCCAGGCCGACAGCACGGCGAACTCGGCATAGGTGCTCGACCCCTCGCCGAACACACGCTCGCCGACCTCAACCCCTAGGACACCGTCGCCGACCTCGTCCACGACCCCCGAGGCATCCAGCCCGACCCCGGCGGGCAGCTCGGTCGGATGGGCGCCGAGTTTCTGACCCTCCCGGATCCTCCAGTCGACGGGGTTCACGCCCGCCGCCCTGACGGCGATGCGTATCTGGCCGGGACCCGCGTGGGGCTCCTCGGCATCCATGAGTTGCAGAACGTCCGGACCGCCGAACTCGGCGAAGCTCACTCTCTTCATGCGATGGACCGTAACACTAACGGTTAGCCTTTTGGAACCGTTGCTTTTTCAGCACAGCTACACCTTCGTATTTGATAGCGTCAGCGCATGACCGTGCAGCCCGGCCGCCGCGAGCGCAAGAAAGCCGCGACCCGCCAGAAGATCGCCGACACAGCAATGCGGCTCTTCCAGGAACACGGGTACGACGCGGTCGGCATCCGCGACGTGGCCGCCGAGGCCGACGTCGCCGTCACCACGCTCTTCTCCCACTTCGCCTCCAAAGAGGCCCTGGTGTTCGAACTGGACGAGGACTTCGAGCAACGCCTCGTGCGAGCGGTCACGGACAGGGCACCGCAGGAACCACTCATCCCCGCACTGCGGCGCGAGATCCACGCCTTGGTGCGCCACTGCACGGGCGACGGCGCGGCGCCGACCTGGCAGATGATCGACGCGTCACCCGCCCTGCGGCAGTACGAGGCGTCGATGAGGCTGCGCCACGCGGAGTCCCTGGCAAGAGCCATCGCCGCCGACCCCCACGCCGACTCCGCCCCCGCCCCCAACCCGCCCCGGACCACGACGACTTGCCGGACGATCGCAAGGTTCGCGGTCGACGCGTTCTCACTGGCCCGCGAGGAACCCGATCCGCAGGCGGCGGTGGACGAGATCTTCGTGATGATCGAGGCTGCGTGGGAGGCCATCGAACCGACGTAGGCACTGCTTGCGAGCGATGCCCGATTCCCGGCGGCCTATGGCCAGGGCGCGAGGGCCGGGCGCACGCTGTTGACAGTCCGGTACGACGTCCTGGGGTGGGTCATGGATGCGTTGGCGATGGCGGTGGGTTCGGCCCTGGTGGCGGCAATGGCCACGGATGCCTGGCAGCAGGCCCGGGACGGCCTGGCCGCCCTCTGGCAGCGGATCCATCCGGAGCAGGCAGAGCAGATGGACAGCGAGCTGGAGACACTGCGGACGCAGATCCTCCAGGCTCGCCAGGACCAGGACCCCAGCACCGAGCAGGCCCTGGAGGGCATGTGGCGCCTTCAGTTGCAGGCCTTGCTGCAGCGGGAACCGTTGGCAGCCGGTGAGTTGCGCCGCCTCTTGGACGAACAGCTCGCACCCGCGCTGGACCCGGGTCAGCGGGAACGGGCGTACTCGGTCCTCCAGAACACAACGGTATTCGGCGGAACGAGCATCGTGGCGGGGCGGGACGTCTACCGGGAGCCGCCGACCCCAAAAGCTTGATTCCGCCCGATCGACCGCCCGACGCGCGCGTTGAACAGCAGGGGACGGTCACCGGGCCGGGGGAACTCCATATGCCCGCCCGCGACATGTACAGAACGACGGTGCACGAAGCGGCTCCGCCCGAACGGCCGGTGATCAGGCACGGTCTGCCCCAAGACATCACGGCGTTCACCGGGCGCGAGCGCGAGCTGGCGCGGCTCTTGGCCCTGACGGCCCCGAGCCGCGTGACGAACGTCCACACCGTCGACGGGATGCCCGGGGTGGGCAAGACCGCCCTGGTGACCCGCGCCGCACACATGCTCACCGGGCGCTTCCCGGACGGACAGTTCTTCTGCGACCTGCATGCCCACACCCCGGGCATGTCCCCCGCGAAAGCCATCGATGTGCTGGCCGTGCTGCTGACCGATCTGGGCCTCGACCCACGCAACCTGCCCCCGACCGTCGAAGGCCGCTCCGACCTCTGGCGTGACCGGCTCGTCGGCAGGCGCGTCCTGCTGGTACTGGACGATGCCGCAGGCCACGCCCAGATAAAGCCGCTCCTGCCCGGCGGCCCCGGTTGCCTGACCCTGGTCACCAGCCGCCGCCGTCTCATCGCCTTGGACGGCGCCGATCCTCTGTCCCTCCCCCCGCTCGCTCCGTCAGAAGCAGCCGAGTTGTTCACCAAGGCCGCGCACCGCACCCCGACCGGGAGCGAGCACACGGCAGTTGCCCAGGTGGTGCGGCTGTGCGGCCGGCTGCCGCTGGCGATCGTGCTGCTCGCCGGCCGCCTGCGGCACAAAGACAAGTGGTCCATCACCCGGTTCACCGCCGAGTTCACCGATGCCCAGGATCGCCTGAGCGAAGTTGTCGGCGAGGACCGCGCGGCCCACTCCGCCTTCGCCCTCTCCTACCAGGACCTGCCCGACGATCAGCAACGCCTGTTCCGCCGCATCGGACTCCACCCCGGCCCCGACCTTGACGCCTACGCTGCGGCCGCCCTCGACGGCATCCCCCTCGCGTCCGCCCGACGCCGCCTGGAAGCCCTCTACACCGACCACCTCTTGGAAGAGATCACCCCTGGTCGCTACCAGCCCCACGATCTTCTACGGGCATACGCCCGCACCCTCGTCACCGACCGCGACCCACCCGACGACCGGACTCGGGCCGTCGAACGTCTCCTGCTCCACTACCTGCACACCGCCCAGCGCGCCGACCGCCACCTGGCCCGTATCCCGCGTCTCGAGAACCCGTCCGTGGTCGCGCAGTTCGCCGCACCCGAACTGCGCGACCACACAGACGCCCTGGCCTGGATGCGCACCGAACGCGCCAACCTTCTCGCCTGCATCGACACCGCCACCCCGGACCAGGCCCCTCACGCGGTCCGCCTGACCGCCGCCCTGGCAGCCTTCCTCCTCCAGAACGGATCGTGGCACCAGGCCGCCACCCTCCACCGACGCGCCGCCACCGCCGCCCACGACCACAACGATCCGCACGGCGAAGCCGACGCCCTCCACGAACTGGGCTGCGTCCGCTACCTGACCGGCGACAACACGGAGGCGGCCCGGCTCCAGCAACAGGCCCTCGCCCTGTACGAGGCCCTCGGCGACCGGCTCGGCCAGGCCAACGTCCTCAGCGAATTGGGCCGCGGGCAGGGACTGAGTGGTCACTACGAGCAGGCAGCCAGGCTCCACGAGCAAGCCCTGACCCTGTACGAGTGCCTCGGCAACCGCCACGGTCAGGCCCACGTACTCAACACCCTGGGCCGCATGGGGTACGTGACCGGCGACTACGAACAGGCGGACCAACTCCACGAGCGGGCACTGGCCCTGTACGCGCACCTCGGCAACGAGCACGGACAGGCCCAGGCCCTGCACGGACTGGGCCGCGTACGGTGCGGAACCGGTCACCACGAGCAGGCGGCCCGGCTCCACGCAGAGGCCCTCACCCTGTTCGAGAGCGTCAGTGACCGACTGGGCCAGGCTCAGGCCCTCCATGGGCTGGGTCATGTGCGATACGTGACAGGTGACCACAAGCAGGCAACCCGACTCCACACGCGGGCCCTGGCCCTGTTCGAAAGCCTCGGCAACCAGCACGGGCAGGCCCATGCCATCCACGACCTGGGCCGCGCCCTTCAAGCCACCGGTGACCACGAGCAGGCGACCCAGCTCCACCAGCGGGCACTGGCCCTGTTCCAGGGCATCGGGGACCGCATGGGCCAGGCTCAAGCCTGCCACGGGCTGGGCCGCGTTCACTACATGGCAGGTGACTACGAGCAGGCAGCCTCACTCCAGCAGAAGGCCCTGACCCTGTTTCAGGAGGTTGGTGCACCGCAAGGAGAGGCCGAGGTACTCAATGACATCGGCGCACTGCTCGCCGAGTCCACCGGCCCGGAAGCAGCCCTCACCCCGTACCGGCAGGCCATGGGATTGGCACGACGGATCCGCAGCCCACTGGACGAGGCCCGGGCTCTGGAAGGGGCTGCTCGATGCCTCGCCCGCATGGGCGATCACGACGGGGCTCAGGCGGAACTCCGCCAGGCCCTCGCCATCTACCGGCGCACCGGCGCGGCAGAAGCGCAGTCGGCCGCCGAGTACCTGGCCACTTTGGTCACGCCCAAACCGCGTGGACACTGAGGCCACATCCGCTCGGCCCGACCGGCTCAGCGCGTGGCGAGCCGGTCCAGGAGGGCTGCGCTGCGTGCCAGCAACGCCCGCTCCTCGTCGGTGAGTTCGTCCTCGATGGCCTGCGCGAGCCAGCCGACCCTGCGGCCGCGCTCCGCCTCGAGCGCTGCCCGGCCCTCGTCCGACAGCTCGACCAGCGACTTGCGGCCGTCGGTGGGGTGCGCCCGGCGGGTGATCAGGTTCTGCTCCATGAGCAGCCCCACCGCCCGGGCCATCGACTGGGGGCGTACGCGCTGATCCGCGGCGAGGTCGCTGGTGGTCATGGCGCCGTCGCGGTCGAGCGCACCGAGCACGGCGACCTGGCCCAGCGGGATGCGGTCCTCGTGCTTGACGCGTCGAGTGAGCTTGCCCATCGCGGTGCGCAGCTCAGCGGCGATGACGGCGGCTTCCGAGGTGGGCATAGGGCACTTTACCGCGCTGACCAGCAAACCTGCGCACCCGACCTGGACGGTGTGCCCGCCCGGAATCCCTGCGCTGCACCACGGCACTGCTCCACTGCGCCACTCCACTGCACAGCAATGCTGTGCAGCAATACTGCGCAGCCAAACTGATCAGCATTGCTGTAGGGTTTGCTGCTGTCGAGGCCAGCGCCAGCGTTGTCGCAGCCGGGGCCCGGCATACGACAACGGGAAGGACCTCCCATGTCCACAGAGGCAGTCGGAAGCGCCGAACACGCCGAAAGCACCGACGCCACCATCGAGACGGTCGCCGCCCGCCGGATCATCGACAGCCGGGGCAACCCCACGGTCGAGGTCGACGTCGTCCTGGCGGACGGATCCCTGGGACGCGCGGCGGTGCCCTCCGGCGCCTCCACCGGCGCCCGGGAGGCCGTGGAACTGCGCGACGGCGACTCCGCGCGCTGGCACGGCAAGGGCGTCGACCGTGCGGTGGCCCACGTCAACGGGGAGATCGCGGCCTCCGTGCGCGGCCGGGACGCGACGGACCAGGCGGGGCTGGACGCAGCGCTGATCGACCTCGACGGCACCCCGACGAAGTCCCGGCTCGGCGCCAACGCGGTCCTGGGCGTCTCCCTCGCCACGGCCAAGGCCGCCGCGGCCGCCCACCACCAACCCCTCTACCGCTACCTCGGCGGGAACGACGCCCACCTCCTGCCGCTGCCGATGATGAACATCGTCAACGGCGGCGCCCACGCCGACAATCCGCTGGACTTCCAGGAGTTCATGATCGTGCCCGTGGGCGCGGACACCTTCGCCGAGGCGGTCCGCATGGGCAGCGAGGTCTTCCACACCTTGCGGCGCGACCTGCTGGCCGCCGGGCACTCCACGGGCGTCGGCGACGAGGGCGGCTTCGCACCCGCGCTGCGCACCGCCGAGGAGGCGCTCGACTTCGTGATGGCCGCCATCGAACGCACCGGCTATCGCCCCGGCGCGGACATCGGCCTGGTCATGGACCCGGCGTCGTCGGAGTTCTTCCGCGACGGGGTGTACGACTACGCGGGCGAGGGCGTGCGCCGCACCCCCTCCGAGAACGCCGACTACCTGGCCAAGCTCATCGACGCCTACCCGATCGTCTCCATCGAGGACCCGATGGCGGAGAACGACCTGGACGGCTGGCGCGAGCTGACCGCCCGCGTCGGCGACCGCTGCCAGCTCACCGGCGACGACGTCTTCTGCACCAACGAGGCGCTGCTGCGCGAGGGCATCCGCGCGGGCGTCGGCAACTCGATCCTGGTCAAGGTCAACCAGATCGGCACCCTCACCGAGGCACTGACCGCGGTGGCCACGGCCCACCAAGCGGGCTGGACGGCCGTGATGTCGCACCGCTCGGGCGAGACGGAGGACACCACCATCGCGGACCTGGCGGTGGCCACGGGCTGCGGCCAGATCAAGACCGGCTCGCTCTCCCGCTCCGACCGTACGGCAAAGTACAACCAACTGATCCGCATCGAGGAGGAGTTGGGCGACGCGGCGCGGTATGCGGGGCGCTCCGCGCTGCGGCGGGCGTGAGCGGGCTGCGGCGGTAGCGGCCGTGTGGGCCCCGATGATGGTTGGGGCCCACATATCCCGGCCGTACCCCAGCCGTCTCGCGGCCGCATGCCGGCCCTTTGCCGGTTGCCGGATCATGGAAACGATCGCGTGAGGGGACACGGACGTGCGCGCACGGGGCATCAACTACGACACTGGATTCCTGCCGGGGGAAGAACTCTCCCGCAAGAGCTTCACCCCAGAGGCGGTCCGGCACGACATGGCGGTGATCGCCGGGGATCTGCGCTGTGACGCCGTCCGCGTCTCCGGACGAGATCCTGAACGGTTGAGCATCGCTGCGCGGCACGCTGCGGACGCGGGCCTCGAGGTCTGGTTCGCTCCCTTTCCCGTGGACCTTCCCCGCGACCGGTTGCTTCCGTTCTTCGCCGACTGTGCCGCCCAGGCCGAAGCCGTACGAGGGGCCGGTGCCGATGTGGTGTTCGTCGCCGGGTGCGAGATCAGCGCGTTCTGTGGTGGTTTCCTCCCGGGCGACACCTACGCCGACCGCATGCGGGCCATGGCCGCCGCCGACATGGAGTGGTGGTCCTCCCTCGGACCGATGCAAGAACGCCTCACCGACTTCCTGTCCCAGATCGCCGAGACCGTCCGCGCGCACTTCGGCGGGCAGGTCACCTACGCCTCGGCGCCGTGGGAGTTCGTCGACTGGGGCGCGTTCGACATCGTCGGCATCGACGCCTACCGGGCCGCCTACAACGCCGACACCTTCCGCAACGAGCTGCGCGGACACCTCGCCCACGGCAAGCCCGTCGCGGTGACCGAGTACGGAACCTGCGCCTACCAGGGCGCCGGAGAGCGCGGCGGCATGGCTTGGCAGGTGCCGCACGGTGCGGCCCCCGACGAGGACGAGCAGGCGCGCTACCTCACCGAATTGCTGGACATCTTCGAGGAGGAGGGCGTGGACACCGCGCTCTGGTTCACCTTCGCCGGTTACAGCAGACCCGGGGAGCAGGACCTCGGCTCCTACGGCGTCGTCCGGATGCTCGACGAGAGGCGCTGGGAACCGAAGAAGGTGTTCCACACGATGGCAGCCAGATACCGACGCAGCTGATACAGCTGATGCAGCGATGCGACAAGGCGTCGAGCAGCAGCCGCAGGCGACAGGCCGCGGACTGCCGATCCTGACCAGCGGCGTCCGGTCAGGGTTTCACGGCCACCGCGCCGAACTGGGGTGTGATGTCCGCCGATTCGGTCTCGGCGCGCCATTGCGAGCAGGACACGAGTCCGGGCGGCAGCAGGTCAAGACCGTCGAAGAACGCGCTGATCTCCCCGCGGCTTCGGGCGGTGATCGGTGGCGTGGCGTTCTCGTTCCAGAACTTCATGGCCCCGACGTTGCCCTCGCCGCCGAGGTCGGTGTCGGTGGTCGGGTGCGTCACCACGAGGTAGCTGCCGGAGGGGACCGAGGCCATCACCTGGCGCACGATGTCCTGGGCCCGTTCCGTGTCGAGGATGAAGTTGAGGATGCCCAGCATCATGACGGCAACGGGCCGCTCGAAATCAAGAGTTGCCGAGGCTCCCTCCATGACGCGGTCGGGGTGGTGGATGTCGGCATCGATGTAGTCGGTGGCTCCCTCAGGGGTGCCGACCAGCAGACTGCGGGCGTGGACGAGCACGATGGGATCGTTGTCGACGTAGACGATCCGGGACTCGGGCGCGATCCGCTGAGCTATTTCGTGGGTGTTGTCCAGGGTCGGCAATCCCGTCCCGATGTCCAGGAACTGCCGCACGCCGCGGTCGGCGGTCAGGAATCGAACCGTGCGGCCCAGGAAGCCGCGGTCCGCGCGGGCCACGTCCCGGATCACCGGGAACATCGTGGAGACGTGGTCGCCGACCTGCTGGTCGACCTCGTAGTGGTCCTTGCCGCCGATCCAGTAGTTCCACACCCGTGCGTTGTGCGCGACCCCGGTGTTCAGTCTGCCCGACACATCTGACGGATGCTGTCTCGCACTCACGACTTCCCCTTTTCCGCTTCCGCGTGCACGCACGGGTGCTCCTGGTGTGGTGCGCGGCCACCGTGGCGACAACGAACCGTGGTGCCATTGTGGTGGTCCTGCAGCACGGTGTCCGGAAATCCGGCTGACCCGCATCAGGCGCGGCGGGCGGCCCAGACGGTGCGCTCGGTGCGGACGGTCAGGTCGTCGCGGCGCAGGATGCTGTGGGCGCTGCCGGTGTCGAGGAGCCGGTCGAGTGCGGCGAGGTCCTCCGGGGCGAGCGTGTCGGCGACGGCGGTCCGGATCCGTTGCAGGACACCTAGTGCGTAGCGGCCGATCGCTTCGGTGTGGGTGCGTTCCGTGTGGGTGCCTTCCGTGTCGACGGCCATGATGCGTTCACCCTCGACCGCGAAGCCCGCGCTGCTCAGCAGCGGGCCCCAGTCGGCGCCGCGGTGGGGCATATGTTCGGCCTGGAGGCGGTCGGCCTCCGCGTGGACGCGCCCTTCCAGGCCGGGTCGGTCCTCGGGGGCGTCTTCGGACAGGAAGCGGGGGTGTCCTGCCAATTCGACGACGGCGAAGAGGCCGCCGGGCACGAGCATTTCGTGGACGGCGCGCAGTGCGCGGCCGGGGTGGGCCATGTGGTGCATCGAGGCCGACGCCCAGACCAGGTCCGGTGAGCCGAGGTCGGGCCAGGCCGCTGCGTCGAGGTCGGCCTGAACGGTGCGCACGCGCTCCTGGACGCCGCGCGAGCAGGCCTTGGAGCGCAGGCGCTGAAGGTGTTCGGCGGACGCGTCGACGGCGGTGACGTGCGCGTCGGGGAAGCGGTCGAGGAGTGCGAAGGTGCCCGCGCCCGTGCCGCAGCCCAGATCCACGATGTGGCGCGGGTCGGCATGCAACGGCAGCCAGGCAGTGATCGAGGCGGTGTGCTCGGCGAGTACCTCGGCATCCAGGTCGAGGATCTCGCCCTGGCCGTCGGACGCGTGGTCGTGGTGGTGCCCGTGGGAGGTGTGCGCGGGGGCGGGTGGGGCGGCGTGTGCACGTGCGTGCGCGTGGTTCATGCTCCTCACGCTACGAGTGGTTTGCGCCTGCGGCGTGAAGCGTCCCTCCTGCCCGGCCTGCTCGCCATGGGCGTCGGCATGGGCCTGTCGATGACCCCGTCGACGGAGGCCATCACCGCCTCCCTGCCGCGCGCGAAGCAGGGTGTCGCCTCCGCCCTCAACGACGTCACCCGCGAGTTCGGGACCGCACTCACTCACCAGGCCACGCCGCTCCAGTACGTCACCCAGGGGCACCAGGATGGCTGAGCGACTGTCCCTCGATCGGTTCCATGACGAGTGCCGGTTCTGGGGACTCGATGGCCTCGAAGGACCGAACGACGTCGGGATGGCGCACGCGGGGTCCGATCTCGCATTCCCGCCGGAAGCGGAGCACGGCGGCCTCGCCGTCGGCCAACCAGGCGTGGAGCAGCTTGATCGCCACGGGTTCCCCGGTGCGCAGATCGCGGCCGCGATAGACCGCGCCCATGCCTCCGGCTCCGATCATCCTCTGCACCTCGTACCGATCGTTGAGCCGGGTGACCGGAGGGAGCGAGGGTTGCGGGTGCGTGGACCGGGCGGACTGCTGCGGCACCATGACGGCCTCGCCGTTCGGCCGCGCGCGCAGGAGCAGGGTGGTCGAGGCACTCCATCCGCTCGGCGGCGCAGGCGAGGGAAGGCCCAGATCGGCTCTCTCGTCCTCGTTGTGGAGGGCCAGTCCGGCGATCTTCCGGGAGTACGTGTCGGTGAGGCGGTAGTACGTGATCGCAGCGTCCGCCGCGTTTCCGTACAGGGTGGCATCCGCCCGGCCCGGCTCACTCACCACCTCGAGGACACCGCCTCGTACGAGATGGCGCAGCAGCCGCTCCGCCGTGGGTCCGTCCACCTTCAGCAGCGGGTCGAGTTGGCCGGCCGCGGTGATGTCCTGGGTCGCGAAGACGCGGCCGCGGCTGCGTAACGCCCGGTCCGCCACGTGATAGGCACCCAGCCGCCACCGGTCCTCGTCGATGGGCACGGGAGACAGCGGATTCGTCACAGCTTGAACGTCGGGATGGGGCGGTCGGCGTGCGGCGGGCGCTCTGGATCGACGGGTGCCTGGCCCGTACCCGTCCGCGTCGGGTCAGGACGGGGGCGGTGCGGCGCAGGCCGTGCCGGGGGCCGCGGTGCGCTGTTCGAGGCCGCCGAGGATGAGGGCGAGACCCGCCTCGAATGCCGCCTCGTCGTCGATGACCGGAACGTCGGCCGGCAGGTCTTCGTCGCCCGGTGAGCCCGCGTCCGCCTGTTCCTCCAGCACGCAGCCGACGGTGTAGCGTCCGGCGGCCAGCATCGCCATCTGGGCGTCCTTCTCGGGCACACCGGAGGCGACGAGGAAGGCCATCTTGCGGCGGATCCGGTCGAGGTCGCCGGTCGGGGTGCTGCCCGCGTGCAGGCGTGCGCCGTCACGGCGCATCAGCAGCGTGCGCCGGAAGCTGCGCGAGTTCTCCAGGAACCACGCGCGCCAGTCGTCCCCGGGCGACGGGAGCGGCGCGGTGGCGTGCGGGGCCATGGCCGCCTCCGCCATGGCCGCCAGGAGGTCCTTCTTGGTCCGGAAGTGGTAGTAGAGCGACGGCTGCTCGACGCCGAGCCGTTTGGCCAGCCGCCGGGTGCTCACGGTTTCCAGGCCCACCTCGTCCAGCAGATCCAGTGCCTCTTTGACGACGGTCGCGCGGTTCATCTTGGTCACGTTGACATTCTATCGGCGATAGGTGACTCTCGAAAGGAATCAATCACCGATAGATTCTGGAGTGGGCGTCATGACGGACAAGATCACGAGGCGTTCTCTGCGGGTTCTCGTCGCCGGCGGCGGTGTCGCCGGGCAGGCGCTGGCCTTCTGGCTCACCCGCGGTGGTCACCGGGTGACGGTGGTCGAGCGCTTCCCGGCGCTGCGCGCCTCGGGCGCCCAGGTCGACCTGCGCGGGCAGGGCATCGAGGCGGTCCAGCGCATGGAACTGCTGGAGGCCGTGCGCGGTCGGCTCGTGGACGAGGCGGGCGTGGCCTTCGTCGACTCCCACGGGAAGCCGAAGGCGACGATCATGGCCAACACCTCCGGCAGGGGACGGCAGACCCTCACCTCGGAGTACGAGATCATGCGCGGCGACCTGGTCCGCATCCTCAACGACGCAACCAAGGACGACGCCGAGTACGTCTTCGGCAAGAGCGTCGACGGCTTCGACCAGGACGAGCACCGCGTCACCGCCCACTTCTCCGACGGCACCTCCGGCGCGTACGACCTGCTGATCGGCGCCGACGGACAGGGCTCACGCATCCGGCGGGCGCTCCTGCCCGACGGCTTCGACCCGTACTGGCGCGTCGGCATGCACATGGCCTACTGGTTCGTCCCGCGCATCGCCTCCGACACCAACATCCGCGACACCTACATGGTCCCGGGCGGCCGCCAGATCATGCGGCGCAGCCACAACGCGACCGAGACCCAGGTGTACTTCGTGATGCGCGAGGAGTCGGCGGAAGCCTCCGCGATCCACCGCGCACCCGTCGAGCAGCAGCAGAAGTTCTGGGCCGACCGTTTCCACGACGCGGGCTGGCAGACCGAACGCTTCATCCAGGGCATGAAGGACAGCCCGTTCTTCTACTCCCAGGAGATCGCCCAAGTGCGCACCGACCGCTGGTCCATGGGCCGCGTGGTCCTGGCCGGCGACGCCGCACACTGCGCGTCCCCCTACAGCGGCATGGGCATTTCCGGCGGCCTGGTCGGCGCCCACGTCCTGGCCGGGGAGATCAATGGGCACGCCGACGACCTGCCCACCGCCCTGGCGAACTACGACCGCGTCCTGCGTCCCTTCGTCGACAAGATCCAGGCCGAGGCCAACCCTCGCATCCTGCGCCTGGGCATGCCCATGAGCAAGCGGGCCATCAGCGCCTTCCAGAACGCCACCGCACTGGCCTGCTTCTTCCGCGTTCCCGACCTGGTCGCGCGGTTCTCCAAGGAGGACCGCGGCGGCGACTGGAAACTGCCTGCCTACGCCGACGTCCACGCGGCCTGAGCCAGTCCCCCGCGGCGCGCTCGGGGGCGCGAAAATGCGGGCCGGTCGGCGGGCAGGAGCAATCGGACGCCCTGCCTCTCGGGGCAGACGCCGTGCCACGCACGTACTGCTCCTGCAGTACGGGCGGGTGTCTGCAGGAGCGGGACGACGTGGCCGCCGATGTTGCCGACGATGAAGCCGAGTCCGTGGACCCGCAGCGCCGACGACGGGCGCGGCACGGCCACGGCACTCCCCTTCTTTCCTCCTCTACGACTGGAGTGCCTCGTCATGGCTTCTCTGCTCTATCGGCTCGGCCGGATGTCCTTCCGGCAGCGCCGCTACTTCGCGCTCCTGTGGGTGGCGATCCTGGCGGCCTGCTCCTTCGCCGCTCTCAGCGCCCCGGCCGCCGAGGAGGACGGGTTCTCCATTCCGGGCACCGAGTCGCAGAAGGCGTTCGACCTCCTCGACGAGCGCTTCCCCGGGGACAACGCGGAGGGCGCGGACGCACGTATCGTCTTCGCCGCGCCCGACGGGCAGAAAGTGACCGCCCGTGAGAACCGGGCGGTTGTCGAACGAGTCGTGGACACCATCGGGCGCGGCTCCCAGGTGAAGGACACCTCGGACCCCTTCGCTGCGCAATCCGTCAGCAAGGACACCACCACCGCGTTCGCGACCGTCACCTACACCGTCTCCAGCGACGACCTGAGCGAGGCCACGTCCGCGGCACTCATGGATGCCGTCCAGGACGGCCGCGCGGCGGGCCTGACGGTGGAAGTCGGAGGCTCCGCCGTCGACGGCGGCCCCGAACTCGGCGGCATCACAGAGCTGATCGGCATCGCCGTCGCCGCGCTCGTACTGTTCATCACCTTCCGCGCACTGGTCGCCGCGGGACTTCCCCTTGTCACCGCGCTGATCGGGCTTGGCGCAGGAGTCTGTGCCATCGTCGCGGCGGGCATGTCCACCACGACGATCACCCTGGCCCTGATGCTGGGCCTGGCCGTGGGCATCGACTACGCCTTGTTCATCGTCTCCCGCTACCGCGCGGAACGGGCCGATGGACACCCGCCGCAGGAGGCCGCGGGCCGGGCGGTGGGCACCGCCGGATCCGCCGTCGTCTTCGCCGGCGCCACCGTCGTCGTCGCGCTGGCCGGGCTGTCCTTGGCCGGAGTGCCGATGCTGACCGACATGGGGCTGGCCGCAGCCGGAACCGTCGTCATCGCTGTGCTCGTCGCCCTGACGCTGCTGCCCGCCCTGCTCGGGTTCTTCCCCCAGGCCGTGCTGCCCCGCGCCCAGCGCGGCACCACCACCGCACCCGCGCCGACGGCGCCCGGGAAGGAGCCCGCGGGAAGCCGGTGGGCCCGCCTCGTCGTCCGCCGGCCCCTGGCGACGCTCCTGCTGAGCGTGGCGGGCCTGGGCATCGTCGCCGTCCCGGCGCTGGATCTCCGGCTCAGTCTGCCCGGCGACGAGGCGCAGCCCACCTCGACCACCCAGCGCCGCGCCTACGACGCGCTCGCCGACGGCTTCGGGCCCGGCTTCAACGGACCCCTGACCATCGTCGTCGACGCCAAGGGCGCCGACGACGCGAAGGCCGCCGCCGCGCAGGCCCGCACGGCCCTGAACGGCACCGACGGAATCGTGGACGTCTCACCGGCCACCTTCAACAAGGGCGGCGACACGGCGGTCATCACCGCGGTGCCCAGCACCGGCCCCAGCGCCGGCGCCACCAAGAACCTCGTCAAGACGATCCGCTCCGAGGCCACCGGCCCGAGAACCGACTCCGGCGCCTCCCTGTACGTGACCGGCCAGACGGCGATGAACATCGACGTCTCCAACAAGGTCACCGCCGCCCTCATCCCCTACCTCGCGGTCGTGGTGGGACTCGCGATCCTGCTCCTGATGATCGTGTTCCGCTCGGTCCTCGTCCCGCTCAAGGCGGCCCTCGGCTTCCTGCTCTCGGTCGCCGCTTCCTTCGGCGTGATCGTCGCGGTCTTCCAGTGGGGCTGGTTCGCCGACCTGCTCGGCGTCGCCCAGACCGGGCCGGTGATGAGCATGATGCCCATCTTCCTGATCGGCGTCGTCTTCGGCCTGGCCATGGACTACGAGATCTTCCTCGTGACCCGCATCCGTGAAGCCCACGTCCACGGCGAATCGCCCGCGCAGGCCATCGCCACCGGCTTCCGGCACAGCGCCCGCGTCGTCGTGGCCGCCGCCGTCATCATGATCGCCGTCTTCGCCGGATTCGTCGGGATGTCCGACTCCATGATCAAGATGCTCGGTCTGGGACTGGCGGCTGCCGTCTTCTTCGACGCGTTCATCGTCCGCATGACCATCGTCCCGGCCGCACTCGCGCTTCTGGGGCACGCGGCGTGGCGCCTGCCGAGGTGGCTGGACCGGCTGCTGCCCGACCTGGACGTCGAAGGCGAGAAGCTCACCGGCACCCTGGCCAGCGAGCACTCCGCTCCGGGCACCGCCTCGTCACAGGAGGAGTCGGTGCACGCGTGACCCACCCGGCCCTGGGGGCCCGCCGAGCGGCGGGCCCCCAGGGCTCCCCGAACGCTCAGGGGCACGCACGCCCCGTTGCAGATGACAACCGTCAAGCACACCCGTCAAGGAGGGCGCGTGCTCGCCGACATCCGGTCGTGGGCCCACCGCCGCCCCCGCGGCTTCGACACCATGGTGGCTGCCGTCCTGTGCGCGCTCGCGGTTCTCTCCACCACCATGGCGCAGCCGCCCCGCATCGTGCGCTGGCCGCCGCCGACCGCCGTCGCCGTCGCCACCCTGGCCTGTGCCGCGCTGCTGGCCCGCCGCAGGCGCCCGCGCCTGACCGTGATCACCACCACCGCGTGCACCGCCGTCCTCGGGGCCATGGGGCCCGCCTACGGATACGAGTTCGGCTCGACCCTCACCGGCCCCGTCATGGCTGCACTCGCCTCACTGGCCTGGCACACCGACAGCCGCACCGCAGCCCGCTACACCGCCATCTGTGCCCTGACCCTGCTCGCCGCCTCCGCCCTGTGGCCGCCGCACGGCCCCCAGTTGCGGCCCGAACAGGTGGGACTGGCCGCCTTCACCCTCGTCGCCCCGGCCGTGGCCGACTCCCTGCGCAGCCGCCGCGACTACGTCACCGCGGTGGAGGCACGCGCGGAGATGGCCATACGTACCCGCGAGGAGGAAGCCCGCCGACGCGTGGGCGCCGAACGGATGCGCATCGCCCGCGAACTGCACGACGTCGTGGCCCACCACATCACGCTCGCCCACGCCCAAGCCGCCACCGCCGACTACCTGCTGGCCAGTCGGCCCGCCTCGGCGCAGCAGGTCATGCACAACCTCACCGGCACCCTCAACACGGCACTGGGCGAACTGAGATCGACCGTGGGCCTGCTGCGCGAACGCGACGAACCCTCCGGCCCGTCGAGCGAACCCGCCCCCGGAATGGCGCGACTGCCGGATCTGATCGCCTCGTTCGACCAGATCGGCCTCACCGTCACCCTCACCCAGGACGGCGCCACGCAGCCGCTGTCACCCGGCGCCGACCTCACCGCCTACCGCATCACGCAAGAAGCGCTCACCAACGTCTCCAAACACGCCCTGACCACCACGGCCGCCGTACACGTGCACTACACCGACAGCCAGCTGGTCCTGACGGTCACCGACGACGGCCCGCCCGTACAGGTCCGCGGCACCGCCGGATACGGCCTGATCGGCATGCGTGAACGGGCCCATGCCCTCGGCGGACACCTGCACGCCCGCCCCCGCGACAACACCGGTTTCGAGGTGAGGGCCGAGCTGCCCACCCTCGCGCCGCCAGGCCACCCGTCCGCCCACGACAAGGACACCCCGTGACCATCCGCGTGCTGCTGGCCGACGACCAGGCACTCCTCGCCGCAACCTTCCAGGTCCTCATCGACGCCACCGACGACCTCGAAGTCGTCGCCACCGCGGCCGACGGCAACCAGGCCCTACGGCTGACCCGCACCACCGCACCGGACGTCGTGGTCATGGACATCCGCATGCCCCACCAGGACGGGCTGTCCGCCGCCGCGCACATCACCGCCGACCCCCGCCTGTCCGGCACCCGCGTCCTGATCCTGACCACCTTCGAGACCGACGACTACATCACCCGCGCCCTGCGCGCGGGCGTCAGCGGCTTCCTCGGCAAAGGAGTCGGCCCCGCCGAGTTCCTCGCCGCCATCCGTACCGTGGCGGCCGGCGACATGGTGCTCTCCCCGCTGGCCACCCACACCGTGGTCACCCGCTACCTCGCCGCCTCCGGCCCTGAACGCCCCCACGCCACCCCGCGAGACATGGACAACCTCACCCCCCGCGAACAGGAGGTCCTGCTCTGCGCGGCAGAGGGGCTCACCAACGACGAGATCGCCGAGCGCCTGCACGTCAGCCTGTTCACCGTGCGCACCTTCGTCCAACGCATCATGCACAAACTCGGCGCCCACCACCGCGCCCAGCTCGTCGCCCTCGCGTACCGAACCGGCTTCGCCCGCATGCCACAGCCGCCCCCCGCTCGTCCTGTCGTCGAACGCGGTTCCTGAAGCACGCACATGCGCGGGATGTCGTGCAGCCGGACACGATCCTCCTTGCCGGGATCGAGCTGAAGCCCGGGGCGGGCGAGGATCGCGGCGGGGATCCGTCGGGGCGGACTCCGTCAGGACCAAGCCCTGCAGAGGGCCGTCGGGCCACACTGCAAGACCCCGCCGCCCCGTGGGCCCTGCGCTCAGGAGCGGCCGTCGCCGAGGAGCGCCTCGTGCCACCTCTCGGCCTTGGCGAGATGCGGGCCGCTCACTTCGGCGGAGCCCGCGACGTAGGCGAGCCAGCGCAGTTCGTCGCAGGCGAAGAAGGACTCGCCCCAGGTGTCGACCCAGATCCGGGCGGTGCCGTCCGACGAGTGCGTCAGGTCCCACCATGCCCAGCCCCGCGTCTCCGACTCGGGGTCGAATTCGTAAAGCCATCCCTGAAGCCTCCAGGGCCCTCCCTGAATTGCGGAGGCGTACAGTTCCCTGCCCCTCCGCGCGAAATCCGGCGCATCCGCGGAACGGGGTTCGCACACGGCGGCGAACCATTCGGGGACGGAGTCCTCGGGCAGCGTGTCGTCGAACTCCTCGGTGAGGGCCAGCCCCAGTGCCGCGTCGAGCACGGACCGCAGGCGGTCCGCGTACGCGTCGAAGGGCACCGTGGGAGCGACGTCGAACCAGCACAGCACGGGCGGTGCGTCCTGGACGGAGGGACGCCGGGCGACGCGGAGCCTCTCCTGCTCGATGTCCTCGATCTCATGCATCATGTCGCCGGTCTCCTCGTCAGCCTTCCTGAACAACCCGTCCAGGGTACTTGGCGACTTCTCTCCTGAACTCGTCGAGCATGCCGCTGGGGATGCCGTAGAGATCCGGCCCCTTGGTCGGGTCCGAGATCTCGGGGTAGAACTTCTTGAGCTGTTTCCATTCCGCATCCGTGAAGCCGAGGCCCTCCGGCTGTTTCTGTGGAACTGCCAGCTTCCTGATTTTGTCGCGGAATTCCTCCGAGATCTTGAACTGCACGATCTGGCCGCCTTCGCCGCGGAATTCGACGGTGTGCCGGATGTCCCCGCTCAGGTTCACGTAGAGCGATCCCTTGCCCGTGATGGTCACCTTTCCGTCCTCACCGATGTGGATGCGCCTGCTCAGCGGGTGATCGGTCTGCTTGCGGTAGCCGTCGACCGTGCACTCCGGGGCGAGCCCCAGCGGGTCGGCCCAGCGATGCGGATTGTGGACGTAGGCCGATGGATTGGGGGCGGCGGCGAGTCCCAGGGGGTCCGGGCTCACATAGCGGGCCGTCTCGGGGTCGTAGTGCCGCTGGTTGTTGTAGTGGAGGCCGGTCTCCGGGTCGAAGTACTGGCCGGGGAACCGCAGCGGCGTGTATGCCGAGGCATCGGCCGTCCAGGCGGTGCTGCCCCACAGCGTGGAGCGGGCACGCCAGGCGACCGAACCCGTTGCGTCGACGAGCTCCGCCGGGGCGCCGACCAGGTCGGTGACGATGGCGAAGAACCGTGCGTCGACGTCGTCCTGGGGTGCGTCGGCCGCCGCCCTGCGCTCGGACTGGGTGAGCGGCCGCAGCCCGTCGTGGTCCCAGGTCAGGGTGACAGGGAGGCACCCGTCACCTGCGACGGTGGTCTGTTCGCAGAGAGTCGAGCCGTCCCAGGTGAAACGGGTCTCCTCGACGGGGGTCGTACCGTCCGGGCCCATCCGCTGCTTGGCGATGCGGCGCCCCAGGGCGTCGTAGCGATAGCGCCACCGCTGCCCGTCCGGTGTGACGACACAGGAGAGACGGTCCTCGGCGTCCCACGTGTAGTGCCAGGTGTCCGGCTTGTGGGACAGCCTGGTGCGCTGCCGCAGCGTGATGCGGCCCAGGGCGTCGTGTTCGTAGCGGACACGTCCGGCGCGGGTGAGGCGCGTACCGGTGTAGACGCGCGCCCCGGTTGCCTCCTGGCCGAAGTGGGTGGAGGGCCATGAGGCCTCGGTCTGGTTGCCCGCCGTGTCGTAGGCGTAGCGCTCGCTCCAGCCCTGGGCGTCGACGGCCGTGACACGGCCCGCCCGGTCGAGCGTGAAGAGCCCGGCGCCGCTCAGCTGATCGTCGAGAGCGGTCAGGTGGCCGTCCGGCCGATACGTGAAGTCGCGTCGCTGGACGCTGCGCCCGCTGCCGTCGAGAACGGACTGCGAGGTGAGGCGGCCGAGTTGGTCGAAGGTGTGGTGCAGGGTCGCGAAGGCGTCGATGGAACGGGTCAGTTCCTGTCCCGCCGCATCGCGCGTGAAGGTGAGGGTGTGACCGCCGCTGTCCAACTGCGCGGTGTACCCCGCCGCATCATGGCTCCACGTGCTGTGGGCGCCGGACGGGGTGGTGCGGTGCGTGCGCTGTCCGAGCACGTCGTACTGGTAGCGGGTGGTGCGGCCGTCGACCGTCTCGGAGAGGACGCGGCCCAGCGCGTCGTGCTGGAGGCGGAGCGACGTCCCAGGGCCCTCGGCCGTGACCAGTCGCCCGGTCGCGGTGTAGGTGAAAGTGGTGACTCCGTCGTCGGTCGTCTTCCGGACGGTCTGGCCTGCGGCGTCACGCTCGAAGCGGACGGTCCGGCCGAGCGCGTCGGTGCGGGCGGTGAGGCGACCGGCCGCGTCCAGGGTGTAGGAGAGGGTGCGGCCGTCGAAGTCCGTCTCGGCGGCCAGGCGTCCCGCCGCGTCGTGGTGGTACTTCCACGTCAGGTTCCGCGGGTCGACGACTTCGGTCAGGCGCAGTTCCGTGTCGTAGCGGAACGCGTGCCGGACGCCGTCCGGGTCCGTGCGGGCCGAGATCAGATCGAAGTGCGTGTATTCGTAGCTGGTGACGGCACCCTGGGCGTCTCTGTGCGTGAGGCAGTTGCCCTCGCTGTCGTACGTCCACGTCTCCTCGGTGCCGTCCGGCGCGGTCCGCCGTGTCGGCTTCCCCTCGACGGTCCACTCCAGGCGGGTCGTGTGCCCCAGAGGGTCCGTGACGGTCACGGGGAGCCCGAAGGGGTCACGGACGTACCGCGTGCGCGCACCGAGCGGGTCGGTGATGACGAGCGGAAGGCCCGCGGCGTCGCAGCGGATGCGTGTGACGTTGCCGAGCGCGTCGATCACGGTGTCCGGGAAGCCCGCTGACGTGTACGTGAATCGGGTGGTGGCCCCGGCCGGATCGGTCACGGCGACACGGTTCCCGCGCTCGTCGTACTCCTGACTCCAGATCTCTCCATCCGGCCCGGTGATGGCGGTGGGCAGGCCCAGTTCGTCGTACTCGGAGGTGAGCTCGTTGCCGTCCGGGCGCGTGACGCCGATGATCCGGCCGTCCCGGTCGTAGCGGTAGCGGGTGACGTGGCCGAGGCCATCGGTCACCGAGCGGATCTGGTGGTCCTCGTCCCACTCCCGGTGGCTGACGTGCCCCAACGGATCCGTCTCCCGGATCAGGCGGAACGCGTCGTTGTGTTCGTAGACGCGGACGTGACCCAGCGAGTCCGTCACGCGTGTGGTGCGTGTCGCGGTCTCGTAGGTGAGCGTGGAGGCGAGGGCGTCGCCCGTGCCGCCGGTGGCGGTCACTCGGCCGTGGGTGTCGTACTCGTACCAGTACGTCGTGTCGTTGCGGTCGGTCCAGGAGGTGATGCGGCCCTCGGGGTCGTAGGTGTAACGCATCGAGAGGCCCGAGGAGTTGGTCTCCTCGGCGAGGTGGCCGGACTCGTCGTAGCCGAAGGTGAGGATGGTCGTGCCGGGGGCGGACGGCTCCGCGGGGTCGAGGAGGCGCAGGGCCGTGATGCGGGAGTCGGTCTCATCGCGGTCGAGGGCGACGCGGTAGCCGCCGGAGTGGGAAACCGCCGCGGGAATGTCGCCCTCGTCGTACTCGATGGTGATCCGGTTGCCGTTGCGGTCCTGGACGTACTGGAGCGGGACGTCGACCGCTTCGCCCGCGGCGGCAGGGACCGGGCTGTGGAAGACCTGGACGAGGCCGCTGTCGGGGTCGGTGACGCATATCGCGCCGTCGAATTCGTCGGCCCAGGACAGGGTCAGGCGTGAGCCGGGCGTCTCGGGGCGGACCGCCTCGCCGGTCTCCGCGTCGGGCATGGGGAAGCAGAGCCGGGCGCCGTCGGCGGCGGCGTAGACGAAACCGTCCTCGTCGGCCTGGACCC
Organism: Streptomyces atriruber; assembly: GCF_001418325.1. Lineage (GTDB taxonomy): Bacteria > Actinomycetota > Actinomycetes > Streptomycetales > Streptomycetaceae > Streptomyces > Streptomyces atriruber. The sequence continues at coordinate 3,273 of NZ_LIPN01000069.1, read as the reverse complement.
GCTGGTCCAGGGTGGAGGCCCAGGACGGGCCGAACCAGCCGCCGTAGCGGTAGGAGGAGACGTGGGTGCGCTCCAGGATGAGGGGGAGGACACCGGGCAGCCGGACGTCGGTGCGGGTCAGCGCCATGTCGCCGGTCGCCACGTCGATCGGGTCGCGGACGAACTTCTTGAGCGCGTTGCGCACCGAGCCGGGCAGCTTGTCGAAGCCGGGTCGGAGGGAAAGCCGTTCGAAGGAGGCGCAGTTGAGCTTCATGGCGCCGCGCAGCTTCGACAGGTCCTTGGGCTTGAGCTTGCCGAGACCCTTGCCGAGCAGCGTGCCGAGGCTGCCCAGGCCGACGCCGAGTGCCGCGCCCAGCGCGAGGGTCTCCGCCAGTTTCCCGGGGTCCTTGAAGGTGGACGGATCCTTCAACAGAGTGTCGAGCGCCGCGAACTTCGCGCCCTCGCCCGCCATCTTTCCGACCCGCGCGATCGTCTTGATCTCCTTCAGGGCCTTCAGTGCCCGGCGCAGGCCTCGGATGACCTCGAGGACCGCGCGGATGGTGCGGGCCATCGCGGTGCCGGCGTGTTCGATGCGGCCGATGAGGTCCATGACCTTCGCGAAGCGGGCGCCTGCGGCGAGGTTGCTGACGACGGCGGAGGCGCGGATTCCGTATCCGGACGTCGTAGCCCCTTATGTGGCTATTCGCCCCTCATCTGACTAAAGGCGACGACAAGGCCGTGGGAGGTGGGGGTGAGTGCTTCTTTCGATGCCCCCAGTACCGCTCAGTGCACCGTCTCCTGTCGCGTACGTCTCGCCCTGAACTACCGTCGGGGCGCCGACCGGCGCGTGCACGGTCGGCGCCCCACGGGCTGTGGCGGGTCAGAAGGCTCCCCTTCTGAGCGCGGTCGGAACGGTCAGAACTGCAGGGCCCAGGACCCGATCGTCCCGGTGTCGTTGGCCCAGTTGTCGGTCACGCGCAGCTTCCACGTGCCGTCGGCGGTCTCGCTCGAGGCGTCCACGCGGTAGGTGGCACGGACGTCGTCGGCGCTGTCGTTGCTGTCGTAGTTCTTCAGCAGGTAGACGGTTCCGTCGGGCGCGACGAGTTCGACCTTCAGGTCGCCGCGGTAGGTGTGCCGGATGTCCACGGTCACGGACAGGTCGGCGGGGGCCCTGCCGGTGACGCCGGTGACGGGGAGCGGCGATTCGACGGTGGCGTTGTCGCGGATCGGGTAGTCGTCGGTGTTCTCGAACTTCTTGCCGGTGGGCGGGGTGCTGTCGTCGCCGCCCGTGTGCAGGAGCTTGTTCGGGGATCCGGTGCGCGGGTCGGTCACCTTGCCGGAGGTGGCGTCGGCGACCAGCTGGTCGCGGATCTGGGCCGGGGTCCACGTCGGGTGGGCGGCGAGCAGCAGGGCGGCGGCACCCGCGACGTGCGGGGAGGCCATGGAGGTGCCGCTCATCGTCTGCGAGGCGCTGTCACCGGCGTTGGACGAGGAGACGATGCTGTCGCCCGGGGCGAAGATGTCCAGGCAGGAGCCGTAGTTGGAGCCCTGTCCGTTGGACCAGCCGGTGGCGCGGGCGTCGCGGCTGTTGGTGGCGCCCACTGTGATGGCCGACGGGGTGGAGGACGGGGAGTACGAACACGAGTCGGCGTTGTTGTTCCCGGCCGCCACGACCCAGGTCACGCCGGAGGATATGGAGGTGGCCACCGCGTCATTGACGGACTGGGTCTTGCCGCCGCCGATGCTCATGTTGGCCACGGCCGGCTTGACCGCGTTCTTGGTGACCCAGTCGATACCGGCGAGGACCGGGGCCCAGGTGTCGCCCGAGGTGCCCTGGCAGTTCAGCACGCGCACGCCGATCAGCTTGGCGCCCTTGGCGACGCCGTACGCGCCGCCGCCGACGGTCCCAGCGACGTGCGTGCCGTGCCCCTGGCAGTCGGAGGCGTCGGAGTCGTCGTCGATGAAGTCGTAGCCGCTCACCGCGCGGCCCCCGAAGTCGCGGTGGCTCATGCGGATGCCGGTGTCGACGATGTACGCGTTCACGCCCGAGGCGGTCGTGTCGTAGGTGTAGCTGTTGTCGACCGGCAGGTCGCGCTGGTCGACGCGGTCCAGGCCCCAGGAGGGCGGGTTGGTCTGCGTGTCGACCGCGTAGGCGACGGCGTCGGCCTCCACGCGGGCCACCGTCGGGTCGGCGGCCAGTTCCTTGGCCTCGCCTTCCGTCATCCGCACGGCGAAGCCGCGCAGGGCGGCGGTGTACGTGTAGCGCAGCCTCCCCGCGTGCTCCTTGGCCAGGGCCTTCGCGGAGGCGGGGACGTCAGCGCGGGCGACCGAGTTCTTGAAGGTGACGATGTACGAGCCGTCGACGGCGCCGGGACGGTCCACCCCGACGATGCGGCCTTCACCGCCGCCCGGCGGCACGGGAGCGGCGGCGGCACCGGAGGTCGCGGCAACTCCCGCGAGCAGGGCTGTACTTGCGCCGACGGCGAGTACGCGCCGGACGACGCGAGCGTCGATCTTCATGGGTTCTCCTCGGGTACGGGGTGGGGGCTCTGCACCATGTAGAGGTGCGTTGCGCCATGGACATGACAGGGCCGTACGTGGGGTCGGGACGCGGGGATGAATGGGCTGGGGCCGAGACGTACGCGGTGGCGTCGTCGGACGGGGCAGAGCTTCGGTCACGCGGAAGCGGCACAGCAATCCGTAGCGCTACCCAAAGAGTGGGAGGCGGGTCGGGGTCGCGGTCCGGACCTCTCGTCGTTCGGGGCGGCGCACGGTCCGCAGAGCCCCCTGACGGCGGGTGTCGGCATTCCGTAGGTGGTGGGCCCCTATTGCGACGTCGTGCCGACGGCGGGTAGACCACGGTTCAACGAACACCGTTCACCGATGAGAGCGTCCTCCTTTCCGAGGGCGGATTGCCCGGGGTGACGGCAGGCGAGAGGCGGAGCCGTGACCCGACGTTCCTTCGATACGGACCGTTCCATCGACACGGACCGTTCTCTCGATCCGCACCGCTCTTTCGATCCGGACCGTTCTTTCGACTCCGGTGGGGTCGTGGACGCAGCTGCCGCCGAGGGCGGCGGTTCCGTCGGCCGGGACGAGGAGACCCGGCGTCTGCGGGACGCGCTGCGCGCGGGTCCGGTCTTCGCGGTGGTGCGGGGAGAGTCCGGGACGGGCGTGTCCCGTCTGGTGGACGAGGTCCTCGGTGAGACGGAGTTCGCCGGGTGGACACAGTTGCGCGGGACGTGCCCAGAGCCGAGGGGGGCGGGGTGGGGCGGCCGCGCCGTCGGCCAGGAC
>NZ_LIPN01000689.1 GCF_001418325.1 Streptomyces atriruber | reverse complement strand
GGCCGGGCAGCAAACACCACCTGATCACCGACGCCACCGGCATCCCTCTGGCCGCCACACTGACCGGCGGCAATCGCAACGACGTCACCCAGCTGATCTCACTGCTGGAGGCGATCCCGCCGGTACGGGGCAAGCGCGGCCGACCCTGTCGCCGCCCCACCGTGGTCCTGGGCGACCGCGGCTACGACCACGACAAGTACCGCCGTCTTGTCTGGGATCTGGGCGTGAAGCCGCTGATCGCCCGCCGGGGCACCGGGCACGGCTCCGGCCTGGGCACCCAACGCTGGGGCGTCGAGGGCGCGTTCGCACATCTGCACTGGTTTCGCCGCCTGCGAATCCGCTGGGAGATACGAGACGACATCCACGAAGCTTTCCTCATCCTGGGATGCGCACTGCTCTGCTGGCGACGCCTGAGCTCAGCTGTCGACCGCTAGTTTTTCTGCAGGGTGCGGGTGACACCCGCGATGACGGCGGTCGTCAGCACCCAGCCGAAGGCGATCAGCAGGTAGGCCAGCCATTGCAGGCTGCCGTTCGACCAGTACCAGGCCGTGCGCTGACCCAGACCGCCAATGGGGATCAAGAGGTCCAGTGTGTAGACAAGAGGCTGGAACGGGGCGCCTTCACCTGGTTTGACCGGGTTGGGGGAGTGAGTGCCGAAGGACAGTGTGCCCAGCAAGGTCAGCGCGAGGAGCCAAACGCCCGCCAGCCAGGGGCGGTAGCCGTAACCGACGGTCACGTCGAGCAGGCGCCCCCACACACCCGCGGCCGGAGGCAGAGTTTGACGCCGATGGCGCTGTTTCGCCAGGAGCACCCGGCGGGCGTCGTGGTCGTGACCGGCCTTCCGGTACCAGCTCGCCAACTGCTCATAGGGCTGAGGATTGTAGCCCGGACTGCGTCGTATCCACGCCACGCGGCGAGCCACGGAGTCCCACCGCCCCACTGCCTCCCGCCGCTCGCCTGCCTCGTCCACCTTGATGGAGCCGTAGACGAAGCCGTCCAACTCCACCACGGCCGGCCAGCTGTGGTCGCTGTCGTGGAGGTAGGACACCTGCGCGCCCCGCAGGTCCACGGTGCCGGACGGTGGCCGGGCGAGGACGAGGTCGAAGTCGACTGCCTGCATCAGTAGGGCGACCAATGACGGGCCGTGGCCGTCGGACGGCCCGTTCAGGACCGCTCCTTCAAAGGTCAGATGGTCCGAGATCCGGGCACCCCGCAGCCGTACGGTCCCGT
>NZ_LIPN01000688.1:422-1144 GCF_001418325.1 Streptomyces atriruber | reverse complement strand
GGCGGGCTTGGGGCTCCTGCCCGGAAGGGGCGTCGCAGGAAGCCCGAGGGGGGCCCACCCCGTCCGGGGGACCCCCGCGTGCGGGGAATGAACGTCGCTGCGAGGCTCGTCGCATGCGAGTCGCCCTGGCACAGACCGACTGCGCCCTGGGAGACGTGGGGCAGAACCTCGACACCGCACGGGANNCCAGGGCGCCGACCTCGTCGTCTTCCCGGAGCTGAGCCTGCACGGCTACCACTTGGGCGGCCTGGAGAAGGACACGTCGATCACGACGGACGACCCGCGCCTGCTCGCCCTGCAGAACTCCGCGGGCCCGGACGGCCCCGACATCCTCGTGGGCCTCCACGAGCACACCAGCCTCCGCGCGTACAACACCGCGGCGTACTACACGAACGGCCGCCTCCTGCACGCGCACCGGAAGCTGTACCTCCCCAACTACCTGGCCTGGGAGGAACGCAAGCACGTCAGCCCCGGCCAGCACCTGCGCGCGTACGACCTGCCCGGCGGGCACGGCCGCGCCGCCACCCTCATCTGCAACGACGCATGGCAGCCGGTGCTCCCGTGGCTCGCCGTGCAGGACGGCGCCGAGGTCATCGTCGTACCGACGAACAGCGCGGCGAGCCTGGACCCCGAGGCCATGGACACCGGCCTGTACTGGGACACGCTGCTCTCGTACACCGCCCGCATGCTGCAGTGCTGGGTCGTCTTCGTGAACCGGGTCG
>NZ_LIPN01000688.1:0-375 GCF_001418325.1 Streptomyces atriruber | reverse complement strand
CCGCGCCGTCCCGCTCGTCGCGGAGGCCCGGCTCGGCATGGTCGACCGAGAGGTACGGCGGCTCATCGACGAGGGCGGCGACAGCTGAGTGGTCGAGTATCCACAGGCTGTGGATGAATGAGAGGGCCGCCAGGGGAAGGCAACCGACGGGCGCGCATACCCTGACCTCATGGAATCGGTGATCGACAGAGCGTTCGCGGCCGCGCTGTACGGCGACGGCGACGACGGCCTGGACACCGGAGCGTCCCTCCTGGCGGCCGCCCCCGACGCGGACGCCGACCTGCGCCGCCGCGGCGAGGAGTACCTGCGCCGCGCCTGGCAGCGAGGCTGGCAGCCCGCCGACGTGGTCCGCCTGGTCCGCCGCGACCTGGACGA
>NZ_LIPN01000687.1 GCF_001418325.1 Streptomyces atriruber | reverse complement strand
ACGACGGCACGGAGCTCTCCTACGAGGTCGAGGAGGTCGAGGAGCCCGGGGGCGGCGGCGACCAGACTCCGCGGCAAGGGCGAGCAGCACGGTGAGACCGTGCCGGACTGTCTTACTGATCATGCGATGAGCGAACCCGGCCGGATGCCGCGCACCCGTCAGCCGCGCGGGCAGGTCACTCGAAGGGCCCGCGAAAACCCCCGCCTCAGGACTTGCCGACCTCCCGCCACACCGCGGGCAGCGCGTCCGCCACATCCTGCGCCCCCACGGGCGCGCCGTTCGACGCATGCCGCCCGGCCAGCCCGTGCAGATACGCGCCGACGGATCCCGCGTCCCGCGCGTCGAGCCCCGCCGCCAGCAGCGACCCGGCGAGCCCGGACAGCACGTCACCACTGCCCGCGGTGGCGAGCCAGGGCGTCCCGGTCGGGTTGACCCGCACCGGCCCCTCACCCGAGGCCACCAGGGTCGTCGACCCCTTCAACAGCACCGTCGCCCCGTACCGCCCCGCCAGCTCCCGTACGGCGGACAGCCGCCCCGCCTCGACCTCTTCCCGGGCCACACCGAGCAGCGCGGCGGCCTCCCCGGCGTGCGGCGTGAGCAGCGTAGGGGCCCGCCGCGCCCGCACGTCCCGCTCCCCGGCGAGCCGCAGCCCGTCGGCGTCGATCAGCACGGGCACATCGGCGGCCAGCACCTCCCCCAGCCGCTCCGCGTCCTCCCCGAGCCCGGGGCCCACGACCCATGCCTGCACGCGCCCCGCCTTGGACGGCGGCCCCGCGGACACCAGGGCCTCGGGAAACCGCGCGATGACGGCGTCCGCGGCGGGCCCCACGTACCGCACGGCCCCCGCGCCCCCGCGCAGCGCACCCGCGACGGCGAGCACGGCCGCCCCGGGATACCGCGCGGACCCGGCGACGATCCCCACCACTCCGCGCCGGTACTTGTCGCTCTCTCCCCCGGGCACCGGCAGCAGCCGCTCGACATCCGCGAACTGCAGCGCCTCGGCCTCCCCCTCGCCCAGCTCAAGCCCGATGTCGACGAGCCGCACGACACCGGCGTACTCCCGCGCCGGATCGATGAACAGCCCCGGCTTGTACGCACCGAAGGTCACCGTCACATCGGCCCGCACCGCGTCCCCGTGCACCTCGCCCGTGTCCGCGTCGACCCCGCTCGGCAGGTCCACGGCGACGACCACCGCATCCCGCACCGCCGCCACGAGCCGCGCGGCCCGCTCCCGC
>NZ_LIPN01000686.1 GCF_001418325.1 Streptomyces atriruber | reverse complement strand
CGACGCGGTCCGCCTCGCCGCGTTCCACCCCGGCCTCACGGGCCGCCGCACCTTCAGCCGCCAGTTCGCCGAGCTGGCCAGGGCGGTGGGGAGCACCCCCGCGGAGCTCTCCCGGGCGTCGGCGGCCTGGCGCCAGGGCGGCGAGGCGGGCCTTGCGGTCCTGGAATCCCCCTGGGACCCCCCGGCGGGCCCCTTCGACCGGGCCCGCGGCGCCCTGGTCGCCGCCGACCTCCCCCGCATGACGATCCACCGCAACCACCTCACGAACGCGGAGGGCACGCTCCAGCTCCGCTACGGAACGGACGGCCGCTGGTATCCGTACCGGAGCGAGCCCGGCGGCGGCGACTGGTGGCCCGAGGGCGAGGCGGACGTGGATCCGGTGGGGGCACTGGCGGACGTGGCGGAGGCGTAGTTCACGCCCGGAGGTGCGCCAGCAGCTCGTCGCCCGCCGGATAGGGACGCTCCTCCGGCAGCAGCCGGGTCGCCGCCGCCACGCCGTCGTCGCTCCCGTCCCGGACGAGGCCGTGGATCTCCCGTGCGCGGTCGGTGACGTCCGTGATCGAGACCGTCCACTCGTCCGCGAAGCGGCGGGACGCCTCGCCGGACAGGCCCAGTTGGAGGGAGCGGTGGGGGAGGGCGGTCAGGTGGAGGTCGCGCTCCGGGTCCCACTGGACGCGTGCGGGGGAGCGCCGCAGGTCGCGCTTCCAGGCGGCCTGGTCGGGGTGGAGACCGCGGACGTAGTGCGAGAGGCACGCGTGGCGCAGCGCCCAGTCGAAGCCCTCACGGGTGATCTCCACCGCCAGGACCGTCTGCTGGCCCTCCTTGGTGGCCCAGCCGCAGCGGTACATCATCCAGAGGAAGGACGGTTTGATCCAGGTCATGCGGTCCCGCTTCCAGGCGGCGGGAAAGCGTCCGGTGCGCGCCGCGGGCACGCCGAGCTCCGGGGCGTACGCCTGGTAGACGGTGATGGTCGTGTCGGTGTGCAGGGCACGGATCCGGTGGTTCATGGGGGTTCAGCGTGCCGCCGCGGGTGACGGACCGCCAGCGAATTACGGCCGCCGGGTGCGGCCTGCTCGGCCCCTCCGGTCAGAAGTCCACCCGGGTCCGCTCGTCCAGCCGAGCCACCGAGTCCTGCGCGAACTTCTTCTCGTAGTCGCTGCGGATCTCCTCGATCTGGACGTCCCGCTTGCGCGCCTCGGTCGTCGGGTACAGCAGGATGAGTTCGTACGAACGCTCGCGCTCGATCCTGCCGTTGGAGTCGCGCCACTGCCCGCGCCCGTCCTGGACGGTCAGCCCGTCGGGGAAGCCCGGCGTGACCTCGTCGTCGATGAAGGCCATGAACTGCTTGTCGGTCACCGCGGGCCCGCCGTCGGGCCGTTCCGTGCCGAAGAAGAGCCGCGTCTCGGTGAAGGGCTTGCCGCGGGCGACGGTCGACGCCGCGGCCGAGGAGGCGGGCGCCGGCTTCGCCTCGTCGTCCAGCGAGGCGTAGGCGGCCGGAGCACCGACGGCCAGCACGGCGGTGGCCGCCGCGGCCACGGCGAGCCGGGTGCCGGAGATGCGGGGGAAGCTGAGGGCCATGGGGGTCCCTTTCCGGGGAGGGGGTCGGGGCACCGGCTCGCGCACGAACGGGAGCCGTGGATCCGTGACGGCGGCAAACCGTAGCGGACCCGAGGGCGCCCGATGCCCTTCTTCCGGTGTTATGGCCTGTTTGGCCCCATGTCGGTTTCACGCGGACGTGACACGCCCGTACCCAGCCGGTACGTCCTGAGGTCCCGCCAGCCCTTCCCCGGACCGTCCGCGACGATCAGATGGACGCTGCTGACATGGCTGGTCAGCGGGAGGGCCGGGGCGAGCCTCGACTCCAGCGCGTCGTAGGCGGCTTCGCAGGTGTCCGGGCCCTCGTCGTTCGCCAGGGTGAGGTGGGGTGCCAGGGGCGGGGTGAAGATGCCGCGGTACGGGATCGCCCGGGGCCAGTGGTCCGTGAGGGACTCGGTGAGGGCACGCACGGGGGTCTCGGGGGTTGGTGCCAGGTACAGCACGCCCGGGTAGCGGCGGAATTCGCTGAACGTGAGGGTGAAGGCGGGCCGGGCGGCGAAGAGGTCCGTCAGGTCGGCGTGGGTGGACGGGGTGAAGAGGGACTCGTTCAGGAACGGGTAGAGCACCGTCACATGCGCCGGGAAACCGGCCCGGACCAGGGGGTTCGCCTCGGGGACGCGGATGGTCAGGGCCGTGTCGCCGGGGAGGTCGGGCCAGCCGTGCGACTCCGCCGCCCCGGCCTCCTGCGCGCGTTCGTGTGTCCCGGTGCTCACTGCGCGCGGCGCAGCTGTGCCGCGAGGTGGTGCTGCAACGGCTGTCCCACGGCGGCGAGATCGTGGGTGAACGTGAGCGTGCCGTCGTCCGCCAGCGTGTAGCGGCGGCGGGTCGCGGTGACGTCCTTGGCGGTGGGGGTGAGCGCCACGTCGTGGGTGGCGAGGTCGACCGTGCCGTCGGCCG
>NZ_LIPN01000685.1 GCF_001418325.1 Streptomyces atriruber | reverse complement strand
TCGGTGGCGAACTCCGAGGAGCCGGTGCCCGTCCCGCTGACCGTCTCGCCGTAGGCGACACGGGCAGCCTTGTTCATGTCGTGCGCGCTGCTGGTCGTGTTCTCGGCCTCGGGGCCACTCGTCGTCGCCGAGGCCACACCGGCGGCACTCACGGTCGCGGCGGTGGCGGCGGTCGCGAGCGCGGCGCCGGCCAGAACCTTCCGGATCATCATTTGCTCCAATTGCAGAGGGGGTGACGGCTGCATTCTGCAGCAGTCGTTCTGCTGTAACGGGGCTCCGGAAATAAAGGTCGCCCGCATTCACGCATTCAGTCCATTAATTGCCCGGAATTACCTTGGCCGCCGCCGTGTCCGGGTGATCCGGTGCGGCCGGATGCTGCGCGAGGACTGGTGAGGCCGCCCCGAATCGGGTACATACGATCGAGTAGCACCGGTCGGTAACGGGCCGGGCCGGTGGCCCCGACGCGCGGCGAGGTGAACCTCATGTCCGCAACATCCCCCGCACCCGAGCCCCGGGCGAAGGTCTCCGAACGAGAGGCCAGGCAGGTGGCCGAGGCCGCCCGCGAGCAGGACTGGCGCAAGCCCAGCTTCGCCAAGGAACTCTTCCTCGGCCGCTTCCGCCTCGACCTGGTGCACCCGCACCCGATGCCGCCCGACGAGGACGCCCAGCGCGGCGAGGAGTTCCTCGCCAAGCTCCGCGACTTCTGCGAGACGAAGATCGACTCGGCTCGCATCGAGCGCGAGGCGAAGATCCCCGACGAGGTGCTCATCGGCCTCAAGGAGCTCGGCGCCCTCGGCATGAAGATCGACACGAAGTACGGCGGGCTCGGCCTCACGCAGGTCTACTACAACAAGGCCCTCGCCCTGGTCGGCTCCGCGAACCCCGCGATCGGCGCGCTGCTCTCCGCGCACCAGTCGATCGGCGTGCCGCAGCCCCTGAAGATCTTCGGCACACAGGAGCAGAAGGACGTCTTCCTGCCCCGCTGCGCCCGTACCGACATCACCGCGTTCCTGCTCACCGAGCCCGACGTCGGCTCGGACCCGGCCCGCCTGGCCACCACGGCGGTGCCCGACGGCGACCACTACGTACTGGACGGCGTGAAGCTGTGGACCACCAACGGCGTCGTGGCGGACCTGCTCGTCGTCATGGCGCGGGTGCCGAAGTCCGAGGGCCACAAGGGCGGCATCACCGCGTTCGTCGTCGAGGCCGCGGCCGAGGGCGTCACCGT
>NZ_LIPN01000684.1 GCF_001418325.1 Streptomyces atriruber | reverse complement strand
ACCCCGCCCCGCTCCCCCGCAGCGCCTTCCGCAGCAGCGCCCAGAAGTGGAAGGAGAGCCCGAGCGCGAACGTACTCGGGTAGGAGATCGTCAGGGCGAGCGAGTTGAGGCCGGGGAAGCCGCTCCAGTTGAACAGCGTCGGGCCCCAGAGCAGGACCAGACACAGCAGCGCCAGGGGCGGCGCGGCCCGCCTCGCGCTGAGGGTGCGGACGAAGTGGACGACCCCCGTCGCCAGCAGGCCGAGACCCACCAGCGCGGCCACCCGCAGCACCACGAACGTGCCGAGCCCGGTCACCTTCGCGAGGGAGCCGAGCAGCAGCATCCACGGGGAGTAGTACGGGCTCGGGGTGTCCGCGTCGACCAGCGGGTTGCCCGGGTCGGCGAGATGGTGGCGCAGGCGTTCGATCGTTGCCGCGTGGATGCCGAGGTCGCCCGCCCAGGGCAGGCGGACGATCACGAGGAGGAGCAGGACGAGGACGAGGGCCGCCGCCACCCAGGCGGCCCGTCGTATGGCCGAGCTAGTGGCGACGCGCATCGTGCTGGAAGACCCACGTCCGATAGACCAGGAAGCGGAACGCCGAGGCAAGGACGATCGACAGCGCCTTGGCGATGTTCGAGCCGAGCGGGCCGCTCATGCCCGCGCCGTGGTACGCCCCGTAGAACAACAGGCTCTCCATCGCCACGCCGATCCCGCTGAAGGCGAAGAAGAGCGCGATCTGCCGCTTCGTACGGGAGGCGCGGTCGCGGTACGCGAAGAAGCGGAAGCCCAGGTAGTTCGTGCCCATCGCGACACAGCTGGCCAGCACGGTCGCCGTCATCGGACCCGAGGACATCCCGTGCAGCAGGAGGTTGAAGACGACGAGGTTCACGGCCACGCCGCTGCCGCCGACGACGCCGAACTTCACGATCTCCAGGAACAGCCTGCGCAGCCGGGCGAGGGTGAGTCGGCCCCCGGGCGGCGCGGGTGCGGCGGGAGGAGCGGATGGCGCAGCGGTCGGAGCGGCCGACGGCGCCTCGTGCAGGGTGGGCGTACTCATCCACGCACCGCCGCACCAGGCCCACGCCCATGCCCACGCCCCCGCGCTCTCGCGTCCAGCCGCAGCTTCCACGGCATGACGACGGACTCCAGCTGCACCATCAGGTTCATCTTCGACTCGCCGACCGTGCGGTCCTCGAAGTGGATCGGCACCTCCATGACGCCGAAGCCGCGGCGCAGCGCGCGGTACTTCATCTCGACCTGGAAGCTGTAGCCCGCGCTGTCCACCGACGCCAGGTCGATCGCGCGCAGCGCGTCGGCGCGCCACAGGTTGAAGCCGCCGGTGATGTCGCGGACGCGGGTGCCGAGGATGGTGCCCGCGTAGGCGTTGGCCCAGCGGGAGAGCAGTTTGCGGTGGGCGCCCCACGCGTCGGAGAGCGTGCCGCCCTGGACGTACCGGCTGCCGATGACGACGCCCGCGTCCGTGGCGAGGGCGACGCCGAGCAGCTCGGCGGCCTTCTCCACGGGGTGGCTGCCGTCGGCGTCCATCTGCAGGACGTAGTGCGCGCCCTCGGCGACGGCCTGCGCCATGCCCGCCGCGTAGGCCCGGCCGAGGCCGTCCTTCTCGGTGCGGTGCAGGACGCTCATGCGGGCGCTGCCGTACCGCTCGGCGAAGCGTTCGGCGATCTGTCCGGTGCCGTCGGGGCTGGAGTCGTCGACGACGAAGAGCCGCAGGCCGGGCAGGGGGAGCGCCATGAGGGCCTCGGCCATGCCGGGCAGGTTGCCCGCTTCGTTGTACGTGGGCATGACGACGGTCAGCGGGGTCGCGGCCCACGCCTCGGGCAGCCGGGCGGCGAGACTCTCGGCGGGGTCCGGAGAGGTCGGGGCCTGGGAGGTGGGGGCCTGGGAC
>NZ_LIPN01000683.1:520-1007 GCF_001418325.1 Streptomyces atriruber | reverse complement strand
GTTTCGGGGTGGGGGTGTGCTCCGGGTGTGGCCGGGTGCCGGCGTTGTGCGGGTTGGCCGTGTCTGTTCTGCGCCGGCGGATGCCCGCGGGGGCCTGCGCCGTTGCGGGGCTTGGCGGAGTGGGTCAGGCCGCCGGTGGCGGGGCTGCCTGGAAGGGCGCCCGTGCCTGGGGATCCGGGGGTCTGCTGCGGCGGTATTCGGCGCGCGTCGTGTCGATGGGTCCTGGGGGGTGCTTTTTTCGCAAGTGTGTCTGCGGGGTGCCGGGGGACTCGGGAGTCTCCGGCACGGGGGCCGTTCCTGTCGGTGCGGCCCGCAGCCGCTGCGGATCGGCAGGGGCTCCGGCCGGGGCCGCCGCCGTGCAGTCGCCGGGGGAGAACCCCGCTGCACCGGCCGGGCCGGGCTGTTGTGCGCGGGTGAGTGCTTCGGGGGCGAGGGGGGCGTTCCGGGGCCGTTCCCAGATGGGGAGAAAGCCCTCCGGCTCGTAGCC
>NZ_LIPN01000683.1:0-407 GCF_001418325.1 Streptomyces atriruber | reverse complement strand
AGCCGGGCCGGGACGCGTCGTGCAGGACACGTATCCGCGGCTGTCCCTGGCTGTCCCTGTCCGTGGACCCTGATGGCGGCATCGGAGGGAGGCCGCCTGTCGTGAGTGCGGGCCTTCCCGCCCGGCGGGCGGTCCTGCCGTCGCGGGCGGCTTCGCCGCTCTCGCGTCCGGGGGGGGGCTTGCCCCCTGCTGGTCTGCTCCCTTGGTGGTTCTGTTCGGGGTGCCCCTGCTCTCTGCCCCTTGCTGTTGGTGTCCTGCGGGTCCTCCTGCCGGCCTTGCTGTTCGGGCGGTCCTGTTCCTGTGTGCCGTGCCGCCCCGGCCGGTTTCCCTCGTGCCGGTGCCGCCCCCTTCGGGGGCGTTGCCGTTTGCCGGGTGGGGCCCTGCTGCCGGTGCCCGGTGCCCGGTGC
>NZ_LIPN01000682.1 GCF_001418325.1 Streptomyces atriruber | reverse complement strand
GACCCAGCCCGTCCCCCTCCTCCGGCCCACCCTCTTCGCGCTGGTTCCCGCCGCTCTCCGGGCCGTTCGGGCCGACTTCCGGCATGACTCGCCGGTCACCCGGCACGCGATCCGCGTCACCGCGGTGGCCGCCGCGGGATACCTGCTCGGGCACTGGCTGCCCCTGGGGCACGGCTACTGGGCCCCCATGGCCTCGGTCATGGTGATGCGCCCGGACTTCTCCCAGACGTACTCCCGCGCAGTCGCCCGTTTCGGCGGCACCCTCGTCGGCGTCGCGCTCGCCACGGGCCTCGTCCAGCTGGCCGACCCCGGCACGGGGCTCTCCGCCGTGCTCGCCGTGCTCTGCGCCGGGATGATGTACCTGCTGATGCGCACGGGCCAGGTGGCGGCCCAGGCCTGCGTGGCCGCGTACGTCGTGTTCCTGCTCGGCATGGGCGGCCAGCAGTGGACGCAGACCGTCCCGGAGCGTGTCGTCCTGACCCTGCTCGGCGGCGTCCTCGCGATGATCGCGTACGCGCTCTACCCCGCCTGGGAGACCCCGCGCCTGCGCACCCGCCTCGCCGACTGGCTGGTCGCCGACGGCCGGTACGCCGCCGCGGTCGTCGACCACTACGCCCACCCCGCGGGCAAGGCCTGCCCCGACGTCCGCGAGGCCCTGCTCGCCGCCNNGCGCCGCGGCCGCCGACGCGGAGGAGGTGCTCGCCCAACTGGGCCGCGTCGCCATGCTCATGGAGGCGCACCTGCCGGAGCGCGGCGACACCCCCGTTCCCGCGGCGGCCCGCCTGGCCGAGGCGCTGCGCAAGTCGACGGAGCAGGGCGCGAAGGCGCTGCGCGAACGCCGGGTGCCGAAGTGGGAGGCGGTCCGCACCGCTCTGGACGAGTGGGACGGCGAGGGCGTCCCCGACCGGGTGGTCCGCAGGGGAGCGGGCCTGCTCCTGGAGACCCTCGACGAGCTGTCCGACGCCCTGGACACCGCGCCTCCGCCGATGCTGGTGGACGGCTCGGCCACGAAGCGGCGGGACGCCGACGGGCCGCGGAACCCGGAGGGTCCCGCGGCCCGTTGAAGCCCTGGATACGGTCGGGCCGCCCGGCCGACGAAGCCGAACCGGCCGCTGGCGCGCGGCGTCGGATCCGCCGAGCCCCGTCAGGACTTCAGGGCTTAAGGACTTCAGGACTGCGGAGGCCCCGTCGGCAGCCCCTCGGGCAGCTTGCCGCCCTCCGTCTTCAGGAACTCGTCCGTGCCTCCGCCTTCCCAGGCGACCTTCATGGACTTGCCGTTGACGGACTCGACCCGCCCTGTCGTGCGGTCCGCATTGCCCTTCGGGCACTTGAGGTCGATCGTCTGCGAGCCGGTCGCGTCCCCCGCGGTGCCGTTGCACAGCACGTCCTCGCCCAGGAGCGTCGCGGTCTTCCCGGTGACGGCGAGAGCGAGCGGCTTCCCGTCGGCCGTGGCGACCCACGTACCTTCCAGGCTGCCGCCCTTGGAATCACCGTCCGAACCACCGGACGAACTCGAACCGGAGGAATCGGAGGAATCGGAGGAGCCGGAGGAGCCGGAGGA
>NZ_LIPN01000681.1 GCF_001418325.1 Streptomyces atriruber | reverse complement strand
GGCGAGCGCGGCGACGGCGGCGCCGAGCTGCCCGGTGTCCAGTCCGGCGGCGGTGTCGGCGAGGGTCTGCTGCTCGTCGTACGCCAGCTTCGCCACGACGTCCGCGATCGGGTCGTCGACGGCGATGTCCGCGGTGACGGCCGGGGCGCGGCCCGACTGCTGCTGGGCGGCGAGTCCGGCGAGGGCGAGGCGCAGGTCGCGGTAGCCGGGGTAGCCGAGGAGGCGGGCGGTGCGCACGACGGTCGCCTCGCTGGTGCCGGTGAGCTCGGCGAGGCCGGTGACCGTGAGGGCGGCGCATCCCGCGGGGTCGCCGGCGACGGCCTCGGCGACCCGCTGCATGGAGCGGGTCATCGACGGCGCGAGGGTCCGCACCTTGGCCGCGAGGGCGGCGGGGGCGGGGGGTGCGGCGTCCGCGAAAATTTCCTTCACATCATTGGTCACATCTGAAAGATATTTTCGGACCGGGTGGCCGGTCAAGACCCCGTAGGTCCCGAGCTCGCCCGGGACCTCGGTCATTCCCAGAGCCCTTTCCTGTCGGGTTGCGTACGGGGCGACAATGGCTGCATGGACACGATCGACCCCTTGGAGCAGGCGTTGCACGCCGCTCGCGCCCTTGTCCTCGCCGACCTGGTGACCCGCGAGGTCGCACAGGCCGAGGTCGTCTCGCTCGTCGAGGAGTCGGTGGCGCACCGACGCTGGTGGGTCGAGCAGTGGCCGGAAGGCGTCGACTACGTCGCCGGTCTCGTCGCCCAGGACGTCCAGGACGCGCTCCTGGAGCGGTACGGGCGGTGGCCGCTGTGTCCGGTGTGCGGCACGGGCGACCCCCACGCGCTGGACGTGGAACCGGAGCTGGGCCCCGACCCGCACTGGGTCTGCGGCAAGGCGGGCGTGGTCGTCGCCCCGGTGGGCGGCCTCACGTGACCGTCTACATAGACCCGCCCACCTGGCCGGGCCACGGCCGCATGTGGTCCCACCTGGTCAGCGACGTCTCCTTCGAGGAACTCCACGCGTTCGCGGCGGGGGTGGTGTGTCCGCCGCGCGCCTTCGAGCGCGATCACTACGACGTGCCCGCGGAGCGGTATGCGGACGCGGTGCGGGCGGGGGCGGTGGAGATCGGCTCGAAGGAGCTGGTGCGGAGGCTTACGGGGGCGGGGTTGCGGAGGCCTAAGGGGCGGCCCGCCTAGCGGAGTGGGGCGGTCCCGGTTCGGCCGGCTCTGCCGGTTACCCGGGTTCCGCCTGTTCCTCCGGTTCCGGGGCGAACCAGCCTTCCGCCTCGTGGCGCAGGCCCAGGGCGGTT
>NZ_LIPN01000680.1 GCF_001418325.1 Streptomyces atriruber | reverse complement strand
CTGGGATGCCTGAGGTGTCTGGGAGGCCTGGGATGCCTGAGGTGTCTGGGAGGCCTGGGGTGCCTCAGGCGCCTGGGATTCCTGAGGTGTCTGGGGAGCCTGGGGGCTGACGAGTGGTGTGTGCGAAGGGAGCGCAGGGGCTGTCGCGGCTCCCTGGCCCGCCATCTGGAGGACGTACGGGCCCACCAGCGCCGCCGGGAAGATCCACAGCAGCCCGAACAGCAGCATCTCCGGAACGCTCAGACCCGTCTCCACGCTGCCGCCGCCGCTGCTGCTCGACCCGCCGAACCCCGAGCCGCTGTCGAAGGCCTGACCGGACACCTCGACGCCGATGCCGCTGAACCCGGCGAGCAGCAGCACGAATCCGAAGAAGAGCCCGGCGGCGAGGAGCTGCTCGCCGCGGCCGACGCAGCGTCGCGCGGCGAGCACGCCGAGGGTCAGCGCGCAGACGAGGCCGAGGGCCAACGCGCCCACGATCGCCCAGTCGTTGGTGACGTCACCGAGTTCGGCGAGGCCGAACGACCCGCTCTCGCGCCCGCTCCCGTACATCGAGCTGCTGCCGTGCACCGAGGCCTCCGCGCCCGCGCCCCAGCCGATGCCGAGTGCCGTCACCGCGAGGTTCGGCAGGACGAGCAGGGCGATCAGGAGCGGTGAGATGCCGGAGTCGTCGAGATCGGTGAGCTCGCCCAGGTCGTCCACCTGGGCGAGGCTGATGAAGGCGACGAGCGAGCAGAGCACGAGTACGACGACGAGAGCCCGTACTGCCGTCCCGGTCGCCCGGATGAGGGACTGTGCCCCCGGCCGCGCGGTCATGCCCGCCAGGCCCGACGTGTCCACGCGGTGCAACACCCCGTAGGACACCGCGAGTCCGAGCACCAGCGCGCCCAGCGCGGCGAGCACCGGGGACGACGACAGCTCCACGCCCTCGATCTCGGGCTGCGCGAAGAGCGCGAGCCCGAGGACGCCGACGGTCACCGACAGCGCGACCCGCACCGCCGCTTCGAGCCCTGCCGTGCCGCCGATCCCGGCTGCGCCCCGGGCCACGAGACGGTTCCGGAGCACGCGTACGCCGATGAAGAGGGCCACGAGCCACAGTGCGGTCATGGTGAGCGGGACCATGTGCAGGGAAGCGGTGCCTTCGAGCGAGGACTCCGTGGAGCCCGAACCCGGTCCGGTACCCGTGCCGAGTCCCAGGCCGTCGCTGCCTGGTCCGGACACCGGGTCGCCGAAGTCCGGTCGCTCCTCGCGGCCCGTGAACTCGAAGCCGCCGCCGACCGATTGGAGCAGCAGCGCGAGGGCGATGCGGAGCCGGTCGGTGAAGCCGAAGACGGCGTCGTCGTCCTGCCCGTACGCCGGGATCGCCAGCGCGGCGGCGCCCATCAGCAGCAGGGCGACGGGCCAGAGCGCGGCCTGCACGGATCCGGCCCAGTCCCCACGGAACGTACGGCCGAAGAAGGCGCCGACGGGTGAGGGAGCTGACGG
>NZ_LIPN01000068.1 GCF_001418325.1 Streptomyces atriruber | reverse complement strand
CCGCCCTCACCCACGGCCACCCCACGGCGCTGGCCGCGAGCGACCTGGCCGCCCACGCGGTCGACCTCCTGGGCCACCGCTGCGCCCCCTCCGACCTGCTGCCCCTCCTGCGCGCCCACGCGGAGACGTCCCGCTCCACGTACCGCACGGACTGGCTGGGCGACCTGGCGGCGCGGGCCGGGGCCCCGAACCCCGCGGAGTTCATCGCGGCGGGCTGGGACGAGTGCCTGGCCGCCCTGTCGGCCGTGGAGAGCGCGGTACGGGCAGGCGACCCGCACCACGAGCCCGGCCGGGCGGTGGGCGCCGCCTGGACGGCCGACGCCGTCCTCGCCGGCGCCCTGTACGCCTTCCTCGCCACGGACCGCCACCCCCGCAACGCCCTCCGCCGCGCGGCCCACACGTCGGGCGCCTCCGCGGCGACGGCAGCGCTGACCGGCGCGCTCGCCGGAGCCTGCCGCGGACCGTCGGGCTGGCCGCCGGAGTGGGTGGAGGCGGTGGAGTACGGGGAGCGTCTGGGGGCTCTGGGCGGGGCGTGGGACCGGGCCTGAGCGCGAGGCGGAAGATCCGGCGGGCAAGCAGAAGGGCCCGTACGACCGGAGTCGTACGGGCCCTTCCGTTACTGCGATGCGCTCAGTTCAGAGCAACCGGGTCTCCCCGATCCACAGGCAAGCGAATGCTTACTTGTTGATCTTGGTGACCTGGCCGGCGCCGACGGTCCGGCCACCCTCACGGATGGCGAACTTCAGGCCCTCTTCCATCGCGACGGGCTGGATGAGCTCAACGGTCATCTCAGTGTTGTCGCCCGGCATGACCATCTCGGTGCCCTCGGGGAGGGTCACGACGCCGGTCACGTCGGTGGTGCGGAAGTAGAACTGCGGGCGGTAGTTGTTGAAGAACGGGGTGTGACGGCCACCCTCGTCCTTCGACAGGATGTACGCCTGGGCCTCGAACTCGGTGTGCGGCGTGACCGAACCGGGCTTGATGATGACCTGGCCGCGCTCGACGTCCTCGCGCTTGATGCCACGGAGGAGCAGACCGACGTTCTCACCGGCCTGGCCCTCGTCGAGCAGCTTGCGGAACATCTCGATGCCGGTGACCGTGGTGGTGGTCTTCTCGGTCTTGATGCCGATGATGTCGACGGTCTCGTTGACCTTGAGGACACCACGCTCGATACGACCGGTGACGACGGTGCCACGACCGGTGATCGTGAAGACGTCCTCGATCGGCATCAGGAACGGCTTGTCGACGTCACGCTCGGGCTCCGGGATGGCGGAGTCGACGGCGTTCATGAGCTCGAGGACGGAGTTGCCCCACTCCTTGTCGCCCTCGAGCGCCTTGAGCGCCGAGACCTTGACGACCGGAACGTCGTCGCCCGGGAACTCGTACTCGGAGAGGAGCTCACGGACCTCGAGCTCGACGAGCTCCAGGATCTCCTCGTCGTCCACCATGTCGGCCTTGTTCAGGGCGACAACGATGTACGGAACGCCGACCTGGCGGGCCAGGAGCACGTGCTCCTTGGTCTGCGGCATCGGGCCGTCGGTGGCGGCAACCACGAGGATCGCGCCGTCCATCTGCGCGGCACCCGTGATCATGTTCTTGATGTAGTCCGCGTGACCGGGGCAGTCGACGTGGGCGTAGTGACGCGCCTCGGTCTGGTACTCGACGTGCGCGATCGAGATCGTGATACCGCGCTGGCGCTCCTCGGGAGCCTTGTCGATCTGGTCGAAGGCCGAGGCCTCGTTCAGGTCGGGGTACGCGTCGTGCAGCACCTTGGTAATGGCGGCCGTGAGGGTCGTCTTACCGTGGTCAATGTGACCGATGGTGCCGATGTTGACGTGCGGCTTAGTCCGCTCGAACTTCGCCTTCGCCACTGGGTCCTCCTGTGGAGTGGTTCTGTACGCCTTGCTTCATCGGCGCCAGGTGATCTTTGCTGGGAAGCCAGCCGCCGGGGTTCTTGCCCTGCGGGGTCGAACCCCGGCGGATGGTGTCAAGCCTAAAGCGTGAACTCGGGTGAGTTACTCGCCCTTGGCCTTCGCGATGATCTCCTCGGCGACGTTCCGCGGAACCTCGGCGTAGGAGTCGAACTGCATTGAGTAGCTTGCGCGACCCGACGTCTTGCTGCGGAGGTCTCCGACGTAGCCGAACATCTCCGAGAGGGGCACGAGGCCCTTCACGACGCGAGCGCCGCTGCGCTCCTCCATGGCCTGGATCTGGCCACGGCGGGAGTTGATGTCACCGATGACATCGCCCATGTAGTCCTCGGGCGTGGTGACCTCGACGGCCATCATCGGCTCGAGCAGCACGGGGGACGCCTTGCGCGCGGCCTCCTTGAAGGCCTGCGAACCGGCGATCTTGAAGGCCAGCTCGGAGGAGTCGACCTCGTGGTAGGCACCGTCGAGAAGCGTGACGCGGACGCCCGTCATCTCGTAACCGGCGAGGATGCCGAACTGCATGGCCTCCTGCGCACCGGCGTCCACCGACGGGATGTACTCCCGCGGGATGCGGCCACCGGTGACCTTGTTCACGAACTCGTACGACGCGTCGCCGTCCGTGATCGGCTCGATCGCGATCTGCACCTTGGCGAACTGACCGGTACCACCGGTCTGCTTCTTGTGGGTGTAGTCCACGCGCTCGACGGTCTTGCGGATCGTCTCGCGGTACGCGACCTGCGGCTTGCCGACGTTCGCCTCGACGCGGAACTCGCGCTTCATGCGGTCGACGAGCACCTCGAGGTGAAGCTCGCCCATACCACCGATGATGGTCTGGCCGGTCTCCTCGTCCGAGTGGACCTGGAAGGAGGGGTCCTCCTCCGAGAGGCGCTGGATGGCGACACCCAGCTTCTCCTGGTCGCCCTTGGACTTCGGCTCGATGGCGACCTGGATGACCGGCGCCGGGAAGTCCATGGACTCCAGGATCACCGGCTGCTTGTCGTCACAGAGCGTCTCACCCGTGGTGGTCTGCTTCAGACCCATGACGGCGACGATGTCACCGGCGCCCACCGACTCGATCTCCTCACGCTTGTTCGCGTGCATGCGGTAGATCTTGCCGATGCGCTCCTTCTTGCCCTTGACGGAGTTCAGCACCGCGGTGCCGGAGTCCAGGCGACCGGAGTAGATCCGGACGAAGGTGAGCTTGCCGAGGTGCGGGTCGCTCGCGATCTTGAACGCGAGGGCCGACAGCGGCTCCTCGTCGGACGGCTTGCGCTTGACGACCGTCTCCGGGTCCTTGACGTCGTGGCCCTCGATGGCCTCGACGTCCAGGGGGGACGGAAGGTAGCGCACGACCGCGTCGAGCAGGGGCTGAACGCCCTTGTTCTTGAACGCGGTGCCGCAGAACACGGGGGTGACGGTGGTGTCGCCGCCCTTGCCGGAGGCGATGGTGATGCGACGGATCGCCGCGTACAGCTGCTCCTCGGTGGGCTCCTGGCCCTCGAGGTACAGCTCCATCATCTGCTCGTCGTTCTCGGCGACAGCCTCGAGGAGCTTGCCGCGGTACTCGTCGGCAGCCTCGGTGTGCGTGTCGGGGATGTCGACGATGTCGTAGGCCTCGCCCATCTTGGTCTCGGCGGACCAGACGAAGGCCTTCATCGTGACGAGGTCGACGACGCCCTTGAAGTCAGCCTCTGCGCCGATGGGCAGCTGCATGACGATCGGGGTCGCACCGAGGCGGTCGACGATCATGTCGACGCAGCGGTGGAACTCGGCACCGGTGCGGTCGAGCTTGTTGACGAAGCAGATGCGCGGGACGCCGTAGCGGTCCGCCTGACGCCACACGGTCTCGGACTGGGGCTCAACACCGGCGACGCCGTCGAACACCGTCACGGCACCGTCGAGCACGCGGAGCGAACGCTCCACCTCGACGGTGAAGTCGACGTGGCCCGGGGTGTCGATGATGTTGATGGTGTGGTCGACGTCGTTCAGCGGCCAGTGACAGGTGGTGGCAGCAGAGGTGATCGTGATGCCACGCTCCTGCTCCTGCTCCATCCAGTCCATCGTCGCGGCGCCGTCGTGGACCTCGCCGATCTTGTACGACACACCGGTGTAGAACAGGATCCGCTCGGTGGTCGTCGTCTTGCCCGCGTCGATGTGGGCCATGATGCCGATGTTGCGCACCTTGGCCAGGTCAAGTGAAGTGGTAGCCATGTCGGCTCAGTCTTCTCTCGGTCTCGATGGGGGTAGCGACTACCAGCGGTAGTGCGCGAAGGCCTTGTTGGACTCGGCCATCTTGTGGGTGTCCTCGCGCTTCTTCACAGCGGCACCGAGGCCGTTGGAGGCGTCGAGGAGCTCGTTGAGCAGACGCTCGGTCATGGTCTTCTCGCGACGGGCGCGGGAGTAACCGACGAGCCAGCGCAGGGCGAGCGTGTTCGCACGGCCCGGCTTGACCTCGATCGGGACCTGGTAGGTCGCGCCACCGACACGGCGGGACTTGACCTCGAGGGTCGGCTTGATGTTTTCCAGCGCGCGCTTCAGCGTGATGACCGGGTCGTTGCCGGTCTTCTCGCGCAGGCCCTCCATGGCGCCGTACACGATGCGCTCGGCGGTGGAGCGCTTGCCGTTCAGCAGCACCTTGTTGATGAGGGAGGTCACCAGAGGAGAACCGTAGACCGGGTCGATGATGACCGGGCGCTTCGGGGCGGGGCCCTTACGAGGCATTCTTACTTCTCCTTCTTGGCGCCGTAGCGGCTGCGGGCCTGCTTGCGGTTCTTGACACCCTGGGTGTCGAGGGAACCGCGGATGATCTTGTAGCGAACACCAGGCAGGTCCTTCACACGGCCACCACGCACGAGCACGATGGAGTGCTCCTGCAGGTTGTGCCCCTCACCCGGAATGTAAGCGGTGACCTCGATCCCGCTGGTCAGACGCACACGCGCGACCTTACGCAGGGCCGAGTTCGGCTTCTTCGGGGTGGTCGTGAACACACGCGTG
The DNA here is from genome assembly GCF_001418325.1 of Streptomyces atriruber. GTDB lineage: Bacteria > Actinomycetota > Actinomycetes > Streptomycetales > Streptomycetaceae > Streptomyces > Streptomyces atriruber. The sequence goes on along the minus strand of NZ_LIPN01000068.1, from coordinate 47,317 downwards.
CAGACGCCACGGCGCTGGGGCGAACCCTCGAGTGCGGGCGTCTTGTTCTTCTCGACCTTGTCCTGCCGGCCCTTACGGACCAGCTGCTGGATCGTAGGCACTACTTCTCCGGTTTCTGTGTGCCGAATAGTAAAGCTAACCCGGAACTTCGCCGACCCACGCGGTCGGGTGTGTCGAATGCTGCAGACTCCCGCCGCAAGGCGGAGAGGAGCGCAGATTACGGTGGCCGTTCCAGGACTCCCGCAGCGGTTGAGGACACGCGCGCGAGCCCAGGCACACCCCAGGCACAAGGTCTGAGCGTACCTACCTCATCGGGTTCGGTCAAAACAAATGCGATGGGGGGCGACACGCCGGGCTTTTCGATTCGTGCGCGAGCACCCCAGGCCAGGGCGGCCGATTGTCGCCGGTTCCCCGATCGGCCACCTCAAGTACGTTGACTGGTTGCGAGATCAATGGCATCGGCGCACGTGAACACGGGGGCAGCGGGATGACCGGCGGGCTGGGGCACGCATGGAGCGACGACGGCCTCGATGATCGGGTGCCCTTCCTCGCCCGACTGGAGAGGGACGACCGCACCGCGCTGCTGGCCATCGGCCGCCCCCTGCGCTATCCCGCCCGTGAGGTCATCATGCGCCAGGACGAGCCCTCCACTCACGTGCTGCTGCTCCTCCAGGGCTGGACCAAGGTCACCGCCACCGCGGCCAACGGCTACGAGGCCCTACTCGCCCTGCGCGGCCCGGGCGACATCATCGGAGAGGGCGCCGCCCTGAGCGGCCGCGGCCGCTCCGCCACGGTGACCGCGCTGGAGCAGGCCGAAGCGGTCGCCATCGAGCAGGGCCGCTTCACCGGGTTCCTCGCGGGGAGGCCCGAGGTCGCCCTCAAGCTCCTGGGGCTCGCCACCGACCGACAGCGTTCGACCGACCGCCGCCGACTGGAGTGGGCGGCGCTCACGGTGCGTGAGCGGCTTGCTGTCCTGCTCCTCGACCTCCTGCGCACCCACGGCACGCGGACGGACGAGGGCATCGCTCTGACCATCCCGCTCAGCCAACAGGAGTTCGCGGGTTCGGTCGGATCCTCTCGCGAGGCTGTGGCCCGGCTCCTGAAGGAGCTGCGAGACCGGCGGATCGTCGTCACAAGCCGCCGCCGGATCATCGTCGTCCGGCCGGACGTTCTGCGTCGCATCGCCGGAAGCGAACCCACGTAGCCCGTCGTCCTCTGTGCACACGGTCACAGTTCGTACGCGTCATCAGCCCTCTGAGGACCGCCCCCAGCCCGCCATTCTGCTGGTCGACGGAGCAATCCGACCGACGAGAGGCAGACATGTCCGAGCCCGTGAACCGCACCATCCTGCTCTTCGACATCGAGAAGTTCGGCACCCGGGACGACGTCGAGCAGGCGATTCTCCGACGGCTCCTGTACGACGTCGCGGACGGCACGCTCAACGCCGTCGGTGTCAGCGAGACCGCGCGACTTCGCACCGACCGAGGCGACGCCGTCATCGAACTCATCGACGCCAATGTTCCGGTATCCACCCTGGTCAAGGCGCTGCTCACCGAGACCCCGATGCTGCTGCACGCGAAGAACCGGCTGATGGCCAGCAGCACCCAGATCCGGCTGCGCATCGTGCTCGCTGCCGGGTACGTCGCCCTGGACGAGAACGGCTGGGTCGGATCGGACCTCAATCACGCCTTCCGGCTCCTCGACGCGGACCCGCTGCGAGAGGCACTGAAGTCCACCGACGGCAGCAGCGTTCTCTGCGTCTCCGACAGCGTGTACCAGGGCGTGGTGCGCCACGGCCACCACGGAGTGCGCCCCGAGGAGTTCCATCAGGTCGACGTGCAGGCCAAGGAGGGTGCCACGAGCGCCTGGCTGCATCGGGTCCCGTCGGCCGCGCGGAACGACGCGAGCGCGGCCGGGCCCGGCTCCCCCGGCCAGGACAGTCCGTCCGGCTCCCCTTCCGGCAGCACACAGATCATGGGCTCGCAATACGGGGTGGCCGGCGGCGAGGTCAACGGCAACCTCTCCTTCGACTTCCGCGGCCAAGAGCAGGGCGGGAGGCAGTGAGCCAGGACGGGCGGCCCGCCGCGGGAAGGCCGTCGAAAGGCGAGCACCCAGACAAGGCAGAGAAGCCCGGCAAGGCTGCCGCCCAGGCGAACGCCGACTCCGCCCCCGAAGGGCAGGAACACGACGAGGCGACGCAGGATCCCGGGGAACGGCAACCGGCCTGGGCTGCCCGCCGTGACCTCATCGACCACACACCCGACACTCTGATCACCCGCGATCAATTCGGCGTGGTGGGCGGCCATGTCTCCGGGGACGTCATATTTCAGCTCGGGGCAACCGGGTTCGGCGGATCCCTCCGCGCAGCATCCGGTCACATCCCGCAGCACCGCCTGGAGGAACTGGCTCCCGTCTACCGGAGCTGCCCGAGCTTCGACGAAGCCCTGAAACGGCTCCGTGACGACCACATCGTCGTCCTTCGGGGCAGCCGTGCCAGCGGCCGGGGGGCCGCCGCACTGATGCTGCTGGACCGTCTCGGTGCCCGCCCGATCCGGCTGCTCGAGCCGGACACCGCCCCCGCGGCCCTACCGGATGCTCTCGACGGGGCGCCGGGCTATCTCCTGCACGAACTGACCACCAGCCGCAGCAGGCCGCTGCTGGAACCCCACGTACTCGGCATGCGGGATCAGCTGACGCGGCACGGGGGTCTGTGTGTGATCACGGTGGAGACGGCGTCCGTGCTGCTCGACGTCCCCTGCGTCGACTGGGAGCCACCACCGGTCGAGGACATCCTCGCCGCTCATGTGACACATCTGGCCGGGGCAGAAGCCTGGCAACAACTGCGTCGGACCGAACCCGTCGAGGAGTTCGTCGCACGCACGCACCAGCCCGGCGAAACTGCCGGGTTCGCCGTACAGCTCGCCGCTCATCACCGTGGCGAGCTCGATGAGGAGAAGCTGATCAACTTCGCCCGGTCGGCGCTGGCGGATCGCGTCAGCCGGTGGCTCACCGCACCGGAGAGGCCAGACGGCGATGAGCTGCGCGACAAGGCGTTCCTCATCTCCCTCGCCGTCTTCGACCGTGCTCCTTACGCCACCGCGGCAGAGCTCGGCGACAGCCTCTTCGTCCAGCTCCAGGAGACGGCCAATCCGTACGAGGCCCCGCGCATCCCGATCTTCGGCAGCTCCATCCCCTCGCGGCTGGAGCTGGCCCACGCGCTCGGCTCCACGCGGGACGAGGCCACGGAATGGGGTCCGGTGTCCCAGTACTCCGTCGAGTTCGAGGATGTCGACACCGCACGCGTGCTGCTGCACGAAGTGTGGACCGTGCATCCCTCGACCCGGCCGCCACTGGTCCGTTGGCTCCGGCAACTGGCGGCCGACGGCCGCCCTCTGGTCCGCACCCGCGCCGCGGCGGCCACCGCGCTCCTGGCCAAGGCAGACCTGTCGTCCGCCATGGCACATCTGATCGAGCCCTGGGCCAGCGGTCGGTCGTACAACGGTTGGCTGACCGCCGCCAACGCACTCAGTCTCGCGGGCCTGCTCAAAGTCGCGGGCGTGCACCGCATCCTGCACACCTGGTGCACCGGGGACCACCCCAGTCGCCGCTGGACCGCCATCCGTGTCTACGGACTCCTCGGCCCAAGGCATCCCGCGGAAGCGCTCGAGGCGCTGCTCGACGCCGTGCGCCAGGAGAACGAGGGCGAGGAAGAGGTCAGCCAACTCGCCGAAGCCACCCAGCTGTTGCTCCTCGCGGCCCGCGAGCCGGTGCTCAGAGCACTCGTGCCGCTGCTCCATGAGGACCCCGCAGTACACGACCACATCCTGCTGGCCTTCGGGCTCGCCTGCCAGGAGACGGTGGAGGGCACCGATCGCCCTCTCGTCCTGCAGTGGTACGCCACCGCCCACGCCGCCCCGGGCAGCGACGAGGACGAAATGCTCGTCGCCCTCTGGCGTGCCGCCCTGGGCGATCGCGCCCATACCGACGGCACTCTGGAAACCCTCCAGGAGTGGCTTCGCGCCGCGGAACACGACCGGCACGTCGAGGATTCCTTGGCCCTGCTGTTGTCCGACCTCGCTGCCCCCGCCATCGACCATCACCGGATCAGCTACCTCCTGCGCACCGCTCGGGAGGCCGACGGCAGCCCTCTTGGCGTCACCAACCGCTTGCAGGCAGCCGTTTCCGCTCTTTCATGACCCTAGGAGCACCATGGCAAACAGGCATGACCGGCCGGACCCACTGGCTTTCCAGCTCTCCCCCGCCCTCGCCGAACAGCCCGGCCAGCCCACACAGCCAGGACAGCACGAACCATCCGAACAGCACGAGCAGCTCGCCCGGCTCGAGCAGCGGGATCGCCCGAGCCTCCTCGACCGCCCCATCGGGCTCATCGACCCCGTCCTGGCCGTGCGTCATCTGTCTCGATACGAGCTGCCGGGGAGGCGTTACCTGGGGCGTGCGGACTGCGCGCTGGTCCTGGCCGGGGCCGGTGACGCGTACGAGACCTACATACCCCCGCGGCGTCCCGTCGGCCTCCGTGGCCATACCGCTGTGTACGAGGTGGACATGGGGGTTCATCCGCTGTGCCTCCGCACCCGACTACCGAGCGCGATCGACAACTTCGAGTTCGAGGCGACCTTTGACCTCACGTGGCAGGTGGTCGGCCCGGAACAGTTCGTCATCAGCCACGAACGTGATGTCCCGGCACTGCTGAACCGGGTACTCCAACGGCTGATGCGCCCGACAACGCGGCAGTTCCCCGTCTCCTCCAGCGCTGCGGCCGAACTTGCCGTACAGAAGCTGCTCGACACATCCACGGGCATCGCGGTGCGCCAGGGCCTCCGGATAGAGGGCACCGCACGGCTGGAGCGGGACGCGACGCTGCGCCGTCTCGAACAGGAACAGGAGCTCAGGGCCAAGAAGATCGCGTTCTACCGCCACCATCTCGATCGAGGCGGACTCAGCTCCCTGCTTCTCCACCTGTCCGAACACCCGCAGGACACCGGTCTGGTGGTGGACAGCCTGCGTACCGAGGATCTCAAGAAGGTCGAGCACCAGCTCCAGCTCATAGACCGCGTACTTCCGGACGGCCCCTTGGAGAAGTACCAGCTCGAAGAGCCCCAGCAGTTGGTACTCGCCCTCTTCAGGTCCGCACTGAGGCAGGTGAAGCCCGGACCGACCCCGCAAGAGGATCCGCCGCTCAAGTCAGCCGCAGCACTCCGCCCGGCCGAGCGCCTCTAACCCAGGGAGGGGACACCGTGTCCCAACCGTACGAACCGGAGTACCCCGAGCACATACCTGCAACAGCACCTCTGGACCCCCGGTCGCCCACCGCACCCTCGCCCTCGCCCTCGAAGACCGACCCCGCCTCAGGCCGCGTCCACATCGCGGCCCCTCGCCGGCGAGCCGATGCCATGGCCATCAGCGTTCTCGCGCTCCATCTGCCGCACACAGTCGTCGGGCTCGGGGCCGTGACCCTTCTGGGATTCCTCGTGGAGAGCTGGACCGGCCTTCCCGCCTGGGCAACGGCCGTGGGCTGGCTTCTCAGCGGCGCGCTGATCCTCCACCGGTCCACCGAGGCCTTCATCGCCCGCCATGTGCTGGGCTACAGGCCGCCGTCGCTCGCCGAGCAGGACCAGCTCGCGCCGTCCTGACACGACGTCACAGCTCGGTTCGGGCTGGACAGCACGGCGTACCAGCTCTGGATCCACGAAAGCGCAGACCTCAGCGCGGAGGCCGCGGCGGGCCACATCGTCGCCGTGACCTCGGCCGCGCTCCGACTGCCACCGGGCCAGCTCTCCGCCGTGCTCGCCCATGAACTCGGCCACCATGTAGCAGGACACTCCTGGACGGCGCTCCTGACCTTTTGGTACGCCCTGCCCGCCCGGCTCATCTGGCGGGCCGTGCGAGCTCTGCACCGAATGACATCGCCTTCGCGCCGCACCATGACCAGGAAGGACAAGAAGGCCAGGAACCAGCTCCTCTTGATCGCGATCCTTCTCTCGCTGGTGGCGGTATACCTGTTCCCCTGGCTGCTTCTGCTGGCGCTGATCCCCATGCTGCTCGCCGCGGTCAAGCGGCGTGCCGAACTGCGTGCCGACCGCTCTGCCGCGGCCCGCGGCTTCGGGCCCCAACTCGCTCACGTACTCGAGAAGTTCATCACCGACGAAGCAGGCGCAAAGCCCTCCGCGCAGCTCGAGGCCGACAGGTTCCGCCCCGCGGTCTCGCTGCTCTCCGCGCAGCCGGACCTGCACACCCGGCTGCAGAGCCTTCAGCGCTACCTCGAGGCACACCGGCATTGAAAACGCCGAAGGGCGCCCATCCCGCGTACGGGATAAGCGCCCTTCAACAAACTCAGGCCTTACTGGTTGTACGGACCGTAGTCGTAGTCCTCCAGCGGCACGGCCTGACCGGAGCCCGTGCCGAACGGCGAGTAGTCGATGTCGTCGTAGCCGACGGCCGAGTACATCGCGGCCTTGGCCTCCTCGGTCGGCTCCACCCGGATGTTGCGGTAGCGGGAAAGACCCGTACCGGCCGGGATGAGCTTACCGATGATGACGTTCTCCTTGAGGCCGATGAGGCTGTCGGACTTGGCGTTGATCGCCGCATCCGTCAGGACTCGGGTCGTCTCCTGGAAGGAGGCGGCCGACAGCCAGGATTCCGTCGCCAGCGAGGCCTTGGTGATACCCATCAGCTGCGGACGGCCGGAGGCCGGGTGGCCGCCTTCCGTCACGACGCGACGGTTCTCGGTCTCGAACTTCGAGCGCTCGACGAGCTCGCCCGGCAGCAGCTCCGCGTCGCCGGACTCGATGATCGTCACGCGGCGCAGCATCTGCCGGATGATGATCTCGATGTGCTTGTCGTGGATCGACACGCCCTGGCTGTTGTAGACCTTCTGGACTTCGCCGACCAGGTGGACCTGGACCGCGCGCTGACCGAGGATCCGCAGCACGTCGTGCGGGTTGGTGGCACCGAAGGTGAGCTTCTGGCCCACCTCGACGTGGTCGCCCTCGCGCACCAGGACCTTGGCACGCTTCGAGATCGGGAACGCCGTCTCGTCGCTGCCGTCGTCCGGGGTCACGACGAGCTTCTTCGTCTTCTCGGTCTCCTCGATGCGGACACGGCCCGCGGCCTCGGAGATCGGGGCGACACCCTTCGGCGTACGAGCCTCGAAGAGCTCGACGACACGGGGCAGACCCTGGGTGATGTCGTCACCGGCCACACCACCGGTGTGGAAGGTACGCATCGTCAGCTGCGTACCGGGCTCACCGATGGACTGGGCGGCGATGATGCCGACCGCCTCACCGATGTCGACCAGCTTGCCGGTGGCGAGCGAACGGCCGTAGCAGAAGGCACAGGTGCCGACCGCGGACTCACAGGTCAGGACCGAGCGGGTCTTGACCTCCTCGACGCCGTTGGCGACCAGGGCGTCGATGAGGACGTCACCGAGGTCCACGTTGGCCGGCGCGATGACCTTGCCGTCGATGACGACGTCCTCGGCCAGCATGCGGGCGTAGACCGAGGTCTCGACGTTCTCCGTCTTGCGGAGGACACCGTCCTCGCCCTTGACCGCGATCTTCAGCTTCAGACCGCGCTCGGTGCCACAGTCCTCCTCGCGAATGATGACGTCCTGCGAGACGTCGACCAGACGACGGGTGAGGTAACCGGAGTCGGCGGTACGGAGAGCCGTGTCCGCCAGACCCTTACGGGCACCGTGCGTGGAGATGAAGTACTCAAGAACGGTCAGGCCCTCACGGAAGGAGGCCTTGATCGGACGCGGGATGGTCTCGTTCTTCGCGTTCGACACCAGACCACGCATACCGGCGATCTGACGCATCTGCATCATGTTTCCTCGGGCACCCGAGTCAACCATCATGAAGATGGGGTTCGTCTTGGGGAAGTTCGCGTTCATCGCCTCGGCAACCTCGTTGGTCGCCTTGGTCCAGATCGCGATGAGCTCCTGCGTGCGCTCGTCCTTGGTGATCAGACCGCGCTCGTACTGCTTCTGGACCTTCTCGTCCTGGGCCTCGTAGCCCGCGACGATCTCCTTCTTGGCCGCGGGGACCACGACGTCGGAGATGGCCACGGTGACGCCGGAACGGGTCGCCCAGTAGAAGCCCGCCGCCTTCAGGTTGTCGAGCGTCGCCGCCACGATGACCTTGGGGTAGCGCTCGGCGAGGTCGTTGACGATCTCGGAGAGCTGCTTCTTGCCGACCGAGTAGTCGACGAAGGGGTAGTCCTCGGGCAGCAGCTCGTTGAAGAGCGCGCGGCCCAGCGACGTACGCAGCCGGAAGCTGTCGCCCTGCTGGTACGGCCGCTCCTCGACGCCCTCGTCCCCGGCCTCGGAGACCGGCGGGGTCCAGCCGCGCGGCGGGATGGTGCCCACCGGGAAGCGGATGTCGATGGACGACTGCAGCGCGAGCTCGCCGGCGTCGAACGCCATGATCGCCTCGGCCGTGGAGCCGAACGCGCGGCCCTCGCCCTTGACGTCACGGAGCTCACCGTCGGTGGTCAGGAAGAACAGACCGAGGACCATGTCCTGGGTCGGCATCGTGACCGGACGGCCGTCGGCCGGCTTGAGGATGTTGTTCGAGGACAGCATCAGGATGCGGGCCTCGGCCTGCGCCTCCGCGGAGAGCGGCAGGTGCACGGCCATCTGGTCACCGTCGAAGTCCGCGTTGAACGCGGTGCAGACGAGCGGGTGGATCTGAATGGCCTTGCCCTCGACCAGCTGCGGCTCGAAGGCCTGGATGCCGAGGCGGTGCAGCGTGGGCGCACGGTTCAGCAGAACCGGGTGCTCGGCGATGACCTCTTCGAGGACGTCGTACACGACCGTGCGGCCGCGCTCGACCATCCGCTTGGCGCTCTTGATGTTCTGCGCGTGGTTCAGGTCGACCAGGCGCTTCATCACGAACGGCTTGAAGAGCTCCAGCGCCATGGCCTTCGGCAGACCACACTGGTGCAGCTTCAGCTGCGGACCGACGACGATCACGGAACGCGCGGAGTAGTCCACACGCTTACCGAGCAGGTTCTGACGGAATCGACCCTGCTTGCCCTTGAGCATGTCGGACAGCGACTTCAGCGGACGGTTGCCGGGGCCCGTCACCGGGCGGCCACGACGGCCGTTGTCGAAGAGCGCGTCGACGGCCTCCTGGAGCATGCGCTTCTCGTTGTTCACGATGATCTCGGGCGCACCGAGGTCGAGAAGGCGCTTCAGGCGGTTGTTGCGGTTGATCACGCGGCGGTACAGGTCGTTCAGGTCGGAGGTCGCGAAGCGGCCACCGTCCAGCTGCACCATCGGACGCAGGTCCGGCGGGATGACCGGCACGCAGTCCAGAACCATGCCCTTGGGGCTGTTCGAGGTCTGCAGGAACGCGGAGACGACCTTGAGGCGCTTGAGCGCACGGGTCTTCTTCTGGCCCTTGCCGGTACGGATGATCTCGCGGAGGCGCTCGGCCTCCTCGTCGAGGTCGAAGGACTCCAGGCGCTTCTGCAGCGCCGCGGCACCCATCGAGCCGTCGAAGTACGTGCCGAAGCGGTCACGCAGCTCGCGGTAGAGCAGCTCGTCGCCCTCGAGGTCCTGGACCTTGAGGTTCTTGAAGCGGTTCCACACCTCGTCGAGACGGTCGATCTCGCGCTGCGCACGGTCACGCAGCTGCTTCATCTCGCGCTCGGCACCTTCGCGCACCTTGCGGCGCACGTCGGCCTTGGCGCCCTCGGCCTCGAGCTCGGCCAGGTCGGTCTCGAGCTTCTTGGCGCGGGCCTCCAGGTCGGAGTCGCGACGGTTCTCGATCTGCTGGCGCTCCACGGAGACATGCGCCTCCAGGGAGGGCAGGTCGCGGGTGCGGCGCTCCTCGTCCACGAACGTGATCATGTACGCCGCGAAGTAGATGACCTTCTCGAGGTCCTTCGGGGCGAGGTCGAGGAGGTAGCCCAGGCGCGACGGGACGCCCTTGAAGTACCAGATGTGCGTGACGGGCGCGGCCAGCTCGATGTGACCCATCCGCTCACGACGCACCTTGGCGCGAGTGACCTCGACGCCGCAGCGCTCACAGATGATGCCCTTGAAGCGGACACGCTTGTACTTGCCGCAGTAGCACTCCCAGTCCCGGGTCGGACCGAAGATCTTCTCGCAGAAGAGTCCGTCCTTCTCGGGCTTGAGCGTGCGGTAGTTGATGGTCTCCGGCTTCTTGACCTCGCCGTGGGACCACTGTCGGATGTCGTCCGCGGTGGCAAGGCCGATCCGCAGCTCGTCGAAGAAGTTGACGTCGAGCACTTTGTCGTCAATCCCTCTTTCGGGGTCGAGTCTCAATCATGGTCTGAACGGGTCCGGGGAGAGCCGGCCGGATACGGGATCCGGCCGGCCAACCCGTCAGACCTCTTCGACGCTGCTCGGCTCGCGCCGGGACAGGTCGATGCCGAGCTCCTCCGCCGCGCGGAAGACGTCCTCGTCGGTGTCGCGCATCTCGATGGACATGCCGTCCGAGGACAGCACCTCCACGTTGAGGCACAGGGACTGCATTTCCTTGATGAGCACCTTGAAGGACTCGGGAATGCCGGGCTCGGGGATGTTCTCGCCCTTGACGATGGCCTCGTAGACCTTCACGCGGCCGGTCACGTCGTCGGACTTGATCGTCAGCAGCTCCTGGAGGGCGTACGCGGCGCCGTATGCCTCCAGCGCCCACACCTCCATCTCACCGAAGCGCTGGCCACCGAACTGTGCCTTACCACCCAGCGGCTGCTGGGTGATCATCGAGTACGGGCCGGTCGAACGCGCGTGGAGCTTGTCGTCGACCAGGTGGTGCAGCTTGAGGATGTACATGTACCCGACCGAGATCGGGTCCGGGAACGGCTCACCGGAGCGGCCGTCGAACAGCTGCGCCTTGCCGGACGGGAGCACCATGCGCTCGCCGTCGCGGTTCGGGATGGTGTGCTGCAGCAGACCGGCGAGCTCGTCCTCACGCGCACCGTCGAAGACGGGGGTGGCGACGTTCGTGCCGGGGTCGACCTGGTCGGCGCCGATGGCCTGCAGGCGCTGCGCCCACTCGTCCGCGAGGCCGGAGACGTCCCAGCCGCGGCTGGCGAGCCAGCCGAGGTGGATCTCCAGGACCTGTCCCGGGTTCATTCGGGACGGCACGCCCAGCGGGTTCAGGATGATGTCGACCGGAGTTCCGTCCTCGAGGAACGGCATGTCCTCGATCGGAAGGATCTTCGAGATAACACCCTTGTTGCCGTGGCGGCCGGCGAGCTTGTCACCGTCCGTGATCTTGCGCTTCTGCGCCACGTAGACACGAACCAGCTGGTTCACGCCCGGCGGCAGCTCGTCGCCCTCTTCACGGTCGAAGACGCGGACGCCGATGACCTTGCCGATCTCGCCGTGCGGCACCTTCAGGGAGGTGTCACGGACCTCGCGCGCCTTCTCACCGAAGATCGCGCGGAGCAGGCGCTCCTCCGGCGTCAGCTCGGTCTCACCCTTGGGCGTGACCTTGCCGACGAGGATGTCGCCGGCGACGACCTCGGCACCGATACGGATGATGCCGCGCTCGTCGAGGTCGGCGAGGACCTCTTCGGAGACGTTCGGGATGTCCCGGGTGATCTCCTCCGGGCCGAGCTTGGTGTCACGGGCGTCGACCTCGTGCTCCTCGATGTGGATCGAGGAGAGGACGTCGTCCTGCACGAGGCGCTGCGACAGGATGATCGCGTCCTCGTAGTTGTGACCCTCCCACGGCATGAACGCCACGAGCAGGTTCTTGCCGAGGGCCATCTCGCCCTCTTCGGTCGCGGGACCGTCGGCCAGGACCTGGCCCTCGATCACGCGGGCGCCCTCGTCGACGACAACCTTCTGGTTGACGGAGGTGCCCTGGTTCGACCGGGAGAACTTGGCGATGCGGTACGTGGTGTACGTGCCGTCGTCGTTCGTGACCGTGACGTAGTCCGCGGAGACCTCCTGGACCACACCCGCCTTCTCGGCCTTGATCACGTCACCGGCGTCGACCGCACAGCGGTACTCCATGCCGGTGCCGACGAGGGGGGCCTCGGCGGTGATCAGCGGCACGGCCTGACGCATCATGTTCGCGCCCATGAGGGCACGGTTGGCGTCGTCGTGCTCGAGGAAGGGGATCATCGCGGTCGCGACGGACACCATCTGGCGCGGCGAGACGTCCATGTAGTCGACGTCCGTGCCGGGCACGTAGTCGATCTCTCCGCCACGGCGGCGGATCAGGACGCGGGCCTCGGCGAAGTGGAGGTCGTCCGTCAGCGGGGCGTTGGCCTGCGCGATGACGAAGCGGTCCTCCTCGTCGGCCGTCAGGTAGTCGACGTCGTCGGTGACCTGGCCCTCGACAACCTTGCGGTACGGCGTCTCGACGAAGCCGAACGCGTTGACGCGGCCGTACGAGGCGAGCGAACCGATCAGACCGATGTTCGGGCCTTCAGGGGTCTCGATCGGGCACATGCGGCCGTAGTGAGACGGGTGCACGTCACGGACCTCGAAGCCTGCCCGCTCACGCGAGAGACCGCCGGGACCCAGCGCCGAGAGACGACGCTTGTGCGTCAGACCCGACAGCGGGTTGTTCTGGTCCATGAACTGCGACAGCTGCGAGGTGCCGAAGAATTCCTTGATCGACGCCACGACCGGGCGGATGTTGATCAGGGTCTGCGGCGTGATCGCCTCGACGTCCTGGGTCGTCATGCGCTCGCGGACGACGCGCTCCATACGAGCCAGACCCGTGCGGACCTGGTTCTGGATGAGCTCGCCGACGTTGCGCAGACGACGGTTGCCGAAGTGGTCGATGTCGTCGGTCTCGACGACGATCGACGTGCCGCTGTCGCCAACGGTCTCGACCTCACCGGCGTGCAGCTTCACCAGGTACTTGATCGAGGCGATGATGTCCTCGACCGTGAGGATGCCCGCGTCGAGCGGAGCGTCCGCACCCAGCTTCTTGTTCACCTTGTAGCGGCCGACCTTCGCGAGGTCGTAGCGCTTCGGGTTGAAGTAGAGGTTCTCGAGCAGCGTCTGAGCGGCCTCACGGGTCGGCGGCTCGCCCGGACGGAGCTTGCGGTAGATGTCGAGCAGCGCGTCGTCCTGGCCCTGGGTGTGGTCCTTCTCCAGGGTGGCGCGCATGGACTCGTACTCGCCGAACTCCTCGAGGATCTGCTCGGTCGTCCAACCGAGAGCCTTGAGCAGAACGGTGACCGACTGCTTGCGCTTGCGGTCGATGCGGACACCGACCATGTCGCGCTTGTCGATCTCCATCTCCAGCCAGGCACCCCGGGACGGGATGATCTTGGCGGAGAAGATGTCCTTGTCGGACGTCTTGTCGATCGAGGAATCGAAGTACACACCGGGCGAACGGACCAGCTGCGACACCACGACACGCTCGGTGCCGTTGATGACGAAGGTGCCCTTGTTCGTCATGAGCGGGAAGTCGCCCATGAAGACCGTCTGCGACTTGATCTCGCCGGTCTCGTTGTTGGTGAACTCGGCGGTGACGAAGAGCGGGGCAGCGAACGTGAAGTCGCGCTCCTTGCACTCGTCGATCGAGTTCTTCGGAGGCTCAAAACGGTGGTCGCGGAACGTCAGGGACATCGACCCGGAGAAGTCCTCGATCGGGGAGATCTCCTCGAAGATCTCCTCCAGACCGGACTTGGTGGGGACGTCCTGTCCGCTGTCCAGAGCCGCCTCGACACGAGCCTTCCACGCGTCATTGCCGAGCAGCCAGTCAAAGCTCTCGGTCTGCAGCGCAAGAAGGTTCGGAACCTCGAGGGGCTCCTTGATCTTTGCAAAGGAGATGCGCAGCGGGGCGGTGCTGGCGCCGTTGTTCGTATTCGCGGTCGAGGCAGTGCGCGAGGCGGCCAAGAGGGGGTCCTTCCGAGGGCTCGGACTCACTACGCGCGTACCGGTCCCAGGCTGGACACAGAGACAGACATCCCAGGTCAGGGAGAGTCCGGTCCACAGTGCTCAAGCATGGGCATGCCCCTGGTGACGGGCAGGAGGCAGCTAACAGGCAGCGCAAAGGGTCAGTGTAGCCACTCGGCCCACTGATGTCCAGTGCGGGTTTTTGAAGACCCTCGTTGTTCTCAACCCCTGCTGCAAGCCACGCCCTCGATGCACATCGATACTGCCCTCTTCGCCGCCGATCCATGCCTCGGATCCGGATCGTTGTCACGACGCGTCCTGAGAATTGCGCGCTGCGTGCGGTTCGTCAAGGCCCCCCTGCCCCGACATCACTCCGAGCTCGTCACCGTCACGGGCCGTCCGGAGGCACAACGAAGATCACCATACTCGTCGGGACCGACATCGCAAGGCACCCTTCGCGGGAGCGCCCGAGAACGCCGAAAGGCGACCACCCACTTGGGTGATCGCCTTTGGCGGCCCGTGCGTTACAGCGTTACGCCGTACGTACGGGAAAGAGAGTCAGACGACTCGTGAGGTCACTTGACCTCGACGGAGGCGCCGGCGCCCTCGAGGGCCTCCTTGGCCTTGTCCGCGGCGTCCTTGGCGACCTTCTCGAGGACCGGCTTCGGGGTGCCGTCGACGAGGTCCTTGGCCTCCTTCAGGCCCAGCGAGGTGAGCTCACGCACGACCTTGATGACCTGGATCTTCTTGTCGCCGGCACCCGTGAGGATGACGTCGAACTCGTCCTGCTCCTCGGCGGCCTCGGCGGCGCCACCAGCGGCACCACCGGCGACGACGACCGGCGCGGCAGCGGCGGCGGTGACGTCGAACTTCTCCTCGAAGGCCTTCACGAACTCGGAGAGCTCGATGAGGGTCATCTCTTCGAACTGCGCGAGCAGGTCGTCCTGGGACAGCTTCGCCATGATGGCGTCCTTCCACTAATTCGGCTGGTGCCGGGTGTATATGGAGGCGGGCGTACGTTGGGCCCGCTGCGACCGTCGCCCTAGTGGGCGTCGATCAATGCGCGAGCCGAATTACTCGGCACCGCCCTGCTCGGCCTGCTTGGCACGAAGCGCCTCCGCGGTGCGGACGAACTTCGAGGGCAGCGCCTGGAAGACAGAGGCAGCCTGCGACTGCTTGCCCTTCATGGCACCGGCCAGCTTGCTGAGCAGAACCTCGCGGGACTCGAGGTCCGCAAGCTTCTTGAACTCGTCGGCGGACAGCGCCTTGCCGTCAAGGACACCGCCCTTGATGACGAGGTTCGGGTTGTCCTTGGCGAAGTCACGAAGACCCTTGGCCGACTCCACCGGGTCACCGGTGACGAAGGCAACCGCCGTCGGACCCGTGAAGAGGTCGTCCAGCGTGTCGATCCCGGCCTCGTTGGCCGCGATCTTGGTCAGCGTGTTCTTCACCACGGCGTACTCGGAGTTCGCACCGAGGGAACGGCGCAGCTGCTTGAGCTGGGCCACGGTGAGACCCCGGTACTCGGTCAGCACGGCGGCGTTCGAGCTGCGGAACTTGTCCGTGAGCTCGGCTACCGCGGCAGCCTTGTCGGGCGTCGGCATAGAGCGTCGGCCTCCTTCCGGGTGATGAGGACCGCTCAGAAGGGGCCGACAAAACGAAACGCCCCGGCGCAGGCGCACGGGGCGTGAGCTCAACCGAATCGCATGCGATCCAGGAGCACATCCACAGTCACCTGCGCGGGTCGTCCGCCGTTTCAGCGGATCCTTCGGCCGCCGCACCCTCTTGCGAGAGCACAGCAACGACCAGCGGTCTTTGGCTTCTGTGGAAGAGTACGCGAACGGGTCCGCGGCAAGCAAATCCGGTCAGAAGGCGCTGTCCGAACCGGCGCCCGAGCCGCCCTTGCCGAGCTTCCCGAGCTCCTCGAACATCTTCATCATGTCGAAGGTCTGCCCGGCCGGCGGCGGCGTCACCTTGGTGGCGGAGCCGTAGTCGGAGAAGGTCTGGGAGGTCTTCACCGTGCCTTCGGGGGTCTTGATGTCGATGTCCATGCGGACGGGGTAGTCGTCCTCGTTGACCCAGACCTCGGTGTCGTAGCCCTTGATGCCCGACTTCTCGATGTTCTTGAAGAGCTGGTCGCGCTCGCTCTTGCTGAGCACGTCCTTCAGGCCGTCGTTGGACTCCATCATTTCCTTGACGGTGAGCCGGCCCTTGTAGCGCTGGGTCTGCGCGCCGTCGACCTTCGCGGAGCCCAGGTGCTTGAGGTTCGGCGAGTCCAGGAGCATCGCGAGCTGCTGCGCCGGGTCCTGGTTCATGCTGTCCAGGCCGCCGGTCATCTGCTTGGCGAGCTTGTCGTCACCGGCCTGCTTCGCGATGGAGTTGAGGTCCATCTTGACCCAGCGCTTGCCGTCCATGTCCTTGGCCGCCTTGGCGCCCATGTCCATGTACATCACGTTGTCGCTCCAGAGCATCCGGATCTTCTCCGGAGCCTCCGGGTCACCCTCCGTGAGCGCGGAGCCCGAGACCGTCACGTCCATGACGGTCGGGTCCCAGCCCATGACGCCGGTCATCTTCATCTCGCCGGCCCCGCCCATTGCCTTGCCCATCTCACCGGGCGGCGTGGACATCGTCATCTTGACCTTGGCCGACTTGGCGGCCGACGTCTTCTTGTACGCGGCCGTGATGACCTCGGTGACCTGCGAGCGGGACTGGGTCTTCCCCGACTCCCCCGCGTTGTCGGACTTGTCGTCCGAGCCTCCACAGGCCACCGCGCCGACACAGAGCAGCGCGGTGCTGAGCACGGCGCCCGCCGCCCGCTGACGTCCCCTGCGTCCACGTACGACACCTACAGTCATGACCCCACCCCTAGGAACTGAACCGAACAAAGAACACATGATCGACACATCTTTGTTCGCCGAGCGTACCTGAGGGGTGGGACGCGCAGCGCAGGAGTTATACCGCGGGCTGCTTGTTCAGCAGGTCCTTGAAGCTCATGGTGTCCGAGGCCGGGGGCTTCTCCACGGAGAGCTCGGTGCCGTAGTCGCTGTAGTAGGCCGTCTGCGAGAAGGTGCCGTTCTTCGTGTCGCCCTTCTCGGTCTTCTTGACCAGCAGGTCCTCGTCGTCGACCCAGATGTCGATCGTCTCGGTGCTGAGACCGGCCTGCTCGAACTGCTTCTTCAGCTCGGCGAGCTTGTCCTCGTCCAGGTCCGCGCTCTTGGCGGTGAAGTCGGCGATGTCGACCTTGCCGGAGTAGTGCGTCGCCTTCGTGCCGCGGACCTCCTCCTCGCCGACGCGCTTCACGTCACCGGAGGCCAGCAGCATCTTCACCGACTGGTTCGGGGTGGTGTTCTGCATCTGGTCCTGGAAGGCCTCGCCCGCGGCGCCGCTCAGCTCGGCCAGCGTGGCGTAGTCGTACTCCAGCCAGTGCTTGCCCCCGCCCGCCTGCTCCGCGAACTTGTCGCCCATGTTCGCGTAGAAGCCGTTCTTCAGATAGCGGTAGTCGAGCTTCGACTTGCCGAGCTGCGCCATCTGCTGGGCCTGGGAGCCGCCGGTGAAGGTCACCGTCACATTGCCGGTGATGCCGTCGGACCAGCCCATGACGCCCTTCGCGTCCATGGAGGACACCGTGCCCAGGGTGGTGGAGCTCTCGATCCGGGCGGTGTCGGCCTTGTCGGTCGACTTCTCGACCGTACGCAGGGCGGCTATCGGGCTCATGTTCATGCCGCCCTTGTCCTTGCCGCTCCCGTCCGCCTTGTCGGAGGAGTCACCCGAACCGCAGGCCGTGAGGCCCGTCAGCGCGGCGACCACCGCGATCGAGAGACCGGCACGGCGCATGGTCGTGCTGTTCATGTTGTCCCACCCCTTGGCATTCATGGAGCCTGCACGCTAGCGCAGGCCACTGACACACCTATCCGAAAGGCTTGTACACAAACAGGACGGGCCCCGCACCTCGAAAGGTTGCGGGGCCCGTCCACAGAACGCGTACGCGACGCGGCTGCCGTCAGATTCAGACGGCGGCCGGGTCCTCCTCGGTGAGGAGGTTGCGGGTGCGGTTCGAGTCCAGCGGAATGCCGGGGCCCATCGTGGTGGTGATGGCGGCCTTCTTGATGTAGCGACCCTTGGCGGCCGACGGCTTCAGACGGAGGATCTCCTCCAGGGCCGCGGCGTAGTTCTCCACCAGCTTGGTGTCGTCGAAGGACACCTTGCCGATGATGAAGTGCAGGTTCGAGTGCTTGTCGACGCGGAACTCGATCTTGCCGCCCTTGATGTCGTTGACAGCCTTCACGACGTCGGGGGTCACGGTGCCGGTCTTCGGGTTCGGCATCAGACCACGCGGACCGAGCACGCGGCCGAGGCGGCCGACCTTGCCCATGAGGTCCGGGGTGGCGACGACGGCGTCGAAGTCCAGGCGGCCCTTCGCGACCTCGTCGATGAGCTCGTCGGCGCCGACGATGTCGGCCCCAGCGGCTTCCGCGGCCGCAGCACGGTCACCGGTCGCGAAGACCAGGACCCGGGCGGTCTTGCCGGTGCCGTGCGGGAGGTTCACGGTGCCACGGACCATCTGGTCGGCCTTGCGCGGGTCGACACCCAGACGCATGGCGACCTCGACGGTGCCGTCGAACTTGGTCGAGGAGGTCTCCTTGGCGAGACGGACGGCCTCGAGCGGGGCGTACAGCTTCTCCCGGTCGATCTTGGCGTCCGCAGCGCGGAGAGTCTTGCTGCGCTTCACTTCTGCTCCTGTGTTGGTTCAGGTATGGAGTCGTGGTTCGGACCAGCGCTTGGCCCTACCACTGAGAAAGGTCAGACGGGGAGGAGGCTCAGCCCTCGACCGTGATGCCCATGGAACGGGCGGTGCCGGCGATGATCTTCGACGCGGCGTCCAGGTCGTTGGCGTTGAGGTCTTCCATCTTGGTCTGCGCGATCTCACGGATCTGCGCCTCGGTGACCTTGGCGACCTTGGTCTTGTGGGGCTCGCCGGAGCCCTTCTCGACACCAGCGGCCTTGAGGATCATCTTGGCGGCCGGCGGCGTCTTGGTGATGAAGGTGAAGGAACGGTCTTCGTAGACCGTGATCTCCACCGGGATCACCCAGCCACGCTGCGACTCGGTCGCGGCGTTGTAGGCCTTGCAGAACTCCATGATGTTGACGCCGTGCTGGCCCAGGGCGGGACCGACCGGCGGGGCCGGGTTGGCGGCACCAGCCTGGATCTGGAGCTTGATCAGCCCCGTGACCTTCTTCTTCTTGGGAGGCATTGCTCTCTCCGGGTCCTAGTGAGAGTTTTCAGCCGACCATCCAGTCATCCGGATGGAGGCATACCGCACAACGATAACGGGTATAGTCGCGCGGCTAAAAACCGAGCAGGTCAGACCGGCTTTGACAGCCCGTCTGACCTGTTCGGAGGCGTGTGTTCCAGGGAACGTCAGTTCTTCTGGATCTGGTCGAAGCTCAGCTCGACCGGGGTCTCGCGGCCGAAGATCTCGACGAGACCCTTGACCTTCTTCGAGTCGGCGTTGATCTCGTTGATCGTCGCCTGCAGCGTCGCGAACGGACCGTCGGTGACGGTGACCGAGTCGCCCACCTCGAAGTCGAGCACCTGGACCTCGACCTTGCGGGCCGGAGCCGGCTTGCCCTCGGCCTCGGCGGCCTCGCGGGCGGCCTTCTCCTCGGCCTCCGGGGCGAGCATCTTGACGATCTCGTCCAGGGTCAGCGGGTACGGGTCGTAGGCGTTGCCGACGAAGCCGGTGACGCCCGGCGTGTTGCGGACGACGCCCCAGGACTCGTTCGTCAGGTCCATGCGCACCAGCACGTAGCCGGGGAGCTTGTTCTGGCGGATCGTCTTGCGCTCGCCGTTCTTGATCTGCGCGACCTCTTCCTGCGGCACCTCGGCCTGGAAGATGAAGTCCTCGACGTTGAGCGAGACGGCGCGCTGCTCGAGGTTGGTCTTCACGCGGTTCTCGTAACCGGCGTAGGTGTGGATGACGTACCACTCGCCGGGGAGGGTGCGGAGCTCCTCGCGGAGGGCCACGATCGGGTCGACCGGCTCGGCCTCCTCCTCGGGCTCGGCCTCGTCGGCAGGCTCCTCGTCGGCGACCTCGGCGACGGCGGTCTCGTCCTCCTCGGACTCCGCAACGGCCTCGGCGTCGCCCTCCAGGTGGATGGCGGCCTCTTCGGCGGGCTCGCCCGCGGCGGCGTCGGCAGCTTCGGCCTGGTCCGGCTCCTCGGCGTCCGCCGCCTCGACGATGTCGAGCTGGTCCTCCACGGACTCCGCGCTCTCTTCGCGAGGCTCGACGGCGTCGTTCAGGTTCGGGTCAGACACGGTGGCTGCTTCTTCCTGGATACAGAGGGGTGGAACGCGCGAAAGGGGCGCCGGGAACGGCGCCCTTCGCTCTCGGCTCAGCCGAAGATGTACTTGACAGCGTGGCTGAAGCCATAGTCAATCACGGTCACGAGACCGATCATGATGACGACGAAGACAATCACCACTGTGGTGTAGGTCGTGAGCTGACTGCGAGTCGGCCAGACGACCTTACGGAGCTCCGCGACAATCTGGCGGTAGAAGAGCGCGAGACGGCCGAAGGGGCCCTTCTTGCCGCGCTTGCCGCCCTTGCGGGCCTTCTTCTTGGACTCCGGCGCCTCGTCCTGGGCATCAGGCATGTCGATGGAGCCCACGGCGTCCGTCACTCGTCCTCACCTGATTCCGGGTCGTGGCCGTGCCGCGCCCGGTTGAGCCGCACGGCGGTGCATTGCAGTACGTACATGCGCACACTTCCTGGCGAAGGAGCGTGTAGCAGGGCCGGAGGGACTTGAACCCCCAACCGCTGGTTTTGGAGACCAGTGCTCTACCAATTGAGCTACGACCCTTTGATTTCCCCCAACCTACCGCATCCGCCCATGTGCACGGAGTGCGTAGAGAGGAAGCGGCCGGTGAAGGCCAACGAGCAGTGAGTGTACGTGCTCCGCGGCCCCCCGTCGAACAGAATGGGTTCCGACGGTCTTGGAAACCCGCCCGCCGGGGGCGTTTCGGGTCTGGAACGATGGGGCCATGAGCGCTGCAACTTCTCCGACCGAGCGCCGGGTGTCCGCGCGCATCGGCGCGATCTCCGAGTCCGCGACCCTCGCCGTCGACGCCAAGGCCAAGGCCCTCAAGGCCGCCGGTCGCCCGGTGATCGGCTTCGGGGCGGGCGAGCCCGACTTCCCGACTCCGGACTACATCGTCGAAGCGGCCATCGAGGCCTGCAAGAACCCGAAGTTCCACCGCTACACGCCGGCCGGGGGCCTCCCCGAGCTCAAGGCGGCGATCGCCGCGAAGACCCTGCGCGACTCGGGCTACGAGGTCGACGCGTCGCAGATCCTGGTGACCAACGGCGGCAAGCAGGCCATCTACGAAGCGTTCGCCGCGATCCTGGACCCGGGCGACGAGGTCATCGTCCCCGCGCCGTACTGGACGACGTACCCGGAGTCGATCCGCCTCGCGGGCGGCGTCCCGGTCCCGGTCGTCGCCGACGAGACCACCGAGTACCGCGTCTCGGTCGAGCAGCTCGAGGCCGCGCGCACGGAGCGCACGAAGGTCGTGCTCTTCGTGTCGCCGTCCAACCCGACGGGCGCCGTCTACAGCCAGGCCGACGCCGAGGCGATCGGCCGCTGGGCCGTCGAGCACGGCCTGTGGGTCATGACCGACGAGATCTACGAACACCTCGTCTACGGAGACGCGAAGTTCACCTCGCTCCCCGCGCTCCTGCCCGAGCTGCGCGACAAGTGCATCGTGGTCAACGGCGTCGCCAAGACGTACGCGATGACCGGCTGGCGGGTGGGCTGGATCATCGGCCCGAAGGACGTCGTCAAGGCCGCGACGAACCTGCAGTCGCACGCCACGTCCAACGTCTCGAACGTCGCGCAGGCCGCCGCGCTCGCGGCCGTCTCCGGTGACCTGGTCGCCGTCGAGAAGATGCGCGAGGCCTTCGACCGGCGCCGCAAGACGATCGTGCGGATGCTCAACGAGATCGCGGGCGTGGTCTGCCCCGAGCCCGAGGGCGCCTTCTACGCGTACCCCTCGGTGAAGGGTCTGCTCGGCAAGGAGATCCGCGGCAAGCGCCCGCAGGACTCCGTGGAGCTGGCCGCTCTCATCCTGGAGGAGGCCGAGGTCGCGGTCGTTCCTGGTGAGGCCTTCGGGACGCCGGGCTACCTGCGCCTTTCGTACGCGCTCGGCGACGAGGACCTCGTCGAGGGCGTCTCGCGGATCCAGAAGCTGCTCGCCGAGGCCCGCGACTGAATCCCGGCAGTCCGGCAGGAACGTGCGGGCCGTCTCTCCTTCGGAGAGGCGGCCCGTTTCTTCGTTCGGAGGGGGACCCGAAGGGGGAAAGGCGCTACCGGGAGGCCAGGTGCATACGGCAAGATCCTCGAATGGAGCGTGTACGAGACGAGCGTGTACGAGACGTACGAGAACTGCCGAAGGCCCATCTCCATCTGCACTTCACCGGGTCGATGCGGTCCAGCACCCTGCTGGAGCTGGCCGACAAGTACGGAGTGCGGCTCCCCGAGGCGCTGACCGGTGCCGAGCCACCGAAGCTGCGCGCGACGGACGAGCGCGGCTGGTTCCGCTTCCAGCGGCTCTACGACGCCGCGCGCTCCTGCCTTCGCGAGCCGGAGGACATCCGGCGCCTGGTGCGCGAGGCCGCCGAGGAGGACCTGCGGGACGGGTCGGGGTGGCTGGAGATCCAGGTCGACCCCACCTCGTACGCGCCACGGCTCGGCGGTCTGATCCCGGCCCTGGAAATCATCCTGGACGCGGTCGAGAGCGCCTCGCGGGAGACCGGCCTCGGCATGCGCGTCCTGGTCGCCGCGAACCGCATGAAGCACCCGCTGGACGCCCGCACGCTGGCGCGGCTCGCGGTGCGGTACGCGGACCGGGGCATCGTCGGCTTCGGGCTCTCCAACGACGAACGGCGCGGCATGGCGCGGGACTTCGACCGGGCCTTCGCCATCGCGCGCGACGGCGGTCTGCTGGCGGCGCCGCACGGCGGTGAGCTCACCGGGCCCGCGTCGGTGCGGGACTGCCTGGACGACCTGGACGCGGCGCGCATCGGGCACGGGGTGCGGGCCGCCGAGGATCCGCGGCTCCTGAAGCGGCTCGCGGACCGGGGCGTCACGTGCGAGGTGTGCCCGGCGTCCAACGTCGCCCTGGGGGTCTACGAGAAGCCGGCGGACGTCCCCCTGCGCACGCTGTTCGACGCGGGGGTGCCGATAGCACTCGGCGCCGACGACCCGCTCCTCTTCGGGTCGCGGCTCGCCGCCCAGTACGACATCGCGCGCGTGCACCACGGCTTCACCGACGCCGAGCTGGCGGAGCTGGCCCGGCAGTCGGTCCGCGGTTCGGCCGCGCCCGTCGACGTACAGAACAAGATGCTGGCCGGGGTGGACGAGTGGCTGGTCAGCTGATGCCCTTCAGGAGCGTGCGGGCGATGGCGGCCGCGAACTCCTCGACGGGCTGCGGGGGCTCCTTGCCGACCGTGGCGTCGTAGGCGAAGGCCCGCTGCGCGCAGGCGCCCATGAGGAGCGAGGCGGCCGCGAAGGTGTCGGCGTCGGGTGCGATCCGGCCGGCTTCGCGCTCGGTCCGCAGATAGGCGTCCAGGGCCTCGATGGGCATGTGGGGACCCGTGCCCATCTCGCGCATGGAGTCCTCGTGGCGGCGCTTCAGCTTGGTCTCCGCGTACAAGGAGGCGGCGATCGGGAAGCTCTGCGCATAGAAGTCACCGGCCAGCCGGGCGATCTCGGTGAGGTTCTCCAGGACGCTGCGCTCCCCCGGCTTCTCCACGAGCTCGCTCAGGAGCGGGTTCAGCCTGGGCAGCCTCTCCCGGAGCACGCTCACGAACAGCTCTTCCTTGCTCGCGAAGTGCTTGTAGAGCGCGGCTTCGGAGCAGCCCGCCGCCTTGGCGATCTCCTTGGTGGTGGCGCGGGCCAGACCGCGGGTGAACATGAGGTCGTGGGCCGCGTCGAGGATGCGGGCCCGGGTGGGCTTCTGCTGCATGGGCCGTCCAACCTGGCTTGACGAAGGGGTGAGTGTTTACTCACTCTAGAGGTGAGTGAATACTTACCCACCTTGGGAGGGTGCGCGATGAGGCTCACGGTGTTCGGTGCGACCGGTGGCATCGGTCAGGAGATCGTCCGGCAGGCGCTCACGGCAGGACACAAGGTCACGGCGGTGGTGCGCGATCCGGCGCGCCTCACGGTGACCGGCGAGGGGCTGGAGGTGTTCCGCGCGGACGCCCTGGATCCGGAGGCGGTGCGCCCCGCGGTCGCGGGCCGGGACGCGGTCCTTTCGGGGCTCGGTGCCCGCAATCGGGCGGACGCGGCCCGGGGCGTCGCGACGGAGCTCACGCGCGGCGTGCTGCGGGCGATGGACGCGGAGGGCACGCGGCGGCTGCTGGTCGTGAGCGCGGCCCCGGTCGGACCGCAGCCCGCGGACTCGCCGCTCCTCGACCGGGCCATGCTGGGCGTGGTCGACAGGGTCCTCAGGGACGTCTACACGGACCTGACGGCCATGGAGGCGGAGCTGGCCGCGAGCGCGACGGACTGGACCTCGGTCCGTCCGCCGAGACTGACGGACAAGCCCCTCACCGGCA
The DNA here is from genome assembly GCF_001418325.1 of Streptomyces atriruber. Classification (GTDB taxonomy): domain Bacteria; phylum Actinomycetota; class Actinomycetes; order Streptomycetales; family Streptomycetaceae; genus Streptomyces; species Streptomyces atriruber. Next base: position 22,843 of record NZ_LIPN01000068.1, on the reverse strand, counting down.
GCTACCGCACGGTCGTGGGCGGCTTTCCGCGCTCGGGGCGGACGATCGCGCGCGCGGACGTGGCGCACGCGATGCTCGGCATGATCGACGACCGCGGGACCGTGCGGCAGGGCGTAGGCGTGGCCTACTGACCCGTCCACACCCCCAGAAGGCGCCCTACAGGCTGACGCCCACCGTCACCGGCTCGTTGACCAGGGTGACCCCGAAGGCGTCCCGCACCCCTGCGACGACCTCGCGGGCCAGCGCCAGCAGGTCCTCGGTGGTCGCGCCGCCGCGGTTGGTGAGCGCGAGCGTGTGCTTGGTGGAGATGCGGGCCCGGCCCTCTCCGTAGCCCTTGGTGAAGCCCGCCTTGTCGATGAGCCAGGCGGCGGAGGTCTTCACGCGGCCGTCGCCGGTCGGGAAGGCGGGCGGGGCGATGTCCGCGCCGAGGCGTTCCGTCACGCGCGCGTGGAAGGCGGCGAACTCCTCCTCGGTGAGGATCGGGTTGGTGAAGAACGACCCGGCGGACCAGCTGTCGTGGTCCTCGGGGTCGAGCACCATGCCCTTGCCCGCACGGAGCTTGAGGACGGTCTCCCTGGCGACCGCGGCCGGGACCCGGTCGCCCGCCTCGACGCCGAGGGTGCGGGCCGTCTCCGGGTACTTGAGGGGCGCGCTCATGCCCTGCGCGTCCTCGAGCGCGAAGCGGACCCGCAGCACCACGAAACGGTCGGGATCGGCCTTGAAGCGGCTGTGGCGGTACGAGAAGTCGCACTCGGCGTTCGGAATCACGACCGTCTCGTGCGTCTTCCGGTCGTACGCGGTCACCTCGGTGATGGTCGAGGAGACCTCCTGGCCGTACGCCCCGACGTTCTGGATCGGTGTCGCGCCCGCGGAGCCGGGGATCCCGGCGAGGCATTCGATGCCCGCCAGACCCGCCTCGACGGTCCGGGCGACCGCGTCGGTCCAGATCTCGCCGGCCGCGAGCTCCAGCTCGGTGCCGTCGAGTTCGAAGCCCCGGGTGGCGATGCGCAGGGCCGTGCCGTCGAAGCCCTTGTCGCCGATGACCAGGTTCGATCCGCCGCCGATGAGCAGCAGCGGCGTTCCGGAGTCGTCGGCCTCCCGGACGGCGGCGACCACCTCGGCATCGGTCGTCGCGGTGATCAGACGGGTCGCGGGGCCGCCGAGCCGGAAGGTGGTCAGCGGGGCGAGCGGGGCATCGTGGAGTTCCTGCACGTGCTCAAGAGTACGAGAACGGCCCCGCCGGTCAGGGCGGGGCCGTTCTCCTGCGGTCGCTCAGACGGCGACCAGCGTCTCCTCCTGCTGCGGAGCGGTCGTACCGGGCTCCCCGGGCGTCGACCTCCGTGACGGGATGCACAGTGCCGCCACCGAGGCGAGGGCCACCACCGCGGAGCCCACCCACAGCGCGGGCTCCAGGCCGTTCACGAAGTCCCACCCGGAGTCGTAGCCGCCCTGCGCCGAGAAGATCGAGGACATCACGGCGATGCCGAGGGCGCCGCCGACCTCGCGCAGCGCGTTGTTCGCGCCGGACGCGATGCCCTGCTCCTGCGGCCGCACGCTGGACATGACCAGGTTGGAGGCCGGGGCGAAGTACAGGGACATTCCGACGCCGCTGATGATCAGGGCGGGCAGCTGGGTGGTGTACGAGACGTCGACCGCCACCACGGCGGCGTACCAGGCCAGGCCGACGGCCTGCAGGAAGAGTCCGGCGGCGACGACCGGGCGGCCGCCGATCCGGTCGGAGAGGTAGCCGGCCAGCGGGGAGACGAGCATCGGCATGCCGGTCCAGGGGAGCATGCGCAGCCCGGCCTCGGTGGGCGAGTAGCCGAGGACGCCCTGCATGTACTGGCTGAGCAGGAAGATCGAGCCGAACATCCCGAGGAACATCAGCAGGCTCGCGGCGTTGATTCCCGCGAACGCTCGGCTACGGAAGAGGCGCATCGGCAGCATCGGCGCCTTGTGGCGCATCCCGTGCCGGACGAAGCCGGCGAGCAGGACGACGCCCGCGCTCAGGCTGACGAGGACGGTGGCGCTGGACCAGCCGTCGATGGGGCCGCGGACCAGGGCGTACACGATTCCGAAGAGACCACCGCTGGCGAGCAGGGTGCCGACCATGTCCAGGCGCGCGCCGGGGGCGTACGACTCGGCGAGGCGGAGGCGGGCGAGCGGCAGCAGGGCGAGGCCGAGCGGGACGTTCAGCCAGAAGATCCACTGCCAGGAGACGTGCTCGGTGAGGCTTCCGCCGATCAGCGGGCCGCTGGCGACCGCGAGGCCGTTGACGGCGCCCCATATGCCGTACGCCATGCCGCGCTTGGCCTGCGGCACGGCGGCCGTCAGCAGGGTCAGGGTGAGCGGCATCATGATCGCGGCGCCGACGCCCTGCACCGCGCGGGCGGCGATCAGCGCCTCCAGGCCGGGTGCGAGTGCCGCTCCGGCGGAGGCGGCGGTGAAGATCGAGAGGCCGACGACGAAGAGCCTGCGGCGGCCGAACCGGTCTCCCAGGGCCGCGCCGAACATCAGCAGCACGGCGAAGGTGAGGGTGTAGGCGCTCACCGTCCATTCGAGGTCGTGCAGGGCTCCCCCGAGGTCCTCGCGGATGGAGGGCAGGGCGGTGGTGACGACGAGGTTGTCCAGTGCCGCCATGAACCCGGCGACGCTGGTGATGACGAGGGCCCAGACCATGCCCCCGCGCGACGCCGCCTGTTCCGGCTGCGCTGCTGTCCGCGCTTTCTGCTCCGACATTGCTTCCCCTGTGGTTAGTTATTGATGACTAACTTTCGTGGGCACAGAAGGAGACCCCCCGCCCCCGCACGGCTCAGGCCTTGGGCTGAACCGCCTCATAGAAGCCCGACCACACCCGGTGTTCGGGCTGGAACCCCATCGACACCAGGACGTTGACCAACATCCCGTAGGCCAGGAACTGCGTCGTCTCGTCGACGTCCGCCCCCAGCGCCAGGCGGACCGTGTCGTACATCTCCATCCAGCCGGCCCGCAGTGCGTCGCCGAACTCCCGGTCCCCGGACGCCTCCGCGGACGCCACGGCGACGTACATCTGCATCTGCATGAGGAGCATGTCCGGGTCGTCGGCGATGAGGGCCTGATAGGCGGCACCCATGGCCTGCAGGGCCTCCTGCCCGTCCAGCCCCTCGGACGCCTGGCGGAAGACCTCCGTGACCTCCTGACAGCACCGCTCCGAGGCGGCAAGGAAGATGGCCCGCTTGCCCGGGAAGAGGCGGAAGAGATACGGCTGCGAGACACCCACCCGCTTGGCGATCACCTCGGTGGAAGTGCCGTTGTAGCCACCGCGGGCGAACTCGACCATCGCCGCGCGGATGACGCTTTCGCGCCGCTCTTCTGCGCTCATCCTGACCATACGAGAAAGTTAGTGGCCAATCACTAAGCAGTCAAGCGGTCGGGGTGAGGACTCGCCTTCGGGTACGCGTAAGGGGCGCCCTTCCATGGAGGACGCCCCTTACCTGCACTTACACGTACTTACGTGAACCGCCGACGGCCGTCAGGCCAGCTGCACGACCGCCCGCGACATGCCGAGGACCTTCTGGTCCCTGCTCTTCGCGAGCAGGTCGACCCGCACGCGGTTGTCGTCGAGCACGGCCGCGACCTTCGCGCTGACCTCGATGGTGGCGCCCTCGTCGTCGTTCGGGACGATGACGGGCTTCGTGAAGCGGACGCCGTACTCGACGACGGCCCCCGGGTCGCCCACCCAGTCGGTCACGACGCGGATCGCCTCGGCCATGGTGAACATGCCGTGCGCGATGACGTCGGGAAGGCCGACCTCAAGGGCGAACTTCTCGTTCCAGTGGATCGGGTTGAAGTCCCCGGAAGCGCCCGCGTACTGCACGAGAGTGGCGCGCGTCACCGGAAAGGTCTGGGCCGGCAGCTCGGTGCCGACCTCGACGTCGCCGTACGCAATCTTCGCCGTCATCGCCTCAGGCCCCTTCTGCCGCAGGCTCCGCCGCACGCGCGACGAGCTTCGTCCAGGCGGTCACGACGTGCTCGCCTGCCTCGTCGTGGACCTCTCCGCGGATGTCCAGGATGTCGTTGCCCGCCATCGACTTGATGGCCTCGATGGTCGAGGTCACCGTGAGCCGGTCGCCCGCGCGCACCGGGCGCGTGTAGGCGAACTTCTGGTCGCCGTGCACCACACGGCTGTAGTCGAGGCCCAGCTGCGGGTCCTCGATGACCTGGCCCGCGGCCTTGAAAGTGATCGCAAACACAAAAGTCGGCGGGGCGATCACATCGGGGTGACCGAGCGCCTTGGCGGCTTCCGTGTCGATGTACGCGGGATTGGCGTCCCCCACGGCCTCGGCGAACTCGCGGATCTTCTCCCGGCCGACCTCATAAGGATCAGTGGGGGGATAGGAACGCCCCACGAAGGACTGGTCGAGCGCCATGGACTCGGCACCTCCTGCGGTTGGTTTCACTGCGGTTGGTTTCGGAAAACACGACGCGAGGCCGCCCCCAACAATCGGGGACGGCCTCGTGTACGAGCCTGTGTTTAGCGCGTTTCGCGGTGCGCAGTGTGCGCGTTGCAGCGCGGGCAGTGCTTCTTCATCTCAAGACGGTCCGGGTCGTTACGCCGGTTCTTCTTGGTGATGTAGTTCCGCTCCTTGCACTCCACGCAGGCCAGCGTGATCTTCGGGCGGACGTCGGTGGCAGCCACGTGAGTGCTCCTTGACGGACGGATGGACGGATGAACGCAAAAAAGAGTAGCCGATCGAAGGACCGACCCCACAATCGGCTACCAGGAGTAGCGGTGACCGGACTTGAACCGGTGACACAGCGATTATGAGCCGCTTGCTCTACCGACTGAGCTACACCGCTGCGATGCCGGATCTCCCCGCCCGAAGGCGAGGATCACTCGACATCAGAGCCCCAATGCGGAATCGAACCGCAGACCTTCTCCTTACCATGGAGACGCTCTACCGACTGAGCTATTGGGGCGAGCGATGAAGACATTACACGGTTGGTCGCCGATCGCCCAAATCCGTTTCGGCGGGGCCGTCGGAGGGCATCGGACCGCCCGCCTCAGGCGTCCGTGAGCACCCCATCCGTGTACTCGCACCACACCGGTACGACTATTCCGCTCCTCCTCGAAGCGGGCCTTTCACCGTCCTAGGCTCGACGCGCGCTGCGTGATCTTGACGCCTCGACGACTGCAGCCGCCCCGAGCCCCAGGAGCGCGATGCCCGACAGCCAGCCGCAGCAGCCCCACTCCTCCGGCGCCTCAGGCCCCTCCGGCTCCGGCCCCGCCGCGGACGCCGGGGCCCTGCTGCTCTGCGGCGCCCGGCTCACCGACGGCCGGACCGTGGACGTCCGGCTCGGCAACGGACGCATCGAGGCGGTCGGCACGGCCGGCAGCCTGAGCGCCCATGCCGCGCGCGTGGACCTCGGCGGCTACCTCCTGCTGCCCGCGGCCGCGGAGCCGCACACGCACGGCGACACGGCGCTGTCGGCGGACGCGCCGGGCCCGGTCCCGTACGACGTCCCGGACGTCCAGCGCCGGGCCACCGAAGCTGCGCTGCTGCAGCTCGGGCACGGCGCCACGGCGCTGCGGTCGCACGTGCGGATCGGGGACGTCCAGGGGCTCGGCCCGATGGAGGCGGTGCTGCAGGCGCGGCGCTCGCTCCGTGGCCTGGTCGACCTGACGGCCGTCGCCGTGCCGCGGCTGCTGACCGGCGTCGCGGGCGCGGACGGGCTCGCGATGCTGCGGGACGCGGTGAAAATGGGCGCCTCCGTAGTGGGCGGTTGTCCTGATCTCGACCCCGATCCGGCGGGGTACGCGGAGGCGGTCCTGGAGATCGCCGCGGAGCACGGCTGCCCCGTCGACCTGCACACGGACGGTAACGATCCGGCGCGCCTCGGGCGACTCGCCGCGATGGCGGGCGGCCTGCGGGCCGGGGTGACGATCGGCCCGTGCGCCGGACTCGGACGGCTGCCCGCGGACGTGGCCTCGCGCACCGCCGAGCAGCTCGCGGCGGCCGCGGTGACGGTGGTCTGTCTGCCGCAGGGCGGCTGCGGGAGCGCGGAGCGGCACGGGGTGGCTCCCGTGCGGTTGCTGCGGTCGGCGGGAGTGCGGGTCGCCGCGGGCAGCGGGGCGATGCGGGACCTGTCGAACCCGGTGGGGCGCGGGGATCCGCTGGAGGCGGCGTACCTGCTGGCCTCGCGGTGCAGGATGCGGCCCGAGGACGCCTACGGCGCGGTGAGCGGCGCCGCTCGGGCGGCCATGGGGCTGCCGGAGGTGCGGGTGGAGGCGGGATTCCCCGCCGAGTTGCTCGCCGTGCGCGGCGACCGGCTCGCGGGTGCGCTGTCGCTCGCGTACAGCCGGATCGTGGTGCACCGCGGGCGGGTCGTGGCGCGGACCAGCGCGGTGCGCGAGTACTGCGACTCGGCCGCGGCGGTGGCGTTGGACCTGCCGCGCCAGGGGCGGTCGACGGGGGCGGCGCCCGGACGTCCGACGGGTGACGAACCGTCCTCTTGAGTGTGTGCGGTCGTGTGACGGACGCGGTTGTGCGGCGGTTCGGTGGGGGTGCTGCACGGCGGTCCCGTGGAGGGTGTTGCACGGCGGTACGGCGCTTCGGTGGGGTGCTGCACGGCAGCGCGGTGGGGTGTTGCGCGGCCACTCGGTGGTGCGGTCGCGGTCGGCGGATCGCCGGGTCCCCACGCGCGCGTTGAGCGCTCGCGTCCGCCCTGTCGTACGGTCGGGAGTATGCGCATTGTCATCGCTGGAGGTCATGGTCAGATCGCGCTGCGGCTGGAGCGTCTGCTCTCCGCGCGTGGTGATGAGGTCGCCGGGCTGATCCGCAGCGCCGGGCAGGAATCCGATCTGCGCGAGGCCGGTGCCGAACCGGTGCTGTGCGACCTGGAGTCGGCCTCCGTGGACGAGGTCGCCGGGCATCTGCGCGGCGCCGACGCGGCCGTCTTCGCGGCGGGCGCCGGGCCCGGCAGCGGCGCCGACCGGAAGAACTCCGTGGACCGGGGCGCGGCCGTCCTCTTCGCGGACGCGGCGGAGCGGGCAGGAGTGCGGCGCTACATCGTCGTGTCGTCCATGGGCGCCGATCCCGCGCACCAGGGCGACGAGATCTTCGACGCCTATCTGCGGGCCAAGGGCGAGGCCGACGCGTCCGTACGCGCGCGTGCCGCCCTGGACTGGACGATCCTGCGTCCCGGGATGCTCACGGACGACGCGGGCACCGGTCTCGTACGTCTGGAGGCGTCGACCGGTCGCGGGCCGATCCCGCGGGACGACGTGGCTGCGGTGCTGGCGGAGCTCCTGGAGACGCCGGCGACGGCCGGGCTGACGCTGGAGCTGGTCAGCGGGTCCGTGCCGGTGTCGGTGGCCGCCAAGTCGGTTGCGGGCAACTGAGGTCCGACGGGCTGCCGAGGGGCGCCCGGGAAGGCCCCTGAGGGCCCCTCAGAACAGCGGGAGCTGTCCGGGGCAGTCCGGGACCGCATAGCCGTCCAGAGCGGGCTGTGCGGCGCCCAGGTGGGCCTGCCTGCGGGATCCGGGGCAGGAGATCAGGTCACCCGCGCCGCGCGGGCCGGGCGGGTCGTGGCGGGCGAAGCGTCCGCCGACGACGGCGATCTCGCGGCGGCACTCCGGGCAGTTTCTGCGACGGGACGACATGTGATCAGTGTGCCCATCCGGGGCGTCCTGGGCTCATCACCCCCGCGGAACGCCCCGGATGCACGTACGAAAAGAATTCCGGGCTCGGCGTCCGCGGTTTCCGCAGCTCACTGACGTACAGCCCAACTGTGCGGCGAATTGCCGCAGTTGGGCAAATCCTCCGCGGGCGCGACCCTATCCTGGCCTCCAGGACGGCTGGCTGGTCACGCCGCATGGATGCCCGGAGGGCAGATGGAACCCGCCGTGATCGGAGCCCGACTCGCGTCGAGCGTCGTGGGGCCGCTGATCAAAAAGCTGTTCCTGCCCGAGGGCGCCGGGGCGGGCCTCGTCGACAAGCCCATCCGCGTGTCCCGTCTCGTCTCGTTCCGGGGCGAGAAGCGCACGCTCTCCGACAAGGATCTGCGCAAGATCTCGGAAGAGCTCGTCCAGCGCGCCGCGCACTCGACCGGCGTGGAGGAGCTGCTTCCGTCCTTCGAGAAGCAGGCCGTCATCCACGCCGTCACCGACTCCCTGCGGTCCCTCGGGATGCTCGAGATGGACGACGTACAGGCCGTGCGCCTCGGCCATCTCGCGCTCTCCCAGCACCTGCGCGCGCAGAACAGGACCGCGACGCTCGGCCTGTCCCACGACGCGGTCACGCTGCACGCCGGTGTCCTGGACACCGCCTGCCTGCACATCCTGAACTTCTTCACCCAGCGGTCGACGTTCGTGCCGCGCACCCTGCTCGAGCAGAGCCGCGACATCGAGGAGTTGACCCGGAAGATCGACTCCCTGATCACCCGGTCGCCGTCCCCGGCGGACAGCCCCTTCGAGGAGCGGTACGCGCACTACATCGCGACCAAGCACGGCAAGCTGAGCATCTTCGGCCTCGACCTGTCGGGCGCGCCGGAGAGCTGGCGGCTCGACGTGGCCTATCTCCGGCTGAACGCGGCCGCCGACGTGTTGAGCGCCGCCCCCTCCGTGGTCCCGGCCGATCATGTCCTCGCGGGCCGCAATCGCGTGCTCCTGCGCGGACTTGCCGGATCCGGGAAGACGACGCTCATCCAGTGGCTCGCGGTGTCCACGGCGAAGAAGTCCCTGGACGACGAGCTGCTCTACCTCTACGGACTCGTGCCGTTCGTCCTCCCGCTGCGCACGCTGACGCGCAGCGGTGCCCCTCTCCCGGCGCCGGACGGGTTCCTGGCGGCCGTGGACTGCCCGATCGCCGGCAGTCAGCCGCACGGGTGGATCGACAGGGTGCTGCAGGCGGGGCGCGGGCTGATCCTGATCGACGGGATCGACGAGATCCCGGAGGACGACCGCAACGACGCCCGCCGCTGGCTCCGGGAGCTGCTCAGCGCCTACCCCGACAACCGCTGGCTCGTCACCTCGCGGCCGTCGGCCGTGCGGGAACGCTGGCTGAACGACGACGACTTCGCCGAGCTCGACCTCGCCCCCATGAAGCGCGACGACATCGCCGAGTTCATCCAGCGGTGGCACAAGGCGGCGGGCATCAGCGACCAGTACGCCAAGGAGCTGCTCCGTGCCGTGCGGGCCCAGCAGGACCTGAGCCGACTCGCCATCAACCCGCTGATGTGCGGGCTGATCTGCGCCCTGCACCAGGACCGCCGCGGGTACCTCCCGGAAGGCCGCAAGGAGATCTACGACGCGGCCCTGTCGATGCTGCTGTTCCGGCGCGACCGCGAGCGCGGCGTCTACAAGACCGGACCCATCCACGTCAGCGAGGCCGAGCACATCCAGCTGATCCAGAAGCTGGCCTACTGGATGATCCGCAACGGCCGCTCGGAGATGACCCGCACCGACGCGGTGGAGCTCTTGGGCCAGGCCCTGCCCGCGATGCCCAAGGTCGCCGAACAGGGCTCTCCGGAGACGGTCTACAGGCATCTGCTCATCCGTAGCGGCCTGCTCCGTGAACCGAGTGCGGACTCCATGGACTTCGTCCACCGCACCTTCCAGGACTACCTCGGGGCGAAAGCGGCCGTCGAAGGGCTCGACTTCGACTTCCTGATCGCCAATGCGCATCTGGACCAGTGGGAGGACGTCATCAGGATGGCCGTGGCCCACGCGCGGCCCACCGAGCGCACGTATCTGCTCACCGGCCTGATCAGGCGCGAGGACACCTCGCGCCAGGGCAGGGACCGTCTCCACCTCCTGGCGGCGGCCTGCCTGGAGCACGCGACCGAGCTCGCCCCTTCGGTGCGGGCGGAGGTGCAGGAGAGGGCGGCCGCCCTCATCCCCCCGCGCTCGCCGGACCAGGCGCGTGCACTGGCGGCGATCGGTCCCGTCGTACTCGAACTGCTGCCCGGCCCCCGGGAGCTGCCGCAGCGCCCGAACGCCCCGGACCCGTTCGACACCGACGTGCAGAAGGCGAAGGCCGAGGCGGAGGAGGCGGCCTACCGGGCGGTGGCCGACGAGGCGTACTTCACCGTGCTGACCGCCACGCCGATCGCGACGGACGCCGCGATCGAGGTGCTCGCCAAGTACCGCAACCATCCGGACCTGCGGGTCCGCAACGAACTCGCCCGCGCGTGGGGCCGGTACGAGACGGACCTGTACGGCCAGGAAGTGGTCGCACACCTCATCGAGGACGGCCTCTACTTTCCCGTGTCGAACCTGAGTGAACTGCGCGCACTGCGCAGCTACGGAGGGCGCTCCCGCATCAAGATCACGGGCGAGGTCACGGTGGACGAGTTCGTCGCCACGTGCCCGGGGCAGCGCCTCACCCACCTGTGGGTCGACGCCGACATGGGAGCCACGTGGGACTGGCTGGCCCTCTTCCCCAAGCTGTGCGAGCTGACCATCGAGACGCTCCACCCGCGCATCGACCTCAGCACCCTGGAGCGGATCCGCAGCCTGCTCACTCTCCGTGTCCCCGAAGAGGCCGTCCTGGTCGGCTCCCACCTGCTTCCGGAGTCCACGGCGGTCGTACGGGGGCGTCTGGGCCCGCTCTGACGCCGAGGCCCGAACCCGTCCGGCCCGCATACGAAGAAACCCCCTCCGATCTACGTTTCCGCAGATCGGAGGGGGTTTACCTTCATGTGGCGGCGCCAGGATTCGAACCTGGGAAGGCTGAGCCGGCAGATTTACAGTCTGCTCCCTTTGGCCGCTCGGGCACACCGCCGGGTTTGCTGCCCGCTCCGCTTGCGCGGCGCTCCGTGGCAACGACGTAAACGATACCTGATGCGTGGGGGTGCTTCGCCACCCGATTGATCGGCACCCGATGCGGGGGCGGTGGCTAGGCTTTGCGGACGCGGCCCGCGTCAGTCGGCCGTGTATCCGCTGAGTACGCATACCCCGATACAAGGAGCCACAGGACATGGCCGACTCCAGTTTCGACATCGTCTCGAAGGTCGAGCGGCAGGAGGTCGACAACGCCCTCAACCAGGCCGCCAAGGAGATCTCGCAGCGTTACGACTTCAAGGGCACGGGCGCCTCGATCGCCTGGTCCGGCGAGAAGATCCTGATGGAGGCGAACGGCGAGGAGCGGGTCAAGGCGATCCTCGACATCTTCCAGTCCAAGCTGATCAAGCGCGGCATCTCGCTGAAGTCGCTGGACGCGGGTGAGCCGCAGCTGTCCGGCAAGGAGTACAAGATCTTCGCCTCGATCGAAGAGGGCATCTCCCAGGAGAACGCGAAGAAGGTCGCCAAGATCATCCGCGACGAGGGCCCCAAGGGCGTCAAGGCGCAGGTCCAGGGTGACGAGCTGCGGGTCAGCTCGAAGAGCCGGGACGACCTGCAGGCCGTGCAGGCGCTGCTCAAGGGGCAGGACTTCGACTTCGCGGTGCAGTTCGTGAACTACCGGTAGTCGGTTCGCCGGGCAGTCCGCTGTCCGTACGAACCACGGAGGGCGGGCACCCCGGTCGGGGAGCCCGCCCTTGCTGCTGGCCGCAGTTCGTGGGACGGCGCCTCAGCGCCGTGAGTGGCCGAAGAGGATGCGGTAGGCGACGAGCAGGACGAGCGAGCCGCCGATCGCCGCCACCCAGGTGGCGCCGTCGTAGAAGTCGTTGGCGATCGGGCGGTCCAGGTAGCGGGCGGAGATCCAGCCGCCGATGAAGGCGCCCGCGATGCCGATGACGGTCGTGCCGATGAATCCGCCCGGGTCGCGGCCGGGCAGCAGCAGTTTGGCGACGGCTCCTGCCAGCAGTCCCAGCAGAACCCAGCTGATGATGCCCATGTGATGACCCGGCCTTCCCGCGCGGTGAGCTTGTGTGCGCTGTTGTCCTGTAGGACGTGTCCACGGAGACGCGCGGTTGCGGTGATCACTCAGGTGCGGTGTATGACACAGCGCTGCGCCGCCGTGAGCTGCGGGAAGAGGTCGCCTTGCGGCTCGTCTCACGGGCCCGTGCGGGGGTCCTGCCACGGCGGCAGATCCATGCCGTCGCTGTCCTCCTCGTACCACCCCGTGCCGTCGAGCCACGCGGTGAGCCAGGCCGTGAGACTCGGGGAGTCGATGAACCAGGCGTGCCGCGGGTCACCGCCGTTGGGCTCGAAGAGCAGGACCTGGGCGTCGTCCGAGCGGCAGTCCACGCACGCGTACATGGCGCAGCCCCAGTGCGATATCGGCACCACGCCTTCGGGCCAGCCCCAGTCGGAGTCGCGCATCGCGAGGTACTTCTCGACGACGGCCGGCTCGCCTCCGGAGGACTTGCCTTCGAGCAGCGACAACAAGCCGTACTCCGGGCCGAATCCGCCGTCTCCTATGCGGGTGTACAGCGCGGCGAGCAGCGGCGGCAGGGTGAAGCCCAGGGACGCCTCCGCCCGGGCCAGCGTGGCCGTGTCCACGGGGGCGGGCAGGGAGTCCCAGCCCCAGGGGCGGGTGGCGCGCGCCTCGGCGGCGACACGGGCCAGCAACTGCTCGCTGTCGGTCATGAGTTCATGGTGGACCACGGCACTGACAATCAGCCCCGAGCCCGTCCCGGTCAGTCCCGGACCGGACCCGGCCCGGTCGGTCCCGAGTCCGTCCCGGGCCCGGCCCGGTCGTCGGGTGCGGTCCCTCAGGCCAGGACCACCTCGACGCCCATCTCCCTGAGCAGGTCGAGGAGTTCCTCGAAGGACGGTGGCCGGGCGTCCGTGCGGGGTGTGACGCCGAGGCAGGTCCGGGCGGTGTGTGCGGCGTGCCAGACGAGGGTGACGGGCGGCGGTGCGTCCGCCTCTCCGCGGAGGTGGTCCCGGAGCGTGTCCGCGCTCCGTCCGGCGTACCCTCCGGGGCCGTTCACCGCCTCGCCGAGTGCGCAGTAGAAGGCGGGTTCATCGGTGATGTGGCGGCCGTCGAGGTGGTACGTGGTGCCGGGGGCGGGGCCCACCGCACCTGACCGGCCCGCGTGTTTGCGGGCGACGGCCAGCCAGTGGGCACGGCCGTCGGCGCCCGTGCCGTCGCGCGCCCAGAGGTTGGGCTCCGTGGGCCTACCGGACCACCAGGCGTCCCAGACCTGCTCGGCGGCGCGCGGCGGCCGTACGGTCCACGGGTCCAGGGCGAGGTCGACCAGGCCCGGCCCGCGCGCGGAGGGGATCCAGGCGACGATCTCGCCCTCCACGGCGTGCTGCAGGGGCCGCCCCAGCCTGCCGAGGCGCAGGACCCTGCCGTGGCCGAGGTCGCTTCTGCCGGACTCGAGACCGTCCTTCAGGGCCCCGCGCGGGGAGCAGCCCAGCAGCCGCACGGGAGGCTCGGTCAGCGCGTCCGACGGGGCGTCACGCTCTTCGGGGACGCCCGGTCGGTCCGGCAGTTGGTCGGCGAACAGGTGCTGCGCGTCCGCGCAGAGCGCCCAGATCTCGTCGTAGGGAGCGGCCTCGGGGTCGTACGCGGCGAGGGCGTACTTGGGCTGAGCGCACGTGGGCCGCTGCACCGGAGTGCGCCCCGCTTCAGTAGCGTGCGGCGAACGGCTGGTCGGTGCGGACGATCTCGCGGCCGAGCGGCAGCAGCGAGACGGGGATCAGCTTGAAGTTGGCGATGCCCAGGGGGATGCCGATGATCGTGACGCAGAGCAGGAAGCCCGTGACGATGTGGCCGATGGCGAGCCACCAGCCCGCGAGGACCAGCCACAGGACGTTGCCCAGGCAGGACGGCGCGCCCGCGTCGCGGCGCTCGACCGTCGTGTAGCCGAAGGGCCACAGGGCATAGCGGCCGATGCGGAAGCTGGCCAGGCCGAACGGGATGCCGATGATCGTGATGCAGAGCAGCACGCCCGCCAGCAGATAGCCCAGGAACATCCAGAAGCCGCAGAGGACCAGCCATATGACGTTGAGAATTGTCTTCACTGCTGACGACCTGCCATCTGCTCGAGTCGGGCGATGCGATCCGCCATCGGCGGGTGCGTGGAGAACATCTTGGACATGCCCTGCCCCGGACGGAAGGGGTTCGCGATCATCATGTGACTGGCGGTCTCCAGGCGGGGCTCGGGCGGCAGCGGCAACTGCTTCGTCCCTGCGTCGAGTTTACGCAGAGCGCTGGCCAGGGCCAGGGGGTCGCCGGTGAGCTGGGCGCCGGACGCGTCGGCCTCGTACTCCCTGGAGCGGCTGATCGCGAGCTGGATGATGGATGCCGCCAGCGGGCCGAGCAGCATGATCAGGAGCATGCCGAAGATGCCGGGGCCGTCGTTGTCGTTCGAGCGGCCGACGGGGATCAGCCAGGCGAAGTTCACCAGGAACATGATCACGGAGGCGAGGGCGCCCGCGACCGAGGAGATCAGGATGTCCCGGTTGTAGACGTGGCTGAGCTCGTGGCCGATGACTCCGCGCAGCTCGCGCTCGTCGAGGAGTCGCAGGATGCCGTCCGTGCAGCACACCGCCGCGTTGCGGGGGTTGCGGCCCGTCGCGAACGCGTTCGGCGCCTCGGTGGGCGAGATGTACAGGCGGGGCATGGGCTGGCGGGCCTGGGTGGAGAGCTCGCGGACCATGCGGTACAGCTCGGGGGCCTCGAATTCGCTCACCGGGCGGGCACGCATGGCGCGCAGGGCGAGCTTGTCGCTGTTCCAGTACGCGTACGCATTGGTGCCGAGCGCCACGAAGAGCGCGACGATCAGGCCCGTACGCCCGAAGAAACTGCCGATGACAAGGATGAGCGCGGACAGTCCCCCGAGGAGTACGGCGGTCTTCAATCCGTTGTGCCGGCGGTGCACGGTACGCCCTCCTGGTGGTGCGTGGGGGAACCCTCTGCTGACTGGTGCTTCCACTGTTCAGTGGACCCTCCCGTACTGGTCAACGCCAGGCGGGGAGCACTAGTTCCCTTGTGCACGCAGGAGCGATGTAGGCCGCGCGGGTGACGGTCGCGCGCGGCTCGCGGGGACCGTCACCGGGCGGGCCTCAGAACAGACCGGTGTCCGAGAACCTCAGGATCAGCTGGGGCGCTCCGGAGAGGGCGATCCCGAGGACCGCCGTCAGCGCGATGGCCGCGGTGAGCGGGGCGGGGACGCGGTGCTTGACCGGTTCGCCCTCGGGGGCGCGGAACAGGAGCGCGGTCCACTGGAGGTAGTAGAAGAGCGCGATCACCACGTTCACGGCCATCACCACGGCGAGCCAGCCGAGACCTGCGTCGACGGCGGACGAGAAGACCGTGACCTTCGCGAAGAGGCCGATGATGCCGGGCGGCAGACCGGCCAGGCAGAGCAGGAAGAAGCCGAGGACGAGGGCGGCCAGGGGGCTGCGCGCGTACAGGCCGCGGTAGTCGCTGACGCGGTTCAGGCGCCGCGTACGGCCGACGAGGGCCGCCACGGCGAAGGCGCCGAGGTTCACGGCCGCGTACATCAGGGCGTAGGCGACGGTGGAACCGATGGCCTTCTCGGCTCCGGCGGTGTCGTCGGCGTATCCGGCGGCGGCGATCGGCACGAGGAGGTAGCCCGCCTGGCCGACTGACGACCAGGCGAGCAGGCGCACCGCGCTGTACGCGCGCGTGGCCTGCTGGCGCAGGGCCGCCACGTTGCCCGCGGTCATGGTGAGCGCGGCCAGGACGGCGAGTGCCGGACCCCAGACGTCCGCGTACGACGGGAAGGCGACGACGGTGACGAGGATGAGACCGGTGAAGCCGACGGCCTTGCCGACGACGGAGAGATAGGCGGCGACGGGCAGCGGCGCGCCTACGTAGGTGTCGGGCACCCAGAAGTGGAAGGGCACCGCCGCCACCTTGAAGGCGAAGCCGACGAGGGTGAGGGCGACGCCGGTCTGGGCCAGGGTGTGGAGCTGCCCGTCGACCTTCTGGAGTTCGGTGGCGATCTCCGTGAGGTGCAGGGTGCCCGTGGCGGCGTACACGAAGCTGACGCCCATGAGGCTCACGGCGGTCGCGGTGACCGAGGAGAGGAAGAACTTCAGGGCCGCTTCCGAGGAGCGCTTGTCGCCGCGCTTGAGGCCGACGAGGGCGAACGCCGGGAGGGAGGCGACTTCGAGGGCGACGATGAGCGTCGCGAGGTCACGCGAGGCGGGCAGCAGGGCGGCGCCCGCCGCGGACGAGAGCAGCAGGAACCAGAACTCCCCCGCGGGCAGTTCGTCGCCGGAGTCCTTGAGGGTGCTCATCGAGAGCAGGGCGGCGAGCAGCGCGCCGCCGAGGACGAGGAGCTGGATGACGAGGGTGAAGCGGTCGGCGCTGTAGCTGCACGCCTGCGTACCGCCGCCGGTCAGGCAGAAGGTCGAGCGGTCGTCGTTCAGGAGCGGCAGCAGGGCGAGCGCGGCGGCGGCCAGGCCCGCCACGGAGATCCAGCCGAGGAGCGCCTTCCTGCCGTCCTTCACGAAGAGGTCGGCGACGAGCACGACGAGGCCGACGACCGCCGCGATGGTCGGCGGCGCGACCGCGAGCCAGTCGACGGACTGGACCAGGCTTGTGGCGCTCTCGGCGCTTGCGGCGGCCACGGTCACGACTTGCCTCCAGTGAGGAGCTTCTGCACGGCCGGGTCGGTCAGGCCGAGGAGAGCCGCGGGCCAGAGTCCGGCGAGGACGGTGAGGGCGACGAGCGGGGTCCAGGCGGCGAACTCGTAGCCGTGGACGTCGGCGAGCGCCTTGGGCGCGGGGTCGTCGGCGAGTGCCTCGGCCGCGGGTTCGTCGGCCGTGGTCTGCGGCATCGGGCCCATGCAGACGCGGCGTACGACGATGAGCATGTACGCGGCGGTGAGCAGGGTGCCGAACGCGGCGATCGCCATGAAGGTGAGGAAGGCGGGGCGGCTCAGGTCGGCAGCGGGCTCGAACGCGCCGAACAGCGCCAGCATCTCGCCCCAGAACCCGGCGAGTCCCGGCAGGCCGAGCGAGGCGACGGCGCCGAACGCGAGGAGTCCGCCGAGGCGCGGCGCCTTGCCGTAGAGCGCGGCGCCGGACCCCTGCGCGAGGGTGTCGAGGTCGGTCGTGCCGGTGCGGTCCTTGAGGGCGCCGACGAGGAAGAAGAGCAGGCCGGTGATGAGGCCGTGGGCGATGTTGGCGAACAGGGCGCCGTTCACACCGGTGGGGCTCATCGTCGAGATGCCGAGCAGGACGAAGCCCATGTGGCCGACGGACGAGTACGCGATGAGGCGCTTGAGGTCGCCCTTCGCGCCCTGCTTGGCGAGCGCGAGGCAGGCCAGGGATCCGTAGATGATGCCGACGACCGCGAACGCGGCGAGGTACGGCGCGAACTCCCGCATTCCGTCCGGGGCGATGGGCAGAACGATCCGGACGAACCCGTATGTGCCCATCTTCAGCATGACGCCGGCCAGCAGGACCGATCCGACGGTGGGCGCGGCGGTGTGGGCGTCGGGCAGCCAGCTGTGCAGCGGCCACATCGGCGTCTTGACCGCGAGCCCGACACCGATCGCCAGAACCGCGATGACCTGCACGGATGTGGTCATGCCCCGGCCGTTGTCAGTGGCGAGTGCCACCATGTCGAATGTGCCGGACTTGAGCCCGATGAGGAGCAGGCCCAGCAGCATGACGACGGAGCCGAGCAGTGTGTAGAGGATGAACTTCCAAGCGGCCCGGGTCCGTTGCTCACCGCCCCAGCGTGCGATGAGGAAGTACATCGGGATGAGCACCATCTCGAACGCCAGGAAGAACAGCAGCAGATCGAGGACGGCGAAGGTCGCGAGGGTGCCGGACTCGAGCACGAGGATCAGTGCCACGAATGCCTTGGGAGACGGGCCCGACGGCATTTTGAAGTAGCTGTAGAGCGCGCAGAGGAAGGTCAGCAGCGCGGTCAGGACCAGAAGGGGGAGCGAGATGCCGTCGATGCCGAGATGGATGCGCACGTCGAGTGCGGGGATCCAGCTGATATCGGTCGTGGCCTGCATCTTCGACGGCTGGTCGTGGTCGAAGCCGAGCGCGAGGACGATCGCCGCGAGCAGGATCACGCCGGTCACGCTCACCCCGTGGCGCAGCACGGCCTGGTCGGGCGACTTCCCCTTCAGCCCGGGCGGGGCGGGCAGGAGAGCGGCCACCGCGCCGATGAGCGGGCCGACGACGATCAACGCCAGAAGAAACTGCATCACGGACTCACTGATACCGATCACGGCTGCTCACGCTCCGGCGGTGGCGACGAGGACGGCGGCGACGGCCAGGACGACCGTGCCTGCGAGCAGCGCGCTCAGGTAGGTCTGCACATTGCCGGTCTGCGCGCGGCGGACGGCCGCGCCGAGCCAGCGGGGTGCGGCGCCCGCGCCGCGCACGTACGTCTCGACGACCTCGCGGTCCAGGAAGCGGACCAGGCTCGCCGCGGCGCGGACGGGGCGTACGAACAGGGCGGTGTAGACGGCGTCGAGGTGGAAGCCGACGGCCGCGTGCCGGTGCAGCGGTCCGAGCAGCAGGCGGCCGGGGTCGGCCGGGTCCGGTGCCGAGGCGACGTTCCCGTACGCGGGCGCGTGGGTGGCGATGGCCTCCGCCTCGACCTGGCCTCCGTCGCCGTCGGGGTCCGCGGCGACCGCGCCCATCGGGACACGGGCGGCGAGCGCCGTGGTGTGCCGCCAGGCGCCGTAGGTGACCAGGCCGCCGACGAGCGCGAGGCCCGTGCCCAGGACGGACGTGGTGAGCGTCGGGGTGAGCGAGTGGCCGTCGAACCAGTCCGGCAGGACGTCGACGGCGAGACCGAAGACGAGGGAGGGGACGGCGAGCACCCAGAGCACGGCGGTCATGGCGATGGGCTGCCGCCCGTGATCGGGGGCCTGCGCTCCCCGGCCGTGGAAGGCGAGCAGCCACAGGCGCGTCGCGTAGGCGGCGGTGAGGAGGGCGGTGAGCAGACCGGCGACGAGGACGATCCAGCCCGCCGCGGTGGGCACGGACTCGGCGTGGCCCGTGGCCGTGTGCTCGGCGGCACCGAGCACCGCCTCCTTGGAGAAGAAGCCGCTGAACGGCGGGATCGCGGCGAGCGCGAGGAGCGCCACGGTCATCGTCCAGTACGCGTCGGGGATGCGGTCGCGCAGGCCCTTCATCCGGGACATGGCGGCAAGCGAGTTGGTGCCGGCGGCGTGGATGATCACGCCCGCCGCGAGGAACAGGAGCGCCTTGAAGGCGCCGTGCGACAGGAGGTGGAAGACGGCGGCGCCGCGGTCGCCGACGGCGAGGGCGCCGGTCATGTAGCCGAGCTGGCCGATCGTCGAGTACGCGAGGACGCGCTTGATGTCGTCCTGGGCGAGCGCGGAGAGGGCCGAGCCGGCCATGGTGACGGCGGCCATGACGGCGAGGACGACCAGGGCGGCCGCGGAGGCGGCGAAGACGGGCAGGAGCCGGGCCACGAAGTAGACACCGGCGGCGACCATCGTCGCGGCGTGGATCAGCGCGGAGACGGGCGTGGGGCCCGCCATCGCGTCGGGCAGCCAGGTGTGCAGCGGGAACTGCGCCGACTTGCCCGCCACACCCGCGAGGAGCAGCAGGGCGATCAGCGTCGGGTGGTCCAGGCCGCTGTCCGCGACCGTCGCGAGGATCGTCGTGATGCGGAAGGAGCCGGTGTCGGCGGCGAGGGCGAACAGACCGATCAGGAAGGGGACGTCGCCGAGCTTGGTGACGAGGAAGGCCTTCAGGGAGGCGGCGCGCGCCTCGGGGGTCTCCCAGTAGTGGCCGACCAGGAAGTACGAGCAGATGCCCATGATCTCCCAGCCGACCAGGAGCACCATCAGGTCGCCGGAGTAGACGACGAGCAGCATCGCGGAGGTGAAGAGGGAGACGAGAGCGGCGTACGAGGGGTAGCGCGGGTCCTCGCGGAGGTAGCCCGTCGAGTAGATCTGCACGCACGAGGCGACGACGCCGACCAGGACGGCGACGAGGGCGGCGAAGCCGTCGATGTGCAGGGCGAGCTCGATGGGGACCGAGCCGGTCGGGGTGAGCTCGGTGGCGGCGTCGACCGGGGACTTCCCGCCGCCGGTGCCACCGCCCTGACGGACCGCCACGAGGACGGCGAGCAGCAGCGCCGTGAGCGTGGGCAGCACCGCGAGGGGACGTACGAGGCCGGGGATCCGGCGGCCGAGCAACAAGCCCGCGGCCGCGCCGAGGAACGGGAGGAGGGGGACGAGGACGGCGAGGGTGGTCGTGGTCACGCGGTGGCCTCAGCCTTCTGCGCCGGTGCGGCCTCTGCGTCGGTTTCGTCGGCGCCCTCGGTGTCGGCGGCGGCTTCGCTGTCGTCGGGATCGTCGTCGGGGCCCTCGGCGGTGTCGCGGAGGTCGTCGACGGCGGAGCTGCCGCGGTTGCGGTAGACGGCGAGGACGATCGCGAGGCCGATGCCGATCTCGGCGGCGGCGATCGCGATGGTGAACAGGGTCAGGGCCTGTCCCGCGTGGAGGGAGTCGCGGAGCCAGACGTCGAAGGCGACCAGGTTGAGGTTGACGGCGTTGAGCATCAGCTCGACGGACATCAGGACCAGGATCGCGTTGCGCCGGGCGAGCACGCCGTACAGGCCGACGCAGAAGAGGAGGGCGGCGAGGACGGCGGGATAGGCGAGGTGGAGGTGCATCAGCTGTTCTCCTCCTGGTCCTGGGCGGCGTTCTTGCGGGACAGGACGATCGCGCCGACGAGGGCGGCGAGGAGGAGGACCGAGAGGGCCTCGAAGGGGAGCACCCAGTGCCGGAAGAGGATCGATCCGGTCACGTCGGTGGAGCCCTGGGCGCCGCCGTCCAGATCGATCACCGTGGTGCGGAACGCGTCCACGACGACCCAGACCAGGGCGGCGGCAGCGGCGACGGCCACCGCGAGCGCGACCGGGCGGTTGCCCGAATCGGCTTCCGGGGAGCGGCCGATGGGCGCCCTGGTGAGCATCAGTCCGAAGAGGAGGAGCACGACGACGGAGCCGACGTAGATGAGGACCTGCACCCAGGCGATGAACTCGGCGGTCAGCAGGAGGTACTCGACGGCGAGGCCGCCGAGCGCGACCACCAGCCACAGTGCGGCGTGCACCAGCTGCTTGGTCGTGACCGTGACGACCGCCGCGCCGAGGGTGACGAGGCCGACCAGGAGGAAGGCGATCTCGACGCCCGTCGGGGACAGGAAGCCCTGTGTTTCGGCGGCGATGTTCACGACTGTCCGCCCTTCGCCTCGGACCCGGTGGCCGGTGGTGCGGGCGCGGGCGTCTCGACCGCCGCCAGTTTCTCCGCGGACTTGCGGGCGGCGGCGAGTTCCTTGGGCTCCTCGGCGGCGGGGTCCAGGGCGGGCGGGGCCGGGACGGTCCACATCCACTCGCGAAGCTTGTCGCGCTCGTGGGTGAGTTCGTGGATGTCGGTCTCGGCGTACTCGAACTCCGGTGACCAGAAGAGCGCGTCGAAGGGGCAGACCTCGATGCAGATGCCGCAGTACATGCAGAGGGCGAAGTCGATGGCGAAGCGGTCGAGGACGTTGCGGCTGCGCTCGCGTCCGCCGGGGGCGGCGGGCGGCACCGTCTCCTTGTGGGAGTCGATGTAGATGCACCAGTCGGGGCATTCACGGGCGCAGAGCATGCAGACCGTGCAGTTCTCCTCGAACAGGCCGATGACGCCGCGAGTGCGGGGCGGCAGTTCGGGCTGGTGCTCGGGGTACTGCTCGGTGACGGTCTTCTTCGTCATCGTGCGCAGGGTGACGGCGAGGCCCTTGGCGAGGCCTGCGCCTGGGATCGGGGGCATCAGTTGATCGCCACCTTCACGATTCCGGTGAGCGCGATCTGCGCGAGGGCGAGCGGGACGAGGAGGGTCCAGGAGAGCTTCTGGAGCTGGTCCTCGCGGAGACGGGGGTAACTGACGCGCAGCCAGATCACGACGAAGGCGAGGACGGCCGTCTTCAGGAGCGTCCAGACCCAGCCGAGGCCGTCGGCGCCCCACGGGCCGTGCCAGCCGCCCAGGAAGAGGACGGTGGTCAGTCCGCACAGGACGACGATTCCGGCGTACTCAGCGAGGAGGAAGAGGGCGAAGCGCAGACCGGTGTACTCGGTGTAGGCGCCGAAGATGATCTCGGAGTCGGCGACCGGCATGTCGAAGGGCGGGCGCTGCAGTTCGGCGAGGCCCGCGATGAAGAACACCAGCGCGCCGACGATCTGCCAGGGCAGCCACCACCACTCGAAGGCGTCGACGATGCCGGGCAGCGAGACCGTGCCCGAGGCCATCGCGACCGAGGCGGCGGCGAGCAGCATCGGAAGTTCGTACGCGAGGAGCTGGGCGGCGGTGCGCAGGCCGCCGAGGAGGGAGAACTTGTTGGCGCTGGCCCAGCCCGCCATGAGCGAGCCGAGCACGCCGACGCCCATCACGGCGAGCACGAAGAAGATGCCCGCGTCGACGACCTCGCCGACCGCGCCCTCGTCGGGGCCGATCGGGATCGCGATGAGGACGAGGAGGTAGGGCAGCAGGGCGATGGCGGGCGCAAGTTGGAAGACGCGGCGGTCGGCGTCGGCCGGGACGACGTCTTCCTTCTGGGCGAACTTCACGCCGTCGGCGACGAGTTGCGCCCAGCCGTGGAAGCCGCCCGCGTGCATGGGGCCGAGGCGGCCCTGCATGTGGGCCATCACCTTGTGCTCGGTCTGGCCGATGACGAGGGGGAGGACCAGGAACACCGCGAAGACGATGACGAGGCGCAGGGCGACGTCGAGGGCGTCGTTCACTCGGTGCCTCCGGTGCGGTCGCCGTTTTCGTTTTCGGTGGGCTTGGTGGGCTCGGTGTGCTCAGTGGGGTCGGTGGGCTCAGTGGGCTCGGACGGCTCAGTGGGCTCGAACGCCGGGCGGGCGTGGTGCCAGGGGGCGTCGGACTTCACCTCGGGCGCGGCCTTCGGGGTCGCGGACTCCGGGGTCGCGGACTCCGGGGGCGAGGACTC
>NZ_LIPN01000679.1 GCF_001418325.1 Streptomyces atriruber | reverse complement strand
GGCGTGGGGTGCGGGTCAGGAGCGTGGGCCGAGGGGCAGGGACGTGGGGTGCGGATCAGGAGCGCAGGGTGCGGGTCAGGAGGGGAGCCTGACCGAGACGACCGTTCCCTGGTCGTACACGATCGTCGCCACCCCGCCCAGCGGCAGGACCGTCGGCGGCTTCGGCTGGTCGGCGACCACCGTGCCGGAGTCCTCGGGCGGCTTCGCGCGGCGGTTGCCGGGGGCGCCCGGGACCCTGACGGCGCGGACCTTGCCCGCGGCGGTCAGTGGCACCGTCCGCAGCGTGGAGTTGTCGGCGGTCAGGGCGCGGTCGCCGATGACCAGCGCGCCGGAGGACACGGGACGCCTGATGACGTAGTCGACCACGGAGAGCGGCTCCCTGCGGGTGAGCCTGCCGTTCTTCGGGTCGGCCACGAGCAGCTTCCCGCCCGTCGTGTCGTAGGCGAGCGCCGCGCGGGGTGAGACCGCGCTCACCACGATGTCCAGACCGGGGTGTCCGTCGGAGCCGATCGGCGGGGCCTTGAAGCCGAACTTGCCCTCGACGGCGAGCGTGCGGGGGTTCAGACGGGTCACCCGGGTCTGCGGGTCGGCGGTCGGATCGTCGAGGTCTCCGGCGGAACCGAGCACATGGGTGCAGAGGATCTGGTCGTCGTCCGGGGTCGCGGTGGCGCGCCCGTCGGCCATGAGGGAGCGGCACTGGCCGTCGTCGAAGGTGCCGCCCACGCGGTCGCCCTTCGCCTCGTCGATCGCGACGACGCCGTCCCGGGAGTCGGCGTAGACCAGGCCGTCGTGGACGAGCGTGGCGGTGTAGTTGCCCCGCTCGGCCTGCGAGAGGGCCTCTTCGCTGAGGTCGTACGTCCACACGGGATCGCCGCCGCGCTTCACCGGGAACGCCTGGACCGTGGCTCCCGTCGGCCCGTCCGTGCCGTCCATGGTGCCCTCGGAGGAGACGATCAGGTGGTCGTCGGTGAGCAGCGCGGACGTGGCCCTCTTCCCGGCCGGGGCAGCGGCCGTCCACCGCACACGGCCGCTCCTGGAGTCGCGGACCTGCACACGCCCCTTGTACGCGATGACGGCCGTCCCGCCGCGCACCGCGGGAGCCTGGTCGTCACCCGGCATGAAGAACGCTCCGGACGGGCCGATGTACGCCTCGCCGCCCACCCCTTCGTCCTGCGCCGAGCGGCCGTCCGAGGTCCACAGGCGGTGCCCGTCGACGGCGCTGCGTGCCTCGTACGTGCCGTTGGTCAGCAGGCACACGACCGCTTTGGTGTCGGCCGCGCAACTCATCGGCGCGTGACCGAACTCGGCCCGCCACGGCTTCCAGCCCTTGGGGCGCTGCGCCTCGTACTGCGGGACCTGGCCGCTGCGGTCGTCGGTGCCGCCCGCGTCGACGCCGGCGGTGGCGACCAGCCGGGCGGGGGAGAGGGTCGGATCGGCCGCTCCGGGGACGGCGGGGCCGCCCGTGGCGTCACGGCCGGGCTTGCCGCCGTCCGCCTCGGAGCCCGAGCCCGCCCCGGACCCGGAATCGGGCCCCAGCGCGGCGAGCAGGCCGCCGACGACGGCGCCCACCACGGCCACGGCGACCACGGTCAGCACGGCGCCGCGACGGCTGATGCCGGGGCGGGGCGGAGCGGTCGTGGGC
>NZ_LIPN01000678.1 GCF_001418325.1 Streptomyces atriruber | reverse complement strand
CGGCGAGGCCGGGCATGGGGGACACTGGATGCGTACGTCCGCACGCTTCAGCCGACAGGAGCCGACCCCCATGCCCCGCCTCGCCGTGTACGCCCTCGTCGTCTGCGCCCTCGCCGTCGCCGCGGCCGTGATCTCCTTCGTGCAGGGCAGCTGGCTCGGCGTCGTGTGGGTGCTGCTCGCCGGCCTCTCCTCGAACATGGCCTGGTTCTACCTGCGGCGGGCCAAGGTGGAGCGGGACGCGCAGCGGGCGGCGGCCCGCCCCGAGGCGTCCGCCTCCTAGTTCCGTCGGTCGGCCCCGGTCAGCTGCCGGGGATCTCCTGGGAGCCCTCCCAGAAGCGGTACAGCTCGTGGCCCCAGTAGGTGTCCCACTCGGTGACGCCGAGGGAGCGCAGGATCGCGTCGATCGCGTCGAAGAAGGCGCGGTTGACCTCCGGGATCCACAGGACGACGAAGACCGCGATCAGTCCGAACGGCGCGAACGGCTCCACCTGGCGGCGGATCCCGTGCGACAGCCAGGGCTCGATGACGCCGTAGCCGTCCAGGCCCGGAATGGGCAGGAAGTTCAGGATCGCGGCGGTCACCTGGAGCAGGGCGAGGAAACCGAGCGCATAGCGGAACGTGTCCGGGACGCCGTCGAGGGCGTCCAGCCAGAATGGTGCCGTGCAGACGACGGCGAACAGCACATTGGTCAGCGGGCCCGCCGCCGAGA
The DNA here is from genome assembly GCF_001418325.1 of Streptomyces atriruber. Classification (GTDB taxonomy): domain Bacteria; phylum Actinomycetota; class Actinomycetes; order Streptomycetales; family Streptomycetaceae; genus Streptomyces; species Streptomyces atriruber. Next base: position 942 of record NZ_LIPN01000678.1, on the reverse strand, counting down.
TCAGGCTGTGCCGCCAGCGGCCCCGGATGCGGCCCCGCTCGATGAAGACGGCGCCGCCGGGCAGGCCGATGCCGCCCATGATCACGAACAGCACGGGCAGCACGATGCTGAGCAGCGCGTGCGTGTACTTGAGCGGGTTGAGGGTCAGATAGCCCTTCGCGCCGATGGAGATGTCGCCGCTGTGCAGGGCGGTGCGCGCGTGCGCGTACTCGTGCAGGCAGAGGGAGACGATCCAGGCGGCCGTCACGAAGAGGAAGACGGCGAGCCCCGGGTTGTCGGCGAAACCGGTCCAGGCGGCCCAGCCGGAGACCGCCGTGACGGCGGCGATCCCCAGGAAGACGGGGCTGATCCGCCGGTCGGTGCGGCGGATGGGGGTGCTGGTCATGGGGTGGGACTCCTGGGGTCTGGCGACGGCGGTCGGCCGGGCGGCGGCCGGGCGTGCCGACCGTACCCCGCCCTCCCTGGCTCATTCCGAAAACGTCTCGCACGCGCCGCCGGGTTCCGGGGAGGGTGGAGGCATGGCGCTGTGGAACGTGATGTACGAGGACTGGCAGATGGAGTGCTGCGGAAAGCCGTTCGCGGTGGGTGCGGAACTGGCGTGGCAACTGCTCGTCGACGCGACGGCCCGGGGCCCCGAGTGGGCGGCGGAACTCAGCGAGATCGAGGGACCGGTGGAGTCGGCCGGGGGCGGACCCGTCGTGCGGTCGGGCGGGGTGACCGTGCCGTGGCCGGGCGACGGGGACTGGCCCGCGCGGGCGCTGTTGACGGGGCTGCTCTCGGTGGAGCGGCACGGCGGGAAGTGGCCGTCGACGGTGGGGGTGGTGCGGGGCATCCAAGTGGTCCGCCAGGGCTACGTGGAGGAGAACCCGGTGCCGGGCAAGCGGCGGCTGCGGGCGGTGGACACGTGCCCGAAGTGGTTCGAGCGGGTGGGGAGGGCGAAGG
>NZ_LIPN01000677.1 GCF_001418325.1 Streptomyces atriruber | reverse complement strand
ACCGAACCGCGGGCCCGGAGGATGCGGCAGGGGCTGCTCGCCGTGGCCGTGGCGGGAGGGATCGCGCTCACCGGATGCTCCGGCGGCGGGAGCGACGTCGAGCGGGCCACCGGCGACGGCGGCGCGCGGCGCGACAGCGCGCCGATGCCCGCGCCCGGTCGGCCGGACGGCGGCAGCGCGGCGCCCGGCGAGCGACGGGACGGCGACGACCGTCGGGAGTACGCGCCCGACTACCGCTCCACCTTCGCCCTGGACGTCGACACCGCCTCGTACGGCTTCGCGCGCCGCACCCTCGCCGAAGGCCGCCTGCCCGACCCGTCGACGGTCCGCCCCGAGGAGTTCGTCAACAGCTTCCGCCAGGACTACCCGCGGCCCGACGGCGACGGCTTCTCGGTGAGCGTGGACGGCGCCCGCACGGACGACGACGGCTGGTCGCTGGTCCGGGTCGGGCTCGCCACCCGCGGCGAACCGGGCGGAACCGAACGTCCGCCCGCCGCCCTCACCTTCGTCATCGACGTGTCCGGATCCATGGCGGAGCCGGGCCGCCTCGACCTCGTGAAGCAGTCCCTCGGCCTCATGGCCGACCGGCTGCGCCCCGACGACTCGATCGCGCTGGTCACCTTCAGCGACACGGCGAAGACGGTGCTGCCGATGACGCGCCTCGGAGCCACCGAAGACACCAGGGACACCGAAGACACCGGGCACGCCGGGGACGGCCGCGCCCGTGTGCACCGGGCCATCGAGGGCCTGGAGCCCACCCGGTCCACCAACCTCGAAGCGGGCATCACCACCGGCTACGACACCGCGGTGCGCGGCCGGAAGGAGGGCGCCACCAACCGGGTCGTCCTGCTCTCCGACGCCCTCGCCAACACGGGCGAGACCAGCGCGGACGGCATCCTGGACCGGATCTCCGACGCCCGCCGCGAGCACGGCATCACCCTCTTCGGAGTCGGCGTCGGCAGCGACTACGGCGATGCCCTGATGGAGCGGCTCGCCGACAAGGGCGACGGCCACACCACGTACGTCTCGAACGAGGAGGACGCGCGCGAGGTCTTCTGCGAGCAGCTCCCCGCCCACATCGAGCTGCGGGCCCGCGACGCGAAGGCGCAGGTCTCCTTCGACCCGGAGACCGTCGAGCGGTTCCGGCTCATCGGGTACGACAACCGGGCGGTCGCCGACGACGACTTCCGCGACGACTCCGTGGACGGCGGGGAGATCGGCCCCGGCCACACGGTGACGGCGCTGTACGCGGTGCGGGCCAAGCCGGGCGCGGACGGCCATCTGGCCACGGCGAACGTGCGCTGGCTCGACCCGAAGAGCCGCGCTCCGCACGAGGAGTCGGGCCGCATCGACACGGCCGACCTGGACGGTTCCCTCCGGGATGCGGACGAGGGCCTCCAGGTCACCGCGGTGGCCGCCTACTTCGCGGACGGCCTGCGCGCGGCCGCCCCGCCCGGATCCGTGGACCGGGAC